>REEM01000095.1 GCA_007695055.1 Spirochaetaceae bacterium | reverse complement strand
GGCCTATCAACCAGACCTCCAACCACGCTCGCGAGCGCTCCCTCCATTCCGGCCACTACAATAACTACCCGTGCCTTACGAATACGCTCCATGCGAGCAAATAGCCGGTGAATACCCGCGACTCCAACGTCGTAGATCCTGTCAACCTCGTTGCCAAATGCAGCAGCGGTTTCGGCTGCTTCCTCAGCCACGGCCTGATCCGAGGTGCCAGCACTGACTACCGCAATGGAACCCATGGTAGCGGGTAGTTCTCCGCGCCGTACCAAGACCGTGCGG
The DNA here is from genome assembly GCA_007695055.1 of Spirochaetaceae bacterium. GTDB lineage: Bacteria > Spirochaetota > Spirochaetia > DSM-27196 > SLAA01 > SLAA01. The sequence continues at coordinate 16,097 of REEM01000095.1, read as the reverse complement.
GCAGCTCTGTTATAGACCGGCTCCTCACCAGAGGCCGCCCGAATGGCCTCAAAACACGCCTCGTCGGCTCGAGTCGCAAGAACTGTATTGTCATGCGCAAGCATTGATTCCGCAATCTGCCCCACCTGCTCTGCCGTTTTTCCGGCACAGTAGATTACCTCGGGAAACCCTTGTCGCAGGGATCGGTGGTGATCTACCTTGGCAAATCCTAGGTCTTCAAAGGGTAAACTTCGCAACTTATCAAGCGCGAGTTCGGGGCTTGTATCGCCAGCAGCAACTTGTTCAAGAAGAGATTGAATTGCCAAGTTCGTCATGGGGTTACCTCATTTGTATTCGATTGGTTTGTAGGACTCGAATGATACGCGTTTAATGCGGCCGTCCGAACAGCCTGTACCGTAACTCCATGTTGTTGCGCGAGTTCCCTGCAGTCCTCGTACTCAGGCTTTACCTTGAGAACCGCTCCGCCCTTGTAAGCGATCTTCACCCGCACCGTTCCATATGTGCAGTCGACTGCTACCGAACTGCGCTCAAGCGCAGGCCGCGATACTCCACTCACCCGGACTCCAAGGGAAGAAGTCTCGCTAAGCAAAACATCTATGCAGGCGTCCCTCCGGGATTCAGAACACAAACACGAAAGAGTTATAGCTGGCCGAGTTTTTTTCATAATGATGGGTGTCAACCAGACATCTTGAGCACCAAGCTCAAATAGGCGCTCCACCACATAGTCGTAGTCTTCAGGCAGCATATCGTCGATGTTGGTTTCCAGTTGAAGATAGTCCCCGGATTCCGGGTTCCCTCTGGGCACCCGCGCAGCTTCAGATTGTCCTAAGAAGACCCTTAGGACATTGGCTACCTCATTATCATTGCCACCTATGCCATACCCAACAGCCTGCACCGACATAGTAAGCCCGTTGTCAAAAGCCTCTGCAAGAGTCCGTACAATAGCCGCCCCGGTCGGCGTGGTAAGTTCTTTGTCCACCGGCCCACTGCGTACAGGGACATCTCGCAGAATCTCTGCAGTTGCGGGAGCAGGAACCGGCAGAAGTCCATGTGCCGCCCTTACCGTGCCACCTCCGAGTCGCACCTCGGAGCACTCCACACGGTCAACAGCAAGCAGGTCAAGACAAATTGCGGCGCCAACTATATCGACAATTGCATCAATCGCGCCCACCTCATGAAAATGTACCTGTTCGACTGGGACTCCATGCACCTTAGCCTCCGCAAGGCCAAGGCGCTCAAAAATCGCAATTGCACGGTGTTTCACCGTTGCTGAAAGCTGGCTGTCGGTTATGATTTTTTTTATCTCGGTGAGCCCGCGGTGGTGATGATGCTCGTGTGTGTGCTCCACTGCCTCCGGCAAATGCCCGGCTTCTTCGGTATGCACAATTACCCGGGTTCCGGTTATACCTTTGCGCTCGTCTTTGAATATCTCAAGTCGATAGCCGTCGATGCCAAGTTTGGACAGTTCCCTTTCAAGATCCTCAGACTTGACCCCTAGATCGATCATGGCCCCGAGATTCATATCGCCACTTACACCGGAAAAGCAGTCGTAGTAGAGTATTGTGTGCGCCATTCGTCCTCACTTCAACCCGGGCCTATGCTTGAACAGCCCTGTTTGAGTTTTGTAAATCTTCTCAGAACAATAGCATGGAACTTCAAGCGACACAACGAGTTATTGTTCGTGTCACCCAGACTCAGGAACTGTGCGCATGGGTCTCTGGCGCCCTATTTCTCAAATTTGTTTTCCAGATGCCTCCTTCCATGAGCTATTAGTCGCCGGTCCTTCCACGTGAAACTTGCCGGTAAAAGTCACTCGTATTACCTTGGAAATGAAGGCAAGCAGAATACATATCCTCATGCGCAACTGAGCGCAGTGAAGGATATCCGTGACAGCAACCTGCAAGCAAGGAGAACAGTATGCAAGACCATCTAGCAAAGAAAGTGGCAATTGTCACCGGCGGCGCAAGCGGTATTGGAGAAGCAACAGTCCGGCAGATGGTACGTGAAGGCGCCAAGGTGCTTATTGCGGACCTTAACACCGAGGCCGGGGAGAAACTGGCATCCGAGCTGAACAGTGGAGGTGACACGAAGGCAACTTTCTTCAAAGTAGACGTAACTCAAGAAGACCAGGTAAAGGCATTGGTGCAGAAGGCAAAGTCGGAATTCGGTGGCTTAGATATTGTCTTTAATAACGCTGGTATAGGCCACACCGGCGAAGCACATGAGTATACCCTTGAGGACTGGAATAAGGTGGTTTCCATTAACCTAACTGGGGTATTCCTGGTAGCCAAGCACGCTATCGGTGCAATGCTAGAAAAGGGCTCCGGCGCAATTGTAAACTGCGCATCTATCCTTGGAAATGTCGGACAGGCGCAAACCGCAGCATACTCGGCAGCGAAAGGTGGCGTCAAAAACCTCACCAAGACTCTCGCGCTCGAGTACGCTGAGCAAGGCATCCGCGTTAACTCGGTTTCACCAGGGTATATTGACACGCCAATTCTAGCCGAGGCGCCTGAGGAGCTTAAACAGGTACTCGTCTCGCGCCACCCATTGGGAAGACTAGGAAGGCCCGAAGAGATTGCCGCAGCGGTTGTATTTTTGGCTTCCGACCAAGCGAGCTTTATTACCGGCGCAGATCTGCTGGTAGACGGTGGATACACGGCAGGGAAGTAGCGGTGATGCCAAGGATGTAAGACGCCCCTATGTAGCTGAGGGTCGGGAAGTCAGCTCCCGTCCCTCACGCCACCCATAGACAAAACTACGTGAAAGATGCGTACCAACGCCGTGATCTAAACCGTGATCGGGGTTTGTATCTCGACAGGGTTCTTAAGCCATTCTCTGAGAAATTGTTCAACCTGATTTAGATTCTCTAAAGCTTGCTCCGTCATCTCGGCCGCGTAATCCCATTCGTATCCCTTGATGTGAATCATGTATACCGGAGGCGGTGTCCCGTAGAGCTCACTGGTCAGCCCAACAACCGACTCAGCCGTCATTGAATGTGTTGAGAACCCAATGTGGCTCGAGGCTTCTACGCGTGACACCGCATATGAGGGGATATCCTCTTTGGACGCGTCTGCAAAGATGACAAGATCGTGTTCCGAGACGGTATGTGCGTCCTCGGCCATTAATTGATAGTTTGCGTCGACTTTGATGTCGGATAGCCCTTCCGACTCAACCCAGCCTTCAAGACGTTCAGCCAATAAAGGCCCCAGGCCGTCGTCTTGACGGCCTGGGTTTCCAATTCCATATACGAATACTCGAGGCATTACTTCTGAACACTCCGCCACTTCAACATCACGACTAGCGCTTTCTTGAAGTGATTTCGTTTCCATCCGCGTCGAGCATCGTAACCTCAAGCGGCATCTCACCCAGGGCGTGAGTTGCACAGCTAAGGCACGGATCGTATGCGCGAATGGCGACCTCAACCATGTTCATCATTGGCTCAGTGATTTCGGCCTGACCGCTCATTTGCGCTTTAGCGACAAAATTCACCGCTTTGTTCATAGGCACGTTGTTGTTGGTCGTTGAGACAATGAGGTTACACATGGTGATCTGGTCGTCCTCGTTCACATTGTAGTGATGGAACAAGGTTCCTCTAGGTGCTTCAACAAGTCCAACACCCTCGTCCTTACGCTCACCGGTTGCAACGAGGTCGGTTCCCTGCAGATCCGGATCCTCAAGGAGTTCCTTAATGACCTCGGCCGAGTGCAGGATCTCAATAATGCGTGCCCAGTGGTAGTGCATACACATGTTGTTCGGTTTACCGTTGGTGTGAGCCCTGAAAATCTCAAACTCTTTTTGCGCCAATGGGCTGGGAATGAAGTCACAGGTGTTGAGTCGTGCCAGCGGCCCCACGCGGTACCAACCCTCTTCCTCACCAAGTGAGAGAAGGTAAGGGAACTTCATGTAACTCCATGACTTAACACCTTCACCAATGATGTTGGTGTAGTCTTGATAGTCGGCGTAGTCAATGATTTTGTTACCTTCAGAGTCAACCGCACGAATTCCACCATGATAGAAGTCAAGCGCACCATCTTTACGTACAAGACTCAGATGGTTCGATGGAAAGTGAGAGAAGCCGTCGACCGTTTCCTTGTTCTTACCGTAGTAGTCCTTGAACAGATCCAGGGCAGCAACGGACCACTCAATCATTTTGTCAGCGTTCAGCGGATCCGCACCCTTAAGAAAACGATCCCGCTCCTCAATAGAAAGGTTCTTGTTAACCCCGCCCGGTATGGCTCCAGTTCCATGAATCTTCTTTCCCGCAGTCACTTCAATGAGTTCCTGGCCGAACTTGCGCATCATGACGCCCTGAACAGCAAGATCTTTGTGTTGCAGCGCAACACCAATGATATTGCGGATAGCCGGGTCGGCGTCGACTCCAAGCAGGAGGTCCGGCGACACCAGATGAAAGAAGTGCAGTACATGCGACTGGAAGAACTGCGCGTAATGCATGAGACGCCGCATCTTGTCGCCGGTTACAGTAAGACCGTCTCCGGTGCCAGCACCTGCAATTACGTCTACAGCCTTGGCAGCCGCAAGATGATGGCTCACCGGACAAATGCCGCAGAGTCGCTGTACCAATACCGGCACTTCCCAGTAAGGGCGCCCCTGAACAAAGCGCTCGAAACCGCGGAACTCCACGATATGCAAACGACTCTGTGATACTTCACCGGCCTTGTCCAGGTGAATGGTCACTTTTCCGTGACCTTCGACCCTGGTTACCGGTTCTATAGTTATTTTTCGTGACATAGTTCTTGCTTCTCCTTAATCGTACTTAAAGACCTCGTACGGCAACTTCAGTTCGTCGCCGGTGACGAGTGCGTACAACGCATTCCAGATAAGGTCTGCTCGAGGCGGACAGCCTGGAAGGAAGTAGTCGATCTTGACGATCTCGTGACAGGGATATACCCGATCAAGCAGCATCGGCAACTCATCATCATTAGGTAGAATCCTATTCGGATTGCAGTTCTTCGTTGTTGGTGCATTCAGATAGGCTTCATCTATACACTCTTTGATCGGAAGCCCGTTTCTCATTGCCGGGAGTCCGCCCATGAGAGCACACTCGCCAACCGAAACAAGTATCTTACAATGCTTGCGGAACTCCTTAAGTACCTCAACATTTTCACTATTCGCACACCCACCCTCAAGCAAACCAATGTCGCACTGTTTGGTAAAGTGCTTAATGTCATTGATTGGCGACTTATTGAACTCAACCAGTTCAATAAGGTCAAGAATGCGCTCGTCGATATCCAGGAACGACATGTGACACCCAAAGCAACCCGCCATGGATGTCGTCGCGACTACAGCTTTGCTCATAATTTTCTCCGTTTCTCCTACTTCACCTGCTCGAACTCTGAGCCAATTGGCTTCATGTCGAACAGCCGCTTACCAACAGGCACATCCCAGCCTTGACGCTTTCTCAGCAGCGCTCCGGTAGGACAGACATCCATTGCCTTTTGGGCAACTTCGTCTGTGATCTTGTCTGCCAACTCAGGTGCAACAGTGATCTCAAGCTTAGCTCCACGTTTATAGAAGGCAAAGAAGCTACGCCCCTTCTCATCCTTCATTACCCTGACACAACGTTTGCATAGAATGCAGCGGTTGTGGTCTTTGATAAGTCTCGGATGCGATGCGTCAATTTCTCGCACCGGGAAGAGATATGGAAAACGAGGAACCATCATGCGAAAGCGATATCCCAGTGCTTGCAACTCACAGGATCCACTCTTCTCACAGGATGGGCAGAGATGATTGCCCTCGGCAAAGAGCAACTCAATTATACCGCTGCGAATGTCTTGGATTTCGGCGGTTTCGTTTTCAATTTCCATGCCCTCTTGCAACGGGGTCGTGCACGAAGTCATCACGCGGCCGTTTACCTTAACGGTACAGACCCGGCATGATGCCTTAGGTGCGGTGTCCTTGTAGTTACAGAGGGTTGGAATGTAGATGCTGTTGCGCTCGGCAGCTTCGGTAATGTACTCACCGGCTCGCCCCATGCACTGTTTTCCGTCAATTTTGAAGGATACAAACTCACTCATTTCCTCACCCCTACAAATTCGGTCGTCGGCCCACTACTTCACACGAGTCGGCGACAGCCTTAGCGATATCAAAACCACCCTCATACTGCTCGTTGGCGTTCTTGATGTGCCCCTCGTACAGATAGCGGAAATTCTTGATACTGGTACAGATTGGATTCATTGCGGTCTGACCAAGTCCACACCGGCTGGCCTTGCCAATAGGAGCCCAGGACAGCATTGCGTCAATGTCCTTTCTTCTACCCCCACCACTGAGGACCTTCTCCAGCGTCTTCTTGTACATAACTGCCAAGGCGCGACAGGTGCTACACGATCCACACGACTCGTCAATGAAGAACTCGGTGAAGTTCAGGACGACATCCTGCAGCAGATCGTGCTGCTCACCAATGACCATCATTGAACCACCTGTCGATAAGTCCTCATAGCTAATGGTGCGTTCAAACTCATTCGGCCCAACACAGCTACCCGAGGGGCCTCCAACCTGTACCGCCTGAACTGCAGCTGGGTCACCGCCGGACATCTCAAGAATATCGTTAATGCTAAAACCCCACTCGACTTCGTAGACGCCTGGGTACTTTACATCACCGGAGATACTCAAGAGCTTGGTTCCGGTTGACTGACCGGTTCCAAGTGACTTAAACCACTCAACACCGTTGGTGACAAGCTTGGCAACCGAGCAGAGCGTCTCTACGTTGTTAATGACGGTTGGCATACCACGGTATCCCTTTTCGACAGGGAAGGGAGGACGGTCGCGTGGCTCGCCACGTTTGCCTTCGGCTGACTCAATCAGGGCTGATTCCTCTCCACACACATAGGCTCCCGCGCCGTACTGTATGCGGATCTCGAAATCGAAGCCGTCAATACCATTCACCTTCTTTCCGAGCGCTCCTTCGTTGCGCATTTCGGTAAGAATGCTTTCGAGGTACTCCTTCATGTACATATACTCATAGCGAACGTAGAGTATACCTTTGTGGGCTCCAACTGCATAACCGGCAAGCGCCATACCGTCGAAGATCAAGCGTGGCCGCTCAGTAAGGATAACTCGATCCTTGAAGGTTCCGGGCTCGCCTTCATCCGCATTGCAGAAGATGTACTTCTTTTCGCCCTTCGCCTTGCGACAGAAGTCCCACTTCATAGCGGTTGGGAAGCCAGCGCCGCCTCGGCCGCGAAGGCCAGACTGCTTAACGAGCTCAATCAGCTGCTCAGGACTCATGCGGTCAGTCTTCACCTTATCCAGAGCCGAACCTGCCTGGTACTCGGAAAAAATGACCGCGCCTTTCTTGCGGATGTTGTTGTTGACGGTGGCCTTCATGTATTGCGAGTTGTTCATTCCGTCACCAAGCCCGTGGGCCCGCAACTCGTCAACCGAGACTCCCTTGCGCATGTCACGCACGAGCTCCTTGACGCGAAAGCCTGTGAGATTTGGGAAGACGAGTCCATTAATAAGCGCTGCTGGCTCTTGATCTGCCATGCCGATATCGGCACAGTCGTCCAGACTTATCATGCCATCCTCGGACACCTCGCCAAATTTGCAGCCCGACTCTCGCTCAAATGCCTCTGCAATTTTCTCACGTCCCATGAGAACCGCAATTGCACTGTTGTTGAGGTAGACGTTGTATTTCGCCATTGGTTTGCGAGCAAAGAAATGATAAAAGGAAACCGTTTGTTCTACATCCGCAGTCGACATATCTAAGCCGGTGGCAATTCCGGTAATGTCCTCATCGGATATGTAGCCATTTTCTGCCTGAATATCCAATAGAATATCCATTAGCCGTCCTGCGTCATTGCCGTATTCTTGCAAGACGCCACTTACGACTGAGCTCATACTCCCCCCTTCAAAGTTCTCAATTCTGACAGGCACACGCCCCTGTAAGCCACCACAGCCGCATGAGCGAGTCCTCTCAGAATAGATTGGTGATGAACACCTGCCTGTCTCGTGATTAATTCAAGGTCATGTTCTCACCGGTCTCTCCATTTGTCAAACAAATTTTTCGAAACCCCGTCTCAACAGGCAAAAAGCGTTCGCGAAACCAGCCCATAATTGCGCAAGGCGGTTGGGAACCCTGCCAGACTGGGCTCCGGCGCCTCCATTTCCGAGTGCATTTACTGCTTTTCCATGTGTTTGACCGCGTTTGACCGCGTTTGGCTTGTGTTGTGGGCATAGCGGGTGTAGTCTGAGCTCGACTCGACACCAAAACTCGTACATCTTCAGATCACCGAATATGTAACAGGAATATCGATATGTCGATAGATGAAAGAACTTTTGTAACGGCTCAACGAATAACGGTGCGGGGCCTCGTACAGGGAGTCGGCTTTCGCCCATACATATATCGCCTGGCCGAAAACTTCCATATCAGCGGCACTGTAGAGAATGCCAACGACGCGGTCTATATTCACGCCGAAGCCACGCAGGAACAGGTTGCAGCCTTCATAGAGGCAATTCCACGGAACAAACCTCCCGCAGCCGAGATCTATGACCTCCATGCCGAGTATGCCGAGCCAAGCGGGGCGCAAGAGTTTCGCATTATCGCCAGTAGTGACCGCTCAGAAGCCGTCACACGGGTGAGTCCGGACATAGCAGTGTGTGCGGACTGCCTTGACGACATGAACTCGCAGCCGCACCGAATTGCCTACCCCCTCATTAACTGCACCAACTGTGGCCCACGCTTTAGCATTATCCGAGATCTCCCCTACGATCGGCCTAACACCACCATGGACGTCTTCCCGATGTGCGACACCTGCCGGAAGGAGTACGAAGATGTCCACGACCGGCGTTTTCACGCTCAACCAGTAGCCTGCACTGCCTGCGGGCCGGTATACAGCGTGTGGGAAGCAGAGGGTGGTACTGGCGCAGCTTTGGGTGGAACCTTAGGTGAAACGACGGCCGGGGCAGCAGCTCTGGAACGTACCGCCACGATCATTGATGACGGAGGTCTTGTAGCCCTCAAGGGTACCGGTGGTTACCATTTGGTGTGCGACGCCTTTAATGAAAAGGCCGTTCAACGTCTGCGCACAAGCAAGAAGCGGGAGGGCAAACCCTTTGCGGTCATGTTCCGCGATATTGCGGCCGTTGAAACCGTTTCTACCCCCAATGAGGCCGAGATTGCATGTCTCTGTAGCCCTGCCCGGCCCATTGTGCTGCTTTCTTCGCACAACGGCACCGCAGCATCGGTCTGCAATGGTCTGTCAAGCATTGGGGCTATCCTGCCCTCAATGCCCTTTCACTATCTGCTTTTTGAGCACCTCAAGACCAATGCGGTGGTCCTTACCAGTGGAAACATCTCGGACGAGCCCATTGTCATTACCGACTCCGAGGCAGTTGAGCGTTTAGGCCCAATGGTCGACGCAGTTGTAAGCTACAACCGTGCCGTACACAACAGGGTCGACGACTCGGTCATGATGGTGGTCAACGGTAGCCCACGCCCAATACGGCGTTCCCGTGGATATGCTCCGGGGCCGATACCGTTGTTCACAAATGTCGAGGGAATTCTGGCAGTTGGAGCGGAACTCAAACACACCTTCTGCCTTGGCAAGGGGCAAGAGGCAATCCTCAGTCAACACATTGGGGACTTGAAAAATGGCGAGACGCTTGAGTTCTTTGAGGAAGCAGTGCAGCGTTTCTCACGCCTGTTCCGGTTTGAGCCGCGGGTTATTGCCTGCGACCTGCATCCGGACTACCTATCCACCCGATTCGCATTGCAGTTTGGGCTACCATTGGTACAGGTTCAGCACCACCATGCACATATTGTGGCCTGCATGGCCGAGCATAACCTGCATGAGCAGGTGATTGGCGTCAGTTTTGACGGCACCGGCTACGGCAGTGATGAAACCATCTGGGGTGGAGAGTTTTTTGTAGCAGACCGGGCCGAGTTCCGTCGCGTCGCACACCTGCCAGCCATACCTCTTCCAGGCGGGGATCTTGTCGTGGCCGAGCCATGGCGAACCGCGCTTGCATTGCTGTATCGTGAATATGGTTCCTTGGCATTTGAGATGGATCTTCCGTTTCTCCGTGGAATTCCGGAGGTGCGCCGCGCCGCAGTGCGTACATCGCTTGAGAAAAACCTGTACTGCCCCTTGAGTTCCAGCGCCGGAAGGCTCTTTGACGCAGTTGCCGCGCTTGTTGGCATTTGTAGTCATGCTCAGTTTGATGCAGAAGGCCCTATGCGTCTGGAAAGCATAGCGGCCCCTGGCGCCCACCCGCCTTACCCATTTCGCCTGGATGCGGCTGACGGCACAGCCACACCCGAAACCATACTGGACATAGGGCTTTCGGACACGATTGGGGCGCTGCTTGAAGATATGCAGAGTGGTCAGGATTTACGGTTGATTTCGGCCAGGTTCCATACTACAATTTCCGAACTCATTGTGCAGACATCAATACATCTGCGGTCCTCGCTTAGCCTCAACTCGGTAGTGTTGAGCGGGGGGCTATTTCAGAACCGTTATATTCTGGCGCAAACAGAGTTTCTCCTTGAACAGCAAGGTTTTTCGGTATATGCGCACAAGCGAGTACCCACCAATGACGGTGGAATTGCATTAGGACAGTTAGCGGCGGCGGCCGCAAGGAGTGAGTTATGTGTTTAGGAGTTCCAGGAAAGGTTGTTGAGCTCACGGGTGAAACAGCTAAGGTGAGCATTGGCGGGGTAATGTACGATGCGGCATTAGCCATTGCCGAGGACATAGAAATTGGCGACTACGTACTCATGCATGCCGGTTTTGTTCTGGAAAAGATCAGCGCGGCCGAGGCCGACGAGACTCTTGAAGTCATTCGCGAATACACAAACCTGAAGGTAGATTAAGCTTTGAAATACATTGATGAGTATCGCGATCGAAGTCTGATTAAGGGGCTTGTTGCAAAGATTAATGCCGAGTCCACAAAGCCGGTGAGACTGATGGAGGTGTGTGGAAGTCACACCATGGCCATACAGAAGTTTGGTATTCCGGCACTGCTGCCCGAGCATGTGGAACTCCTTTCCGGCCCCGGATGCCCGGTCTGTGTCACTGATATTGGCTATGTGGATCACGCGGTCGCGTTGGCTCGCCGGTCGGACGTCATTCTAACCACCTTTGGGGACATGATTCGTGTACCCGGCTCAACCTCGACGCTCCAGAGCGTGCGCGGCGAGGGTGCGGCGGTACAGGTAGTGTACTCCTCCATGGAGGCGCTCAAGATCGCAGAGAAGAACCCGGACAAGAAGGTTGTGTTCTTAGGAATTGGCTTTGAAACCACCAGTCCAACCACTGCGGCGGCAATGCAGGCTGCCAAGAACCGGAATATTGGCAACTTCTTTGTTTTAAGCGCTCATAAGCTCATGAAACCAGCAATGACTGCGCTCATTGACGACGGTGTGAAGATTGACGGCTATATTTGTCCCGGCCACGTCAGCATTGTGACCGGAACCGCTATGTATGAGGAGATTTCAGCCGCCTATAAGGTGGGCTGCGTAGTGACCGGGTTTGAACCGGTTGATGTACTCCAGGGAATTGATCTCCTCATTTCTCAGTTTGAGGCTGGCAGGCCCGGTGTAGAGATTGCATATAAGCGCCTTGTTACCCCAGCTGGCAATACCAAGGCCTGGGACCTCATGTGGGAGGTGCTGGAGCCGTGTACGGCCAACTGGCGGGGCATTGGTGACATTCCCGAGAGTGGAATGGCTCCGCGTGAGGCCTATGCGGAGTTTGATGCGGCACGGATGATACCGGTAGAAATTGAGGCTCCCCAGGAAGTAAAGGGCTGCATGTGTGGGGCCGTGCTGCGCGGAACTCACCGCCCGACCGCCTGCCCCTTGTTTGGTACCCGTTGCACACCGGAGGATCCGGTGGGAGCTTGCATGGTCTCGCACGAGGGTGCTTGTGCTGCGTTCTATCGGTATGCCGGATGAAAAGAACTGAGATTCGTCTGGACCATGGGGCCGGGGGCAGCGCCGCCCGTGAGCTTATTGAACAAATTTTTATGTCGCGTTTCTCTAACCCGGTTCTTTCGGCGGCTTCAGACTCGGCCGTCTTAGGGGCCCCACCTGAGCGCATGGCCTTTACCACCGACTCGCATGTGGTGAAACCGGTGGAGTTTCCCGGCGGAAATATTGGCAAGCTCGCGGTTGCCGGTACGGTCAACGACCTTGCGGTCTCCGGGGCAAAGCCGCTCTACCTGAGCGCGGGCTTTATCTTAGAGGAAGGGCTTTCTCTAGAGCTGCTTGAGCGAATTGTTGAGTCCATGGCCCGCACGGCCGAGGAGGCCGGTGTAACCATTGTTACCGGTGACACCAAGGTGGTGGAACGTGGCTCATGTGACGGTATTTTCATTACCACCGCCGGTGTTGGGGCCCTACCGGACTCACGCGCTGGGATTGGCGCAGCACTTCATGTGCAGCCGGGCGACCTCCTTATTGTTAATGGAGCGCTTGCCGAGCATGGAGCTGCTATTGTGTGTGCCCGCAACGACTTAGAGACAGATCCAGTGATCTATTCTGACTGTGCGCCGCTCTGCGACCTCATTGAGACCATGTTTGCAGCCTCCCCGGAGGGTATACGCTTCATGCGCGACGCAACCCGAGGTGGGCTTGCGACAGTCGTATGTGAACTGGCGGATATGCGTGAGTTCCGCATTGAGCTTGAGGAAGAGGCGCTGCCGGTTAAGGAACATGTGCGCGGCGTGTGTGAGATGTTTGGCTTTGACCCGTTGTATCTCGCAAACGAGGGCAAGGTGGTAGCGGTTGTTGCTAAAGAAGAGGCCCAGGCAGTGCTGAGCGCAATGCGCTCACATCCCCTGGGTCGCGAAGCCGCAATCTTTGGCACGGTGGGCGAACCGGGTAAGAGCCGGGTAACCATGAACACCTCTATTGGTGGCTCCCGCGTGTTGCAACTGCTTACCGGTGAGCAGCTGCCTCGAATCTGTTAGCATTCACAGCGGAGGTACAGATGCATGAGATGAGTATTGTCGAGCACCTTTTTGGTGTCATTGACGACATCGCCAAGAAAGAACAGCTCACATCTATACAACGTGTTGCGGTGGAAATTGGGGGTATGCGGCAGATTGTGCCGGAACTATTTCAGTTTGCCTTTGATGCTGCCAAGGATCGTACCATTGCGGCAGGGGCTGAGCTTGCTATGACCTTTGTACCAATTCAAGCAACCTGCAACGGCTGCGGTGCGGTGTTTGAGGTACAGCTCCATGAGTATGTCTGCGGCTCGTGCGGAGGGGCCGATGTAAAGGTCACCGGCGGAAAGGAAATACTGATAACGTCTATTGAAGGAGATCGTGATGATAATTGAGCTACGGCAGGACATACTGGTAGCGAACCAGAAGATGGTGTCGGTCGTCAAGGAACGCCTGGCCCAGGAAAAAGTGCTCATGCTGAACATCATTGGCTCGCCTGGTTCTGGAAAGACCAGCCTGCTTGAGGCAACCCTCGCTGGCCTCAGCGAACGCTTCCGAGTTGCCATAATTGAGGCCGATGTAGAAACAAAGCGAGACTCCGAGCGGCTTGAGCGCTTTGGCGTACCCCTGTACCACATTAACACCGGGGGCATGTGTCATCTTGAGTCCGACATCATCCTTGCGTCTCTTGAGAAAATGGATCTGGCTGCTACCGACGTTGTTATCATTGAAAACGTAGGAAACCTCATTTGCCCTGCCGACTTTGACATTGGAGAACATGCAAAGATTGCGGTCTCCAGCGTTCCGGAAGGCGACGACAAGCCCAGTAAGTACCCAGTCTTGTTCCGTGAAGCAGCAGCTGTAGTGTTGAACAAGACAGACCTTGTTCCCTACACCAACTTCAATGTTGAAAGCTTTACCACCGATTTACGGCGCATAAACGGCACGGTTCCGCTCTTTGAGCTTTCAGCGACAGGTGGCAATGGAGTCCAGGCCTGGCTTGACTGGCTTATTCAGAAGGTGGAGGCCTCGCAGGCATAGACACGAGGCATAGACACGAGATCTAAAAAAAAGGCAGCCCGCAGGCTGCCTTTTTTGTGTCATGTTAGCTCGCGACTCAGCGCGGTGCCTCTTGATACTGCCCGGTTGTCCGGCGCATAAACTGCACACGCTCGAAGGCAGCCGTGTTTTCTGGGCCCTTGGCAACCATGCCGCGGAAGGCATCGATCGAGTCATAATTGTGCTTCTGCATCCAGGTCTCAAGCCCCGAAACCATTTTTTCAATTGCTTGTGGCCCATTTTTGTAGAGCGCAGACACAACCTGCACCGCTCGAGCACCAGCTAGGAGTTCCTTAACCACACCGGCGTAGTCGTGGATTCCAGTTGCCCCTACCAGGTCACACTCAACCTTGTCGGCTAGCAACGCAACCCAGCGCAACGAGAGCGTGATTTCCTGGGGCGCGCTGAAAATATTGTCGTTGGCAAGTCGCAGGGCTTCTATATCGATATCAGGTCGGAAGTATCGATTAAAGAGCACAAGGCCCTCAATCCCGGTAGAGGAAAGTTGGGTCACGAAACGAGCGACATCACTGAAGTAGTACCCAATCTTAACGGCAACCGGCAGTTTGGTATTGGCACGAACCTCTTTTACAATGGAGAGGTAGGTTTCTTCCACCGAACGCCCTGCGTCAATGTCGGCTGGCGATATGTAGATATTAAGCTCAAGCCCGTCAGCTCCGGCGGACTCGATCTTCTGGGCAAAGGCGGGCCACTCCTTGGGGGTGCGGCAGTTAATGCTTGCAATGACCGGGATATCAACCGCGCTCTTGGCGTCCTTAATGAGATTTATATACTCATTGACGCCGTCTTCTTTGGAGAACCCGTTTACAACTTCAATGGCTTCCGGATACCAGAAATACATGTCGTCTTGTTCAACAAGTTTTCCTGAGTCCGCAAGAATTTGCTCTTCGTACAGTGACTTAAGTACGACCGCAGCCGCGCCGTGTTGCTCAAGTTTCTTTATCTTTGCGGCCGAGTTTGTGTAGGTGGACGCTCCCACAATTATTGGGTTCTTCAGCGTCAATCCCATGTAGCTCGTGGTGGTAGACATAGATTTTCCTTCCTTCGTGAGTTTTGAGACGGCTGTGGTGTCTTGCAATTATAAAACGGTGTCTCAGGGTGTCAAGAAAAACTTCTCGAAACTGTCGATTTCCGGCTACTTTTACGCTCCTTTCTCACTCAGCAGCTCAATGAAGCGCTCAGGAATTGGTGTTGGACGCTGAGTAGCCGCATCCAAACAGACCATAGTCGTGCGGGCAACGGCAAAAACCCGCTCGGCGCCGTCAGTGATTGTGTACAACAGATCAAAACTGGCTCTCTTGATTCTTTCAACCTGTATCACAATGAGCACTTCAGGCCGCAAGGTAATGAACTCCTTGTAACGACAGGATGCCTCCACCACCACAAAAAGAGGTGCCCCTGCTCCCATGCGTTGCTCAAGCTCTTGCTCCATCAGTTTCACACGCGCGGTCTCAATGAAGGTAAAAAACTCTGCGTGGTTCACGTGCCCGTAGGCATCAAGATCACGGAACCGCAGCTCAACCGGAATGCGAAATGTTTTGTACTCCATGCAGCGAAGTTACGGGCATCCTGTTACTTGGTCAATGACCCGGGTCGATGTCGGAGCCAGGTTCGATGTCGGAGCCAGCGGCAGACAGCCCGGTCGTTGACACCAACGGGTGCCGGAAGTAGCATTGCAGGCTATGACCTCAGCTTCCAGCTTGTCCGGCCTTCAGGATGATGAACACTCCCTACCGTGTAGAACAACCTCGTTCTATAGGGCGCTTGCAGAGACCGAGGATCCGGCACGCGACCCTATTGCCGCTCAGTTTATACCGCAGGCCAAGGAGTATCACCACGAGGAACACGAAAGCGCTGATCCCTTAGCCGACCGGCGCTATCTGGTGAGTGAGCGTCTTATACATAGATATCCGGATCGGGTGCTCCTGCTCACAACCGACACCTGTGCGGTGTACTGCCGGCACTGCTTCCGGCGCCATTTTACCGGTGGCCGCCAAGGCGCCCCGTCCGCGCAGGAAATGGACAAGGTGCTTGCCTATATCTGTGAAAACCCGGGGGTGCAGGAGATCCTGCTTTCCGGGGGTGATCCACTCACGCTGTCGGAC
>REEM01000120.1 GCA_007695055.1 Spirochaetaceae bacterium | reverse complement strand
CGTCTTCCCAGATGTGCGGAATGTGTTTCACAGTGAGGGAATGGATGCCCAGAGTGTGCTACGGGTGGACTGGGACAATATCGATATTGATCTACCCTCCGGTGAGTCGGTATTGCTGCAGCAGCCGGTACCCGCTACACCATGGGATCACTACCGCAGTCTGCGCTTCTATCTGCTGGTCGACAATGCCGAACTGGGTGACCTCGGGGCTAACCCCGAAATCGAGATTGAACTCTTGGATCCTGCCGGTGGTGGTGTGCGTGCCATACTCCCGCTCTCTGCGCTGAGCGAGGATTCCTGGAACGAAATTACCCTGGACCTGCTCCGTAAACGACTGGAGGTCAACGGCAACACCGTAGCCCCGCTTGCTATAGACCGTGGAAGTCGTTCCGAACGGCTCTCTTTGCTCCGGTTGCAGATCCGGGACGTCAAGAAGGGAACGCTCTACATAGACGAAGTTCACTGGGCCGAGGCACAGTCCTCCATAGAGGGCACTGTTTCGGCCTCGCTTGAGTACCGTATGCCTGGCACGCTTATAGAACGCGGTGGCTTCGCAATTCTTGGAAATGTAGTGCTCAACGAGGACATTACGGTGCAGTCAGCCGGATACGGTTTGGAGTCGGAACGGGTGTCCGGTGTTGGGCTGTTTCAGTCTCGCTCTGGGGTTGCGGCAGATGTAGTGGGAACACGGCTGGAGACCGACCTTGAACTTTTCACAGATCAGGAGCGCTGGAGCGGGGCTGGCGGACACCGTCTGCAGGTGCCAGCCCGCCCGGGTCCGGTGAGCTTTACGGACCGGTACCGCCGCAGCTACGACAGCTTCGCTCCGAGCATGGCGCGGGGCAACAGCCTGCGCCTGAGACGTGCGGGTGTGGGTAGCATTCTCCTGGAGAGCGAGGCGATTCTGGTGAGTGAACGCCTGGATCAGGTATGGGGTGTCGCCGATAACACGAGCGATGAACTGGAATCCTGGATCTTTGACGGTAGCTTGCGGCTACGCAACCGGACGAGCAGCTACGAACTGCCGGACACCGACTATTTCTCGTCCTGGGTCGACGCCTATGAACTCCTGCTTCCGCGCACCGACCGCGAAACCGCACGGCGTTCCGGCGATGTTCGGCGGCGCTTTGGATACCGGCCCGACCCATTAGGTTTTGACGCAGTACTCGAAGGCGGCTACGAGAACAGCTCTGTTTTTGACGGTCGGCAACGCACTACTCTGCTGCTGCGTGCTGGACCAGCCTTTAGTTTTGAGACCGCACAACGCACCCGCTACAGTATTTCGCCGCGCTACGGACGCACCGCCGCAGGCAGCTACCCGGCTCCGAACAACCGTGACTTTGCCGACGACTTTTCGGTCTACGGTGACTCACTTGGTGAGATCCCTTACTTTTACTCATCAATTCCGTTCTACGAGCTCATCCAAGACCGAGACAGCTTTGAGTTTGCCGAGGCTACCGAGGGCCTCCCTTTTGCACGCTACCGTCCGGAACTGGGGATACAGTTTGAGCGGAGTTTCGGGTCGCGTCTGCGGGACCTCTATGTACCTTCCAACGCCGCGCTCACCGTAGACCGTGAACTTCTACGGCGAGATGACTCCCTCACCGACACACGAGGTTTCAACCTGAGATTGGAGTCGGTTGCGCTTAATCTGTTTGGAAGCCTGGGCGCCTACCCGCTCACCCAACGCTACGAGAGTGACGAACTGAGCAACAGGGCCGAGTACTCACTGCGGCATCGTGAGCCGGATTCAACAACCTTGCAGCGAATACGCCTAGAAAACACCACCCGCTTCTTTGCTTCAGGCGACCGTACGCTCTCCTTGGACAGCCTGCTGCAGTTTGAGATAGAGGAGTATTTCAGGCGGGAGGTCGCTGGGCGGGCGCGGTACGAGTGGCGTATTTATCCGGACTCCCTGTTTGGCATCCGGCGCCTGGACCCACTTGTGGAGCGTGGTGCCTTCATTCGTAACACCGAACGCATTACCCTTTCGGAGCGCCGCAACGAGCAACGCCCCGAACGAGATCTCCTGACAGTAGTATTTGGACATGAAAGCAAGCTTGAGATACCGGATCGGGGCGCTGTACGTGTGTATCTTGATCTTGGTGTCGGACGTGAGCCCTTCAATGTCGAGGACGGCGATGTAGTAAACCAGACGATACTTGGCGTGCAGGGCGGTATTGAAGCTGTCATTGAGTACTAAGCCTGGACACAAAGCCGGTAGCCGCAATTTCCCAAGCGATGTAGTATATTGTGCACCTGCACTCTCGTCTTGTAGCGTTCACACCTAAGGAGGCCGGATTGAAACACTTCACAGTTTTATTGCTGTTTGCCCTTTTCCTTGCCATGTACCCTGTACAGTTGAGTACGGCACAGGAGGCTGAGGCGGGATCTGCACCAGAAGCCGGGACAGAGACCGAGTCAAGCCGCCCGGAAGTGAATTTTGGTCTTGGACTGAGCTTTGGCGTCCAGAGTTACTCGGATTCAGATGGTGAGATCATTACCTTTCAAGCTCTTGGATTTGTGCCGGAGCTTACCGTAGGCCAGTTTGGGGTCGGCTTTGACCTCCTGGTGCATTACCGCTTTACCGGCGGCAGTGACGGCACGGATTTTAAGGTGCGAGAGGAAGACTGGGAAGCAGAAGATTTCTCTGAGTTCCTTGAGGTGTATCTTCCAAAAATTCGATATATCCGCTGGGCCCACAAGGGTGACCCGATCTATGCCCGTTTAGGTGGTTTAGATGCGGTGACCCTGGGCAACGGTTTCATTGTGGGGCGGTACCGGAACACGCTTTTCCGTCCAGATATCCCGGTCTTTGGTGCCGAGTTTGACTTTGACGGCGCTGCGGTGGGCTTTCCTTATCTGGGCATGGAGAGTTTCGTTGGAAACCTTGCCACCTTTGATCTCTTCGGCGGCCGTTTGTACGCCCGGCCCTTACTTGGAATGCAGTCACCAGTGCTCTCCGGTTTGCAGCTTGGATTCACGGCGGCTGCAGATCGGGATCCCGCCTACTTCCTGGAGCGTGACCCCTTGTATGACAAAGCCACGACTCCTTTTGATCCCGACGAGGTTGTGATCCTTGGCGGTGACCTGCGCCTGCCGCTGCTTGCAGCCCCTCCGGTAAGCCTGAACGCTGGTGCGGATCTGGCAGTGCAGGACGGCGACACCCTGGGCGGACAGATAGGTCTTAATGGCCGCGCCCTGCGAATACTCCTGTTCCAGTCTCAGCTGCGCCTGCTTGGAGACAACTTCATTCCAAACTACTTTGACTCAACCTACGACCTCTTTCGTCCGGAGCGTTACAAGGTGTACTCCTCCAGTCAAACTGTGCGCGAAGGGCATGTGGGCTATCTTGTCGGGGCCGGAGTATCCTTGTTTCAAGATGTCCTGGTCTTCCAGAGCAGTCTTGAGGGGCCCTTTGGCAATGTGGATGGCGTACGGCCTACCTTTCGCTCGGAACTTTTACTCACTGAGGGCATTGTCCCTGGAGTATCAATCTCTGCCGAGTACATTAAAGAAGGTATTAAGGACCTGGACGATTTAGGAAGCCTTGACCGTACCCGCATAGGCAGCCGCATTAACTATCGCACCGGACCGGCGCTTATTTCACTCTTCTATCAGGTGCGGCATGATCCACTGCGCGATGGCGACCCATGGACGGTGCGCTCTGGTCTTGAAAGCACTATAGCGCTCAATTAGGAGGACGGAAATGACCAACATACAATCTGCCGTAGCTGTTTCCGCCCACCGGTGCGCCCACCGGCGAGCAGGTCTGAGGTTCTTAGCAGCAGTTCTGGTACTCCTAAGCTCCTTTGGCTTGCAGACGGTACTGGCTCAGCACGAGGAACCAGTTGCTCTTTTGGTGTACTACTCGAATCAGGACGGCCTTGAGGTCTTTAATGCCGAAGGCTTCCGGTATGAGCATTACTTTGGCATGGCCTTGCTACCTGGTGACCGCATTGTCAACAGAGACTCCTCGGCCGAGGTAGAGGTTCTACCCGCTGGCACCATTCTACGAATAGCAACCAACACCGAGTTCGCTCTTGAGAGCATACAAGGGCGCAACCAAGCGCCAAGTACAAACCTTAATCTTGTAAGCGGCAGAGTTCGTGGCGTTACCGGTAGTATTGCTGGCAACCGACTCCAGGTTCGCGCTGGCACGGTGGTTGGAGGAGTGCGTGGCACCGACTTTCTTTTCCAGCATGACCCGGGTGAACGGGCACGGCTTGTTGTCCGCAGTGGCTTAGTAGAGCTCACCAACATCGATACCGGTGAAACAATTCCTGTGTCCGAGGGGCAAAGTGCAGACGGACTCGCCGAGGTGTTGCAGGTTGTAAACCTCACCCCCGAGGATCTTGCCGAGGAGTTTGGCGAGCTGGAGTTTGAGCAGCTGGACCCCGAGGCTGTACCACGACCAGAGCCTGAACCCGAGCCCCAACCGGAACCAGAACCTGAGCCCGAGCCCGAGCCCGAACCGGTTGATCCGGAACCGGTAGTAGAGACCGCTCCGGGAGCCGAACTATTTGAGAGAATGGCCAACTATCTTGGCCTTGAGTTTGGAGCTGTAACCATTGAGGGTGAGACCTACTCACGCGTGGTATTAGAGCCGCGTATTCAGTTAGGCCGATTCAGAGCGGCATTCTATCTTCCCTTTATTTATCAGGAAGACCTCTTTAACCCCAACGAGTGGTATAGGCCCGGAGGCAATAACGAGTGGAGCTTCGGCAGCGACTACAGCTGGAGTAATGACAGAGAGAACGCACTAGAAGATCTGGCGCGTGACATAAGCTTGAAGATTCGCTACATCGAGTTTGGACAACGTCGCGACCCCTTCTTTATCCGTGCCGGTAATCTTACGAACATCAGCCTTGGTCATGGACTGCTTATGAACCGCTACGCCAACGACAGCGAGTTCCCGGCCGTCCGTCGACTTGGACTTAACCTGGGCGTAGATGGCACCTACGGTGGTTTTGAGGCTATGACAAACGATGTAGTCGGGGCGGAGATCTCCGGCGCCCGGCTGTACATGCGACCTGCAGCCCCACTTTTCCGTGCCGCACTCGGCGTGAGCGCGGTCGCCGACATCTACCCCGGTGAGTCTTTGCGCGGATTCAACAGTGTTGCTGTGGACGTAGACAAGATTCGCGACGCGGATCCGGTTTTCCTGAATGTTGCAGCCGACATTGACTTCCCGCTGCTTGAGACCAATCCAGTTTCACTTATTCTGTACAGCGAGGTTGGCGGTCTCCTGCCCTACCTGCGCAATGAGTACGGCGATCCTGACAACGGCGGCCTGGAAAAAGGGCTCCAGGAAAAGGTGCTCTTTGACTGGGGCAAGCAAGAGCTGCGAAACTACGGTGCCTCCGCTGGCGTCACCGGACACGTCTTTGCGCTTGACTACAAGGGCGAGTACCGCTATAGCCGCGGAATCTTTCAACATGGTGTGTACAACGCGGCCTACGACCGCAACCGCGCGGAACGAACCATAGAGGTATTTCAGTACCTTGAAGACCCGGACAACGAGATCTATGACATTGCAACCATGGGAATATACGGGGAGCTCGGCATTGATATCCTGCGGCTCTTCCGCATTGAGGCTGGGTACCTTTGGCCATGGGAGATGGACGACGACGGCGATCTTTCACGATCCGACCGTGACGAGGCGGTGCTCCGACTTGCAATACTCCCCGGCTGGATGCCCGGTGGACTCTACGGCTCGTTTAGCTACCGCCGAGTTGGGTTCATTCCGACCATACTTGAGCGGGACGGGTTTGAAGACGCCGACCTCTTTGATCACAACACGCTTGTGAGTGGTGAACTTGTGCTACCGGTTGCACCGGCAGTGTCTTTTGCAGCAGGTGTCACCACAACCGTTCTGCGTGATCAGCAAGGCCGCATAGTGTACGACTCAAAAGATCGGCCCGAGCTCCGCTCCTCGGTGACCTTGGAGACACGCATTGGCTATTAGTGTGTGAGTATGAATACGTCACAACAGGCACACGAGTCGCAGAGCATTCAGGTACTTGACCCGCGGGTTGCACGGAAAATTGCAGCCGGCGAGGTTATTGAACGCCCGGCATCTATTGTTCGCGAACTTATTGACAACGCAGTCGATGCCGGGGCCGCACGTGTTACGCTGAGTATTGAGAACGGGGGACTATCACTTATCCGCGTCCAGGACGACGGGTGCGGTATGAACATGCAGGATCTCAAGGTGTGTGCCTTGTCGCATGCAACCTCGAAAATTCGCAGCGAGGAAGACCTCCGGCTCTGCAGAAGTCTTGGCTTTCGCGGCGAGGCGCTCTCCAGTGTGGCTGCGGTAGCCCGCCTTCGCATTACCAGCAAGCAGGCGGAAGCTACTGCGGGCGAGCACACCGACGGTGCACTGCTTGAGGCCGATGCAAGCGGTGCATTGGAACTGCGGGTGGCTCCAGCTCCGCCGGGCACGACGGTGGAGGTGCGTGATGTGTTTTACACCCAACCGGCTCGTAAACGCTTTCTCAAGAACCCCTCAGCCGAGAGCAAACAGGTAAAGACGACCTTCATTGACAAGGCACTGCCCTTCCCGCAGCTTGAGTTCCGCTACTTTGTCGGCGACATGCTTAAACTGTTTCTGCCCCGAGCCTCACAGATTGAGCGCATCCGCGCCTGTTATCCCGAACTACCGGAGTCCGGTCTGCTTGAAGAACTCAGCGAGTCACGCCCGGGTTTCACGCTCCGCGTGGTCACGGCCGATCCAGGCCTGTTTCGGCGTGACAGACGGCTGCTCCAGATCTTCATTAATGGACGACGCGTAAATGAGTATGCCTTTCAGCAGGCGGTTCAGTATGCCTACGAGCCGTATCTCCCCGGTGGGCTGATCCCTGTCAGCTGGGTTTTCCTTGAAGTAGACCCTGAGCTTGTAGACTTTAATGTACACCCGGCCAAACGTGAGGTTCGTCTCCGGAACAAAAAGGAGATCCACGAAGCGATCGTGGGCGTTATCAGGTCTCACCTGGAGTCCAACTCCGGTCTCCCTGGCGTCGGGCTTGCTCAAGGTGCAGCTCGGCCAAGCTTTGCACCTTCCTCTACACGGAGAGCGGAACCGTCTTCTCCGCCCAGGCATGCAGAACACTTTGAGTGGTACAGAAACCCGCAGTCGACCGGCGAGAGCAGCGTGACCCGCGACGCTACCAATTTTACCGACGCAGGCGGCGCCACCGACACCGGAAGTGCTAACGACGCAGACGACACAAGCCCAACCAGCGCTCATGCGCCAGTAGAGGTCTATGAGCCAGGTCCGGAGCTGGCCCGCACCTCGTTTGAGTATCTTGGTGCAGTCTTTGGGGTGTTCTTACTTGTGCGCCTGGGTGAGACATTGCTGTTCCTGGACCAACACGCAGTGCATGAGCGCCTGCTGTATGACGAGCTCCGTGAACGGCCACGCAAACAGGAGTTATTGGTGCCGGTTGAGTTTAGGACTGAGCCAGAACAACGAGACCGGATACTTGCACGCAGGCCCGGTTTTGCTCAGCTGGGACTGGAACTGAGCGAGGTTCGCACCGACACCTGGCAGATCAGCGCGGTACCGGCGGGTTTTGAGGACTCGCCAGCCAGTCTCATAGAGGTGCTGACTGACGACTATGATCTTCATGAACGACAGGGCGCTGAGTTTTTTGCGCGCCGCGCCTGCAAGGCAGCCGTCAAGGATGGAGATCACCTGGATAAAAACTCGGCCGAGGAGCTCATACGCCGGGCGCTTGAACTCAAGAACCCTCGCTGTCCCCACGGCCGGCCGCTATGGTTTGCCCTCAGCAAGGCCGACCTCTTCCGGGCGGTCGGCCGCACCTTCTAAATAGCCGCGAGCCGCCCGTGCAGGCCGCTCCCACGCCGCGCTCGCGGCGCTCAAAGAGAGATCACAAACTCCGCAGTATCGACTCTACTTGTGACCGCTGCTCATAACCGCTGTTTCTTTGCAACAGATCCTCAAGTACAACCCGTGCCTCGGCAGACTCCTCTTGCGCAATGAGCACCTCGCCCAGCCGGTGATAGGCCTGCCAGTAGGAGCTGTCTTCGGAGATAATGCGCCGCAAGGTGTCCTCGGCAGCGGTGAAGCGGCGTGCACCTATCTGTGCTAAGGCCAGGTTGTAGCGTGCTTGGCTGTTGTCAGGACGCTGCCGCAGCGCAATCTCGTAATGGCGAATGCTCTCATCATGATTCTCTTTTGCAAGATACACATTCCCAAGGTTGTTATTGATCTCAAACCCGTTGGGGTCTATCTGGTAGCCAGCCAGCAGGAAATCAAGGGCATCATCAAGTGCTCCTTGCTCCTCAAGCAGGCGACCAACCTCAACATAAGCACGAACATAACGGTTGTTCAGGCGCACAGCCGTAAGATGAGCCTGGATAGCATCGTCTATTTTCCCACGCTCTGCGAGGATTTGCCCCAAGGTGTAGAAGTATTCCTCTTGCTCCGCGTTCAGCTCAACAGCTCGTCGGGCGTAGCGTTCCGCCTCAGCAAGCTTCTCAAGGTCCTGCTTCACCAGGGCCATGTTGTAGTTGTTTGTCGCGCTGTTTGGCCTGAGCTCAAGAGCACGGGCAAAACGTCGCTCGGCGTTTGATAGGTCCCCGCCTCTGTAATGGGCCACAGCTGCACGGAAATGGTAGTCCGCGTTGGAGTTTTCAATGCGAATTGCTGCATTATATGACTCTATGGCCTTGGTGAAGTCCCCCCTGTCGGCATGAATAACTCCTATGCGGTAATGGGCACGATCATCGTCAGGTCTAACCTCGGCCGCGCGCGCAAAGGCGCGGAGCGCTCCGTCCTGGTCTCGCAGCTGCAGGTTGGTAATGCCAAGATTAAAGTAGCCGTTAGCAATGCTGGGTTGGATCTCAACCGCCCGCCTGTAGGCCACGGCTGCCTCACGGAAACTACGCGCACGGAATCGCGCATTCCCAAGCGCCATATAGAGCTCGGCACTGTCCTGGTGCCTGCGTTCGGCGGCCTGGAACTCGGTCACTGCGTCGGAGAAGCGCTCCTCGTGAGCCGCGACCTGACCAAGCACGTAGTATGACTCCCAGAGCTCGGGATCAAGGTCGGCCGCTGTTTCGGCGTGTCGTGAAGCTTGGCGTCTATTCTCAGCAGAGTCAATATTCTCTGCGAGATAGGTCTGAGCGATCTTGGCGTGTGCGGCGGCATGGAACCGGCGCTGTGCCGCTTTGTCTCGCAACTCTATCTCAAGCACCGACTCCAAGGCGGCACGTGCATCGCGGTAGTTGCTGCGGTCCATTGCCTGCCGGCTGCGGCTAAATAGCCGGTCTATCTCTTCCTCGCGTTGAAGTTCTTCGGCGTCGAGTGCGGCACGCCGGTCTTGCTCCTCTGCCTCCCTGCGTTCTGCCTCGGCCCGCCGTTCAGCTTCGCGTTCAGCGGCGGCTGCGGCCTCTTGGCGGCGAATCTCGGCCTCTCTAGCGGCGGCAGTTGCCTCACGGCTGTCGCGCTCTGCTGCGGCCAGCGCCTGTTCGAGCCTGCGGAGCTCTGCCATTTGACTGTCACTCAAACTGTCGCTGCGTTGCAAGGCTTGGAGTTCGGCAAGCCGTGCTTCTTCTTCTCTGCGGCGTTCTTCTTGCTCCGCTCGGCGCGCATCAAGCACCAGATGCTGGAGTTCCAAAGCATCTAAGTCGTCGGCATTGCGGATAAGGAGGTCGTCAAGCAGATCGAGCGCGCGCTGGTACTCGCCCCGTTCGAAATATCGCTGTGCCAGTTGTAGCATATTGGCGCGGGTTTCATCGTCCTGAGTGGTGGGCGCCTCGCTCGGTTCCTCAACCCGTGGCGCTACCGGTGAATCTGCAGCTCGGCGGCCACTCAAAAAAATGCCGCCACCAATAAGGAGAAGCAGCGCTAATGCGGCTCCCCCAATGATCAGCGGTCGTTTATCGTACATATAATCTCCCCTCCCGGTGGAATTCCCTAATCGGCAATATCAAGTAAGTCGTCGTCAATGTCTTCAATGTCCTCACCCGGCGCGCGGATGCTCCGCCCCTCTCCGGTGGCGCCTCCGAGTGAGTCAAGAACCGAGTCTAGCAGGACTCGCCGACGTTCCTCGGCTTCTCTGGCAACACGCTCGGCTTCCTCAATACGGCGGCGTTCCTCGGCGACACGCGCTGCCTCGGCCTCACGCTCCTGACGAGCAAGTTCCTCGGCTCTACGGCGTTCAGCCTCGGCCTGACGTCGTTCAGCCTCCTGTGTATCTTG
This sequence comes from Spirochaetaceae bacterium, assembly GCA_007695055.1. GTDB lineage: Bacteria > Spirochaetota > Spirochaetia > DSM-27196 > SLAA01 > SLAA01. The sequence continues at coordinate 45,989 of REEM01000120.1, read as the reverse complement.
CAATAATGCGATCATGCGCTCAACATCACGTCTTTGTGAGCTTTGAGGTTCAAGACGGAGGTATGCTCGATAGTCGCTAATGGCGCCGTCGTATTTTGACCCTCGAACGCGTAAATTTGCTCGGTTCAGATATGCATCTGCAAACCGCGAGTCTTCCTCAACAGCCTTGGTGTAGTACCGCTCCGCATTCTCGGTATCACCATTGCGAAAATGGTTGTTCGCAAGGTTAAAAAATACCACCCCAAGCTCCGCATCCGGCAGTCTCGAGGCCTCAAGCAGCACATCAATGGCCGCATCGTAGTCGGCTAGTTGCTCCAACACAACCGCCAGGTACATATGCAACTTGAAGTCCTGTGGACTCTCCTGTAGTGCTTGCTCAAGATACCCACGCGCCCCTGCGGGGTCGTCCTCAAGGAACAGCTGCTCGCCACGCGCACGAGCGTTCTCGGCACTTAGGAGACCAACCACAATCAACATACAAATGAGCACGGAAAGGGTCCGCACAAAGCTTGAAGTACGGTGTTGTTTTGCTCTTAAACTTGGCATACTTATAGTCTACCCCTCATGCAGGACATTTGACACGGATCGGGAAAGCAATTAATCTTGGCTTTGGAAAATGAGACTCAACTACAAATGGAGGCCGCATGATTATTGTCATCATATTAATCCTCGGTGCGGCTATTGGATTTGTTACTTTTTTTGTGGCAAAATCGGTTCTCGCTCCGAAACGCGTTAACTCAGTAGCGGAGCTGATCAAGAACAATAAGAATACTGCAGCGGCACGTGCCGCCAAAAAACTCATAATCAAAGAGCCCCGCAATGCAGATGCTCATTACCTGCTTGGCCTTGCGTATCTGGGAGACGACAAGCCGGAATTGGCCCTCATGGAGTTCCAAACGGTCAATGAAATTGGGCAGTTTGACGGCTATACCAAGGAACTCCCTTTCCGCAAAAAGATAGCCGAATTATACGAAAAATTCAATCAACCCGAGGAAGCACTCAAGGAGTACCTACTCCTGCTTAAGATGGAGCCTGAAAACGCAGACAACTACTACAAAGCAGGGCACCTTTTTGAGCAGCGCAACAAAAGTGACCGTGCGGTAAATTACTATCGCAAGGCTCTTGAACTTGACCCGCGCAACTCGCAGGCACGTATGCGCCTGGGAATGCTGTACTATAAGGCTAAGCGAACCGCCGACGCACGCGCTGAACTTGAGACAGCAATCAAGGCTCAGAGTGACAATTATGAGGCCCATTTCTACTTGGGGAAGCTCCAGAAAGAGATGAAGGAACTCATTCCGGCCCTGACGTCTTTTGAGAAAGCCACCAAAGCACCTGCACTGAGAGCAAAAGCGCTTATTGAGCGTGGGGGCTGTTATCTTAGTTCCGGCAACAACGAAGCAGCAATAGGCGAACTCGAGCGCTCGCTTAAGCACATTAAACCTGAAGACAAGAACGAAATACTGTATGCCCGGTACTTTCTTGCTACGGCTCTTGAACGAACACGACGTATTGAACGAGCTGTAGACGAGTGGGAAAAAATTTACGCGATAAAACCCAACTTCAAGGACACTGCAGCCAAGCTGGCAGAGTACCAGGAACTCCGCACCGACGACCAGATGAAGGACTACATGACCTCAAGTAATGAGGAGTTTTTGGAAATCTGCACCAAAGTAACACAGGAGCTTGGTCTCAGTGTACGGGACTCCAAAACTGTCGGTGAAGGGTGCGAGATTATTGGTGTTGAGTCTCAGTCAAAATGGCGAAACGCCCGCAAGCTACCTACCATGATTCGTTTCCTAAGGGTAAGCGATATCGTAGATGAGTCAACCGTACGCGCACTGCACGAAGAAATGAAAAATCAAAATGTCACACGCGGGCTCATTGTATCCAGTGGGGGCTTCTCTCGCACCGCAGTTGAGTTTGCCCAATCACGCCCCATTGATCTTTACAATAAGGACAAGCTGCTGGAGCTGCTTAGGTCACCGGAATAGTCCCTCATGACCATCCTTTGTGTTGCAGACCACATTGACCCACTTGTCTACAGTACTCAGGCAAAGGAACGCTACAAAGATATAGATTTGGTACTGAGCGCTGGCGACCTCCCCATGCAGTATCTGGGCTTCATTTCCGGCAGCCTTAATAAACCAGTACTGTTTGTTTTTGGGAACCACAACCTTGAGCACTACGATCTCTTTAAACGACGCCAATTCATCAGCATAGACGTCCCTGAGACGCTACCACAAATTCAAAACTACTTCGGCTCAACATGTATCGGCGGGCGGGTGGTAAAAAGAAAAGGGCTCTTACTCGCAGGTCTTGGAGGGAGTCGCCGGTATAACGCCGGGAAGAACCAGTACACCAACTACCAGATGTGGCTGAAGGTCATGTGGCTCATTCCAAAGCTGCTATGGAACCGCATTCGACATGGCCGCTATCTGGATATCCTCTTGACACATGCCTCGCCCAAAGGAATACATGACAAACCAGATGCTTGTCATCAGGGCTTTAGCTCCTTTCTGTGGTTCATGCGACGCTTCAAACCGCGGTATCTGCTGCATGGACATATTCATTTGTATGACCGAAACGAAAAGCGCGAGACACAGTATCATGATACGCTCGTGATCAATGTGTATGATCACTATGTCCTAAAAATTGAGGATGAGCCACGTGAGTGATTACGCCTCCCAAACTGCAGAAGACGACTTCAACCGAGTGCGCACTCGCGAGGTGTTTCAACGGCTCTTCCACGCCCTACGCCCTACAAGCCAACAACTACTGTCCCTGAACGAGGTGAAAGAGGTCATTCGCCCAAAGGGTGAAACCTACAGAGGTATGGACGCGGTGAAGATCGACCGTATTGTAGGTAGTGAGGGCCGATACCGGGACTTCAATAAGAGTTTCCTGCCTAGGCATGGATATCTACGCGGCCGCTGGACCAGTATTGACCGGGCTCATTTGCTCGACGTGATTCTGCCACCGGTACGGCTTTACGAGATTGGCGGAGTCTATTTTGTTCGCGACGGCAATCACCGGGTGTCGGTAGCAAAGGCACAAGGGGTCTACTCCATAGATGCCGAGATAACATCACTGAATGCGGAAGTATCAATAGATCCATCTATGACGCAGGAGGACCTCAGACGCGAGGTTGTTGAGTATGAGCGTAAGGAGTTTCTTAAGCGAACAAACCTGCATCAACTCATTCCGGAAGCCGATATCAGAGTCACCGAACCTGGTCGCTACGAGGAGATAGAGCAGCACATCCTCGGTCACAAGTACTTCATGAATCAGAACCTTGAGCGGGAGGTGTCGTTCAGGAAGGCCTTGATCTCTTGGTACCACAACGTCTACAGGCCCATTGCAACCCTTGTTCGCAGTGAGAAGCTGCTGTCACGCTTTCCAAAACGTACCGAAGGTGACCTGTACATGTGGATTGTCAAATACTGGCATGAACTCAAGCAGAAATATGGGCCCGAGTACAGCCTTCAAAAGGCAGCCTATGACTATACGGACCGCTTTGGACGCCCCCGATTTCTCAAGCGCTTTGTGTCCTGGTTAGCCTTATTACCCCACCGCATCTTGAAGGAAGTCCGCGCCTATCTACCGAGGCGAAAGAGACCTTAGCTCGGCGGTGGAGAAGCGTAACGGGCCTACCACCACACCACGTTCGCGCTCTTCATCGTAGTAACTCAAGTAAAGATCACGCCCGGGCTGGACATCGGCAGAAACCGATATATTGCCACCAGCAGCAAGTTCACCAGGCTCGCGCACCTCACGCTCAAGCAAGGCACCCCCTGCCCGGTCAAATACAGCCACAGTCACTGGCGAGACCGGGCTTTCAAGGAGCAGCCGGTCATCCACTACGACAAGGCGTGGCACAGATAGCACTGGGCCGCGGTCAGGCGCAACAAAAAAAGCTGTCTCAGCCTCATCTCCACCAACATCAACCACAATCACCCGATAGCGGCCCGGCGCTATGCCCTCACCTGCTGGTGCTCTGAGTCGCTCGCTGCCAATCCAGTTGCCGTTCTCGTTGTGGTGCGTCCAGCTCTCGCGAGTGAGGCGCCAGTAGAGTTCCCCCTCGTCATGGGCTATGTAGAGCTCCTCAATATCTTCAAAACCGTCGCCATGCTGCACCAGGGCAAAAACCGACAGCTCTTCCGGCCCGGTTGCATGTTCACTGCCAGTCGGCCGGATAGTGACGCGGCTCTGAACCTGGAGGACTTGTGGTGTCTCGGCTGTACAGGACAACAGGAGCAAAAAAGGTAGTAGCAGTGACAGGTAGGTTATATTTGGCAAAAAAAAGGCCGCAGTCTTCCCGAGGGAGACCACGACCCGTTTTTCATTGAACTTCATGCGAAATTACCGCACGTCTAGTAGCTCTTGGACGCTTGAAGCTTCCGAACCTTCTTGGCAATCTTGCGTTCCAAGGACTTTTTCTTGCGATTCTTAATGGTCGAAGGTTTTTCAAAGTACTCACGCTTCTTCCACTCTCGGATTATTCCTTCTTTCTCTACAATGCGCTTAAAGCGCTTTAAAGCCTTTTCGAGGTTTTCTCCGTCATCAACTCGTATATAGGCGATGTATATCACCCCCTTTTGTTTTCATTCGGCTTCAATGATACTGAAAAGCTGGCGAGTGTCAAGCAGAGGCTCGGCAAGAAAGCGCTCCGGTTCTACCGGAACACCGGACACACGAATCTCCCAGTGCAGATGCGGGCCAGTCACAAGTCCGGTGGCACCAACCGTGCCTATCACCTCACCACGACGGACAAAGGCCCCGGTTTCGGTGGCAAGGCTGTCCATATGGTAGTACAAGCCGTACACCCCGGGTAGATGCTCAAGCACAATTGAGTAGCCGGTAATGAGACGGTCTCCTGCAAAAATGACCTTCCCCGAAGCCGAGGCTACCACTGGTGTTCCTGTCGGTGCGGCAAGGTCAAGTCCATGGTGAATTGAACGGGCCTGTCCACCATCAGAGTAATTGAACTGCCGTCTGTCGCCAAAGCGCGCGCTCACACGAACCTCATCTCCAAGAACCGGTAAAACCATGTCGCCAAGGGCAAACACCGCGTCGGCCCGAAAGGTATCAAGCATGTCCATGAGTTCACGCGTTTCACGGTAGCGCCGAGGGTCAGTTGTCGTTCGCAGCGCAGACATTGCCATATCAAGGGCAATAGTACTCTCATAGTAGTCGCGGTCTAGAACGTCAAGTTCACGATACCGTATACGCCGCAGCGAGTTTGCGCCTTCTGTATACTCAATGCGAATTCGGTAGCGCCCGGGCGCGATAGTGCTCGGCACTCCAAGCAGCACCACGGTGCTCTGCAGATCCCGTCCATGCCTGACCGAGAAGCCCTCAGCGCTTGAGACCCGCCGACCGTCCTCTCGCTCTATGCGGGCACTCACCGTACCGGCTGGCTGTGCTGGATGAATCACGAGCTGAACTGCAAGTCCACGTTCCACCGTTGCGGGGGAGTGAATAGACATAGCCTGTGCTGCAAAGAGTGGCACCGCACAAAGAAGGAGAGTCAGGAGTGAGATGCGGCTCAAGCCGTTCCTCCCGCTTCACGACGAATGTCAAGCACGGTGAGCTGGATAGACTCACGTCCCTGGTAGTAGTTCCACCCATAGCGAAACACCACCGAAACACGGTCACCCCGGGTGAAATCAAGACCCACCTTCTCTGCCGCATTCCAGTAAACCGCTGGCCACTTGGTACCAGCGCCAGCAAGCAGCAAGCGCACATGCTTTTGCTCCTGCTTGCCCATGAAGTCCACCTGCTCAAGAACAAGTCCATTTACAAGGAAGCTGAGCTCAGGGTTTTCTATGCCGTATGGTTCGAAACGTCGAATGGTCTTTTCCAAATCAGTTGAGAGAAACTGCAGCGGGAGCTCAGCGTCAATGTCAATGCGTTCCTCTAACTCACTATCAAGCACAATCTCTTGAGCGGCCGCACTCAGCCGCTTGCGGAACTCGGCAAGCCGGGGCACGGCTAGATGAAAACCCGCCGCGGCGTCGTGCCCGCCCCAGTCCTCAAAGATGTCCTCAAAGCCACGAAGGAACTGGGTCGCCGAGAAGCCTCTGGCGCTACGCACACTTCCGACAGCACGACCGTCACAAATGGCGACCACCGCGGCCGGGGCATTAAAACGCCGTGCAAGCCGACCTGCAATAATCCCGGTTACTCCCCGGTGAATTTCGTCGTCCTGCACGAGTACGAACTGCCCATGGAGTTGATCAAAGCTCTCTTGGGCCGGGCTCAACACCCTATCCCAGGTTGTCTCCCCAATTTCACGCCGCTCTTGGTTGAGTGCAATGAGCTCGTCGGTAATGGTGCGCACGGTTGCATGGTCCTGGCTCATAAGCAGCTCGACCGCCTTGTCGGGGCGCCCCATTCGACCGGAAGCGTTTATGACCGGGGCAATGACCCACCCTATGTCTTTTGCGCTTACTCGTTTTCCCATGAGCCCAAGCTGCACCAGCAGCCGCTGAAGCCCCGGGCGTGTCCCTGCGTTCAGTACATCGAGCCCTTTGCGAATAAGAATTCTATTCTCATCACGTAGCGGCATCATGTCCGCTACGGTTGCCAGCGCCACCAGGTCAAGCGAGGCTGCATGCTTTTCAGTGAGCGCTGCCTCACGCTTGAGGAAGAATGCCCGAAAAAGCGCTGCAAATACATCAATCTCTTCTGGGGGTGTTTCGCTGTAGACGCTCATTCGAGAGCCGTCCCGCATTGCGAGCAGGCTTTTGTTGGTGAGTGACGGGAAGAGTTTCCATACCTCGGGTGCAAGATCAATGAGCCCAATCTCAACGCGCTCACCGAACACCACACGCAGCATGCGTTCTTGCTCTTTCTGGTTGTAGACCAGAATTTGGGTACCTATGAGAAAGCTCTCGAGCCGAGTGGCTCCTATGTCGACCATTCCCGGCACCAGGTTCTCGCTAATGCGGTCAATCTCAATAAGGTTTTCCAGCTTGATACAGTCCAGGACGTAGGTGTCATTGCCGGGCCTCAGGTGCAGCAGACACAGCTGCTCCTTAAAGAAACTGGTGAGCCCAAAGCGCAGCGCCCAGCAGAACTGTGATGCCAAACCACAACCGCACAGTCCGTCAAAAGGATAGGCACAGTCCGGTAACTTGGGATTAATAATGGCGGTAGCTGGAGGTAACTCCAGTTGTGGATTATGGTGGTCAATGACAACGGTATCAATTCCGTGATCAAGCGCGTACCGGATCTCACGACTATTGGTTGTGCCACAGTCAACGGTAATGATCAGGGTAATATCCTGCTCACGGCACCTGTCTACGACCGCCTCACTGAGTCCGTAGGGCTCGTCGCCAACCGGTACCGCCCAGTCCACATCCAGACCCAGCTCGTCACGCAGACAACTGACCAGGAGCGCGGTGCTGCTTATGCCGTCAGCATCGCGGTCACCAAAAACGAAAACCTTCTCACCCTCGCTTCGAGCCAAGAGCACGCGTTCGACCGCATCCTCCATGTCCTCAAACAGGAATGGGTTGTGTAGATGTTGCAGATCATTTTCCAGGAAGAACTTGATGTCTTCACGGTCAATTATTCCCCGGCGCACGAGAATAGCTGCGTCGAGGAGGTCAAGCGAGTACTTTTCGGCTAGCGAGCGGACATCGCCAGACTCAATTTCGGATTTATGCCAAATCATGAATCGGTGCTGAACTCCTCTAGAAAGACCTCACTCGGAGGGTCGCACTCCTCTTCAGATACAATGTAGGCGCCCTTGAGGGCCTGCGCGGCAGCTGAGACGGCCTCATCGCTCCGCCCGTAGACACGGGCCAGCATGTCGCCAGCAATGACGGTGTCGCCAATTTTGCACTGGAGCTCAATGCCGACATTTGGTGAGACCGAGTCTTCCATTCTACGGCGTCCGGCGCCCAAGGCCACAGCAGCGGTACCAACCTTGTAGGCGTCGACCGCTGAAACGTAACCACTTTGCTCAGCCAGCACCGCCCCCACAACCGTGGCGCGCCGCTTGCCTAAATCAGAAAGCAGTTTGTCTACCTTGCCGCCCTGAAGCTCCACATTGCGCAGGAACAGTTCCAGTGCGCTGCCGTCGGTACGGACGCGACGAGCCTCGGACAGGGCCTCTTCATGGTTTTTGATTTTTCCAGAAACGGTGAGCATGCGGGCGCAGAGGCCCTCGGTTAGATCTATGAGGTCCTGGCTGCGATGATCCGGCGCTTCTGAGTTGTGAAACTCGGCACCCAACAACAAGCAACTCTCCTCAACCTCAAGGAAGTTACCAACCATAAAGCCGAGGGGCTGGTCCATGCGCGTGATACTGGCGTGTAGAGGCCGCTCGAGAGACTTTGCGGTTGCCACTAAGGCCTGAGCAAGACCCTGAGCGTCTTCAATGGTCTTCATGAACGCACCTAAGCCACATTTGACGTCCAGCACCAGGGCCTCGGCACCTTCTGCAAATTTTTTGGACAGGATACTGGAGGTAATGAGAGGGATAGACTCAACCGTACCGGTAACGTCGCGGAGTGCATACAGCAGACGGTCGGCAGGTACGACATCTTCCGACTGCCCGGTCATTGCATATCCACACTGGGCAACGATCTCGCGAAAGCGTTCGGGCCCGGGTTGGGTGTTGTAGCCAACAATAGACTCAAGTTTGTCGAGGGTTCCACCGGTGTGTCCAAGTCCACGGCCGCTCATCATGGGGACGGCCAGCCCGCAGGCGGCCGCCATAGGAGCAAGCAACAACGAAACCTTGTCACCAACGCCGCCGGTGGAGTGTTTGTCCACAAGTGGGCGATCAAGTCCGCTTAGATCAAGGCAGCGGCCGGTTGCAATCATTTCCCTGGTCAGCGCCGCGGTCTCAGCGGGCGTCATACCTTGGAAATACACCGCCATGAGCCAGGCCGCGGCCTGATACTCAGGAATTCCACCGTCTACTATTCCGCTGAGAAGCGCTTGCAGTTCCTCGCGCGAAAACTCCCCGCCGTCACGTTTCTTCCGTATTAACTCTACTGCGTTTGCTTTGGTACTCACGACTCAGAGAGTAACACGGAAGCCTGGCTATTGACCACCATTACAGAAACTGGGCTACACTTTGCAGATGAGTGCGAACACTTCTCCTGATACGGGTCAGGCTGCGGGTGACAGTGACCAGCCTGCGTATAAACTCTTTTTGGATCTGGACGGTGTGCTGGTAGACTTTGATGCTGGCATAGTTGATCTGTTGGGCAGGCCTCCAGACGGTGGCCCACGCGGCAAGCCTATTCCGCCCGGTGTCATGTGGGGGACCGTGGCTCGGGCCGAGGCGTTTTACGAGCATCTACCGTGGATGCCGGACGGGCGCGAGCTTTGGGAGTTCGCCCGAGCCTTTAACCCGGTGATCCTCAGCGGCCTGCCGCGCGGCAACTGGGCGGCACCGCAGAAGCGGGCATGGTGTGCGCGCGAGCTCGGACCAGATGTTCAGGTTGAGTTATGCATGAGCCGCGAAAAACACGAACGTGCACAGGCGCTCACGCCAGAGGGGCTGCGCCCGGTCTTGGTGGACGACCGTGAGAGTTTGGCCGAGCCCTTTGAGCAGGCTGGCGGAGTTTTTGTACTTCACCGATCGGCCGCCGGGAGCATAGCACGGCTGAAGGAACTCTTCCTCCTGTAGCCTGCTTGACTCCTGTAGCCTGCTTGGGACTTCGCGCTCTCCATGGGCCTTTTTGGATCACCCTTGCGCGGTATCCCCTTGTAGGCCAAGGTTCACCGCAACTGAACGCAACGGCACCTCGACGACCTCGGAGGTGATGTGAATAAGCAGTTTCCGTAGTTCGCGCATTGATTCGGCCGCCAGACCCAGCTCAACGGCTTCCTCCACGCTTAGCAGATCCGAGCGCGCGAGGTAGGCGCGGGCTCCGGCGCTCAATAAGGGAGGCCGAACACCACCACAACGACTGCACACAAAACCGCCGGAAACCGACGAGTAGGAAGCCTCCAAGGACTCCGGAATGACGGACTCACAGAGCGAACAACGGCCGGGTTCCGGCTGCGCGCCCAGAATATCAAGGAATCGCCATAGGAAGAGCGCCTCTATGCGAGGCACCTTAGCAGGTTCTATCTCAGAAAGAATGTCCAGACAGGTCTCCAGGAGTGCAAACAACTCAGCGGCCTCGGAGCCACCGGCATGTCCTGCAAGCACCGACTCAATCCACAACGCCGCGGTGCAGTATCTGTCCAGATCCTCTCGGATGCCGGTACGAAAGCTGCGGACATCGAAATCTGTTATCTTGTGGCTGTTTTTCACCGGATCGCTATAGAGGTAGCAGAGTCCTGAATGGAAGGGCCCTACTACTCCGCGCAGTTTTCCACGCGCTGAACGTGCGCCATGAGCCAAGGCCTGTACCACACCCTGCTCGGCGCTGAGGAGCCGCACACCAAGGTGAATTTCTCCGACCGGATAGGTTCTGAGGATAAGGGCTGGAAAGCTGCTTGAGCGAGTCATTACCCGTTACAGTAGCATGAGGGCGGCACAAGCGGCGAGCACCTGAGCTTCACCTACTCGGCGAAGAAGCACGGTGCACTTGACCTCACACGCCGGAAGGCCTATTTTTGAGTTGTTGAAGTTCTTTACATCCAAGCAAAAATAACAGGTGACAGATGAGTACTCCACAAGAGATTGTACCGGCAAACATGGTTTTGCCGAATAAACTGTATGTAGTCCCGCTAAGCGGCAAGCCAATTTTCCCGGGCATATTCAGCCCTATGATGATCAACAGCGCACCCGAGATGGAAATAGTTGAGAGTTCCATCTCTCAGGATGGAATGATTGGACTTGTGCTACTCAAGGACGAGGACACCGAAAACCCAACCGGAGAAGACCTTCACCGGGTTGGTACCGTAGCAAAAATTGTAAAGCGCATACATCTTCCTGACGGGGGAATGAACGTTTTTATCTCTACGCTGAAACGGTTTCGCGTTAAGAAAATTCTTAATGACGCAGCTCCGATCACGGTAGCCGTTGAGTACCTTGACGACACCGATGAAACCGGAGATGAGGTAAAGGCGCTCACCCGCTCGCTTATTAGCGAAATGAAGCAAGTATCAGAGAACAACCCCTTTTTCTCGGAGGAAATGCGCCTGAATATGGTCAACATTGACCATCCTGGGAAGATTGCCGACTTCATTACCTCAATTCTCAATATTGACCGGGATGAACAACAAAACGTGCTTGAAACCACCAAGGTACGCAAGCGCATGGAAAAGGTGCTGCTCTTTATCAAGAAGGAGCAGGAACTCCTGCGCATTCAGAAAAAGATCCAGAACCAAATCAACGAGAAAATTGAGAAGAGTCAGCGCGAGTACTTCCTTAAGGAGCAGTTGAAGGTCATTAAGCAGGAGCTTGGCATGCCAACCGATGCCAAGACAAGCGAGCATCAACGCTTTAAGGAAGCTATTGAGAAGCTCAAGCTGCCGGAGGATGTTCGTGAACCGGTTGAGCAGGAACTGGAGAAGTTCAGTCTCATGGAGCCCAACAGCTCCGAGTTCACGGTTACGCGCAACTACCTGGACACCATTATTACCCTTCCCTGGGCAGAACCGGAACGGCGAGAAATTGACATTGAACAGGCCCGCCTTATTTTAGATGCAGATCACTATGGTCTAGAAGACGTTAAGGAACGCATTCTTGAGTTCCTCACAGTTCGGAAGCTCAAACAAGACTTTAAGGGCTCCATTGTCTGTCTGGTTGGCCCCCCGGGAGTTGGAAAGACCTCGGTAGGAAAGTCCATTGCCAAGGCGCTTGGCAAGGAGTTTTTCCGCTTCTCGGTTGGAGGTATGCGCGACGAGGCTGAGATTAAGGGGCACCGCCGCACCTACGTGGGCGCAATGCCGGGTAAGATCATTCAGGGCCTTAAGATTGTGAAGAAGAAAGATCCGGTGTTCATGATTGACGAGATAGACAAGCTCGGGCAGTCTCACCAGGGAGACCCGTCCTCCGCCCTGCTTGAGGTGTTGGATCCTGAACAGAACGTTGCCTTCCGGGATCACTATCTGGATCTGCCTTTTGATGTCTCGGACATCTTTTTCATTACCACCGCAAACACACTCGACAGTATTCCACCGGCCCTCCTGGACCGCATGGAGGTCATTCGCCTCTCTGGATACATTGACGAGGAAAAGGTAGCTATTGCCCGTAAGTACATTATTCCCAAGAGCCTTGAGCGCACCGGCTTCAAGAAGAAGGATGTTTCGTACAACAAGACCTCCATGCTAAGCATTGCCAACGGCTACGCACGTGAGGCCGGAATGCGGAACTTTGAAAAAGCAGTAGACAAGATACACCGAAAGCTCGCGCGAAGAATGGTGCTTGAGTCACACCAACCACCCTATAAAGTCACCCCTGAGCTGGTTGAGGAGCTCTTAGGCAAACCAAGCTTTCGGGGCGACGAGGTGAAGAAGATCACCGGGCCGGGCATGGCGGTAGGGCTGGCCTGGACACAGTACGGCGGTGACACACTCATGATTGAGGCCATTGCCAACCCGGGTAAGGAAGGAATTAACCTCACCGGACAGCTTGGCGCGGTTATGCAGGAGTCGGCCAAGATTGCATACACCTATGTACGGCACCTGGCCGGAAGCTTTGGTGTGGAGCGTGAGTTCTTTGAGAACAACCAGATACACCTGCACATTCCGGCGGGAGCAACTCCCAAAGACGGTCCCTCGGCTGGCATTACTATGGCATCCGCACTGCTGTCTTTGGTACTGGGAAAAACTATTAACACGCGGCTGGCCATGACCGGTGAGCTCTCTTTGGTTGGTGAGGTGCTGCCTATTGGTGGTCTCAAGGAAAAGACCATTGCAGCCCGCCGTTCCAAGATCAAGGATATTGTCATTCCGCGTGCAAATGAGCGGGACCTTGATGAGATTCCGGAACATGTGCGCAAAGGTATTCGTTTCCACTCTGTTGACACAATGGAACAAGTCATAGACAAATTGTTTCCATGAAGCCGATCCGAGTATTTGCCGTTATCATCGTAGTCCTTGCCGCGGCCGTCGGTGGCGCACTGGGTGTGAGCACCGCGCTGTCCATGGCCGCACCAGATGCGGCACAGCCCAGCGTCAAGTCTGAGGCCGAGCCCGAGGCCGCACAGCTGCTGCACCCGGAGTTTGATCTGTCCATGAATGAGCTCAGAAACCTGGTGTCAGCGGCGCCGGTGGAGGCCCAGGAGGCCGTGCTTGCTCGTCCCCAGTACTTTCTGGAGCTCATGAAGAAAGCAATGAAACTCCCCGCCGACTATCTGGTGCTGGTGGACAAGCAGAATCGTCTCCCGTCAGATTACGTTCCGCACGACCTGGTGCGGCTCAACGAGTACTCAGACAGGATTCTGCTAAACCGGTCAGATCTAAGCCTGCGCCGCGCACTTATGCCGGACTTGCTGGCCATGATTGAGGCGGCGGAGCAGGACGGCATTTCGCTGTTGGTTTCCTCTACTTACCGGTCCTACGACTACCAGGCCGGACTCTTTCAGCGCAACGTCGAACGCTTTGGCGAGGAACGAGCTCGTACCTTCTCGGCCGAACCGGGCGCCTCACAGCATCAACTGGGAACCGCCATAGACTTCGGCGACATTACCCCGGCCTTTGCCGAGACGGCCGCTGGACGTTGGGTACGCGACCATGCCCACATCTTTGGCTTCTCGCTTTCCTACCCACAGGGCTTTGAAGAACTCACGGGGTACATTTGGGAGCCGTGGCACTACCGCTGGATCACTCGGCTTGGCTCCGAGATTGAGCAGGAGTTCTTTGGTGGAATACAGCAGCACTTCCTTGAGTTTTTTGATGCTGCCGAGCCGCAACTTCGCAGCGCGCTTGAAAGCGGTAGCAGGGAGTAAAACATAATGGAACTTCTTGCCCCTGCGGGCACACCGGAGAAACTTCACTTTGCGTATTTGTACGGTGCCGACGCCGCCTACTTTGGACTTGGTGGGCTGTCGCTGCGTGACCGCGCGGGCAACTTTGACGACGGAGACCCCGCCACCCTCGCCGCCTCCCTCCGTGCTACCAAAGGGAACAAGCGCCTTTACTGCGCAGTGAACCGGTATTTTCAGAATGACGAGTTGCGGGCTTTTGAGCAGCGGCTCGACCAGGTGGCCGAGCTCCCTATTGATGCCTTCATAGTCAGCGATCTTGGCGTTGTGCCACTGCTGCGAGCCCGCATGCCAAACTGCGAACTGCATCTCTCTACTCAAGCTAACTGCACGAACCAGGAAGCCGCCCGCATGTACCGTGACATGGGGTTTTCGCGCATTGTTGCGGCTCGCGAACTCTCTTTACGAGAGCTTTCCCAGATCAAAAACGCGGTGCCAGATCTGGAGCTTGAGGCTTTTGTCCACGGTGCAATGTGCCTGGCGTACTCAGGGCGATGTTTTATCTCCAAGTGGATGGCAGGGCGCTCGGGCAATACCGGCGACTGCGCCCATTCTTGCCGCTGGGAATACGCCTTGCATACGGGCGACATGTACCTGCAGGAACGTGAACGCCCCGATGAGTACTATCCGGTCATAGAGGACGAGGGACACACCATGATCCTCTCCTCACGGGATCTCTGTCTTATAGACCATCTTGCAGCCTTCCGCGACTCGGGCGTCGACAGCCTAAAGATTGAAGGGCGCATGAAGTCGGTGTACTACACCGCGGTTGTGACCCGTGCCTATAGAAAGGCTATTGACGCGGTCATGGACCCAACAGCGCCAGACCCGGCACCCTTCCGTGACGCGCTTTTTGAGGTCAGTCGGCGCGAGTACTCGACCGGTTTCTACTTTGGCGATGAAGCGGTCCAACACCCTACCGAGACAAGTTACCGTGAGGAGTATCGGTTTCTTGGCGTCCTTGAAACCAACACCACAAGCGCCACCGATAGTCCGGTGCCCGCACTCTCCTTCACGGCCAAAAATGTATGCAGCACCGAGGATGAGATTGAGGCATTGGGACCGGACACGGCCAAGCTTCCTCTGAGCAGTCCGGTGTTTCTGGACGAAGACGGCAACGAGGTGGATGTGATTAAGCCCAGCCGGAGCTACACTATCTCGGGCCCCTACGACCTGAGTCCCGGCATGGTGCTACGTCGCCGTATTTACGACAAAGAGCGGCTCAAAACATAGCGAAGCGCCCGGCCGGGACTACCGGTAGTGTTAAGTGCTTGGTGTCATGGGCCTGTGTCTTGTCATTCACGTTCAGCCACTGTATCCTCCCCAGATATGCACAGTTTAGAAGAAAGAATGGCCAATCTCGGTATTGCCGTACCGGAGCTCCTGCTTCCGAACTCCAACATCGACATGGAGCGCTGGGCGGTTATCGCCTGTGACCAGCATACAGCGAGCCCGGACTACTGGAACAAGGTAGAAGACTTTGTCGCTGAATCGCCCTCGACCCTGCGGCTCATTTTCCCCGAGATCTATCTGAACGACTCCGATAAAGATCAACGAATTGCCGCGATCAAGGAAAGCATGGCGCGGTACCTCGCGGATAATGTCTTTGCCGCCCCGACCGAAACGGCGGTGTATATTGAGCGTGACACCGGGCGGGGCGCACCGCGGCGCGGTCTGCTCCTGAGTTTTGATCTTGAGCAGTACGACTACTCGCCTGACTCGGACAGCCTCATACGTGCTACCGAAGGGACTATTCTGGACCGCATTCCCCCGCGAATGGCCATTCGGCGTGGCGCTCCACTCGAGTCACCACATATCATGGTACTTGTGGACGACCCAGACCACAGCGTTATGGCGCCCTGGCACAACAAGCCTGCCGACTCAAGCCGGGAATTGTTGTACGAAACAGAGCTCATGGCGGGTGGCGGAAGCATTAAGGGCTACCGGGTCGGTGAAACAGAACTCGAGTCGCTCGTTGCGGCACTTGAAGCCCTCCAGGCTCCAGATAGACTTGCAGAACGATACGGTGCTGGTGGGCGCTTGCTCTTTGCTATGGGCGACGGAAACCACTCGCTGGCAACCGCAAAGGCGGTCTGGGAGGAGCTGAAGGCCGGTGGCGCAGACCCGGAGACGCATCCGGCGCGTTGGGCCTTGGCTGAGCTCGTGAACCTGCACGACCCGGCGCTGCTGTTTGAACCTATCCATAGAGTTGTGCTCGGCGTTGATGTCGCCCGGTTTCTCACTGCCGTGCGAGACTGCCCTGATTGGGAGTATGAGCCAAGCGGAGCAGCGCTGAATAACCCGCCTGAAACCGCGCCGAATGGAAGCATAATCATGCTGAGTCCAACCGAGTCCGGCATACTTCACCTCAAGGACAAAGCGAGGCTTGCGGCAGCTACGGCGCAGGAATTCCTGGACTCGTTCTCAGCTTCCGCACCCAGTGGAGAGCACCCCGAGATAGACTATATCCATGGTTCGGCTACCGTCGCCTCGCAGCTTCAAGACCATGGAGCGGTAGGACTTATTCTCCCTGAGTTTGACAAGAACAGCCTTTTTCGAACGGTTGCGCGTGAAGGAACACTGCCCCGCAAGTCGTTTTCCATGGGGGTAGCCGCCGAAAAACGCTACTACCTCGAGTGCCGGAAGATTCTCACCTGACGTGAAGAACACCGACATGATATACTAAGGCTAGGAATGCGATGAAAACCTCGATCGTCGTCGCGTTGTTGCTGTTGCTGTCACTGGGTGTTCAGGCGCAACAACAAAGCACACAGCTTGTCTTCGCTTTTGTGGGTATTTCCTCCGTAGATGAGGAAATTAGCCGGGCGGAAATACGTGTACTCGAGAATCGCCTCACTACCGCACTTGTGGGCATTGCCGAGTCGCAGGGCTACAGCATTATTATCCCTCGTAACCGGGATCTCATTCGCAACGAGTTAGAGCTTAGTCACAATGCTGGTCAGATAGGCAGGGGGCCGGAGCTCGCCGAACTTGTCGCTGCCCATGGCGTGGTTGCTGGTGAAATACATCGGGTAGCAGGACAGTACTTCCTGGACTTGCAGGTCATCGCCACAGCCAGCGGCGATACCCTTTTTGCCTATAGTGCAGACTACGAAACCTACCTGGAAGCCTTAGACGGCGGGCGAGACGCCATGTATGCCCTCTTTGACCTTGAGATCCGGGAAACCTATGAGGGTGCGCTTGCAGAACGCGAGTCCAACGCATTCTCACCTGCCCGCACCGACACTGATAGGTTTTATCAAGAGCCGTCTACCGAGCTCATTATCGGACGTTGGTCCGGCGATGTCGGAATTGACCAAATAGAGCTGTTTCCTGATGGTCGCGGTATCGCGCGTATTCCTGGTGGTCACACAATGCGGCTACGCTTTGAAACACAGGCAGATCAAATTGTTGTTGTTCAGGATGAGCCCAATGCGCCCAAACTGTACCTGGGAAGCTTTCCCTACAGTCTTGCGGTTCAGATTGTGGAGCTTGCGCGTCCTATGCGTTGGATCTTCCGGCTCAGCCGAGATGGCACCCAGCTCATTGGTAGCAAGGAGACAACCTCGGTACGCGTTGAACAGGGCCGGGTGGTTGGTGCTGACAATAGTTTCTCGCGCGCCGCTGCATGGGAGCGCCTACCCTAATTCCCCGACTCTCAATGGTAGAGTCCTGTTCTCAACTAGCTCACTTTACGAGGCTGCATCGTTGCACCGGTCATTTCTCTGCCGGAGCGAGCATACTGTGGGTCGTTCTGCAAAGGAGCACGGCCCCGACTCTGTGTTCTCCGTGATGCAGTTCTCCCTCGAACCATACCTGCGGCAAATACCAGAAGCCCGGCACTCAGGGCAGCAGCCCTGATCCATGGATAATGGTTAGGCCCTTCACCAATGGAGCGGATCATTCGTCCAGGACTGGCAATTTCAGTGAGGCGGCTCGGGTTTGGGTAGCCTTCCACCCTAATTATTCCCTCGTTCGCCCGATAGAGGCCGATACCTCTCCCTTCCATGACTATCACGTCTGAAAGCGTCCTCAGATTCTCTATTCTACGCAGAAGCTGGTCGTTCATGCTTTCCATTTCGGCAACGTTCGCTTCAAGCTGCTTTTTGTAGTCATTGTGTCGCCTGTATTCAAGAATTCCATACGAAGAAAAGACAAGAGTCAGAGTTAGGTAGATTAAGGCCGCTGCACAGAGTGCCGTGAGTAAGGAATTTCGTGTCATGTCTCTTTCCTCTATAACGGTGTTACTGTACGGCGGCTTTAGATATTGACAAGCAAAAACCCTCAAGGTACCTTAGTTTTTGCGGTTCACTAGGGCGAAAGAGTTGCCGATACATCCTATGTAGGACTTAACCTCATCGTCTAGGAGTGTTTCATGGCCGTCGACGAAACAACATTCGGCAATACGAACGCCGACCATCTATCCGAGTCCGAGCTCGAGCAATATGGGGTATGGGTAAAATCAGCCCCTGAGGATCTCGACGAGGATAGTGATGACTCCTTGCAGCTTGAAGACTTCTCTGTCGACGAGCTTGAAGACTCGGCTCGTAGTTTCCTTGGAGAAGAGGAAGACACTCAACCTGGTTCCACCTTTGACGACGATGTTTTCGATGAAGTGCCGGTATTCAGCGACGAGGAGGAAGACCTCTTGGCCGAGCTCGAGCGCTCCGAACCACCCGAGACCGAGGTGAGTATTGACACTGAACTGCCTGAAGACGACAGCTTTGAGTTTTCGGGTGGAAAGAGTTATGCTCTAGACATAGAGGAGTCCCCTACTGACCTATCCCAACCTGAACAGGATAGCGACGTGTTTGGCGCAGAAGAAGAAGGCTTTGACGACATTGAACAAGAATTCAATGCTGTAGAGCCTACGGAAGACTCTTTCGGTATGGGAGACGAACTTAAGTTACCGGGTGAACAAGATGGGGGTGCTGGCGCCGACTACCCAAATCTTGATGACTTATCGGATCTTGATTTAGACGCTACCTCACTCCCGGATGACGATGAAAGTGACGACTATGACGATATTCAGATAGATCTTGACCATGATTCAAGTATCCCTGAACTTGAACTTGATGAGCAGACAGATCAGGGCGTGGCAGACCTTACGCCGCATGAGGAACGGCTTCTTCGTGAAGCTGAAGACTCAGTTGAAGCAACCGAGAAGGATGATGAAATGGATCAAGCCGCCTATAGACTCCTGGAACAGATTCAGGGGGAAATTGCAAGTATTAAAGAAGATCTCCACGAACTTCGTGAGGACGTAGCGGATATTCGTTCATCTCGTGATATGAGTACCCCAGTAACTGCTGGAACATCCGCCTTCCCGGAACCGAAAGTCGAGAGTTCAAGTGAAGCATCTGGGCTGCTTGACCCTGGCTTCTTTGAAGAGGATGAAGACGAGACTATAGCCCTCACCGGCGATGAGCTTGATAATATTCTCAATACAGCCGACTTTGTAGAGACTGCGGGAGAACCAACTCCGGTTGAAGACTCCCTGCAGGAGAGTTCTGAGGCCAGTTTGGAGCTTGACGAAATCGATCTTGAAGACATGGGTCTTGAGTCTGACCTTGATGTCGCATTTGAGCAGGAAACGGCAGAAATCGCTGCCGACTCAGATGAAGAACTTCTTCAAGACGATATTATTTCTCTTGACGGTGACGAGGACGAGGACGAGGACGACGAAATTACCATTGATATATCCGACAGTGATGCTCCAGAAGCTGCTGACATGGCTGAACTCGACCAAGATGAAAGTGATGAAATTGAAATAAGCGACGATCTAGATCTTAGCGATTTAGAGTCTGAGCTTGACGAGCTTGAGACTGAAGAAGTATCGCTTCCTGAGGATCCCCAGATCATAGATGCATCCGAGGCGCCCATTGAGGAAATATCAATTGACGAAGAGTTCGACACAGTTGAGGAACAGCCACACTCCGATGAAACGCCTGCCGGATTCCCTGGCGATGAAGACACAACTGTAGATGTCGAACTCCCCCCTACCGATACCTCCGAGATAGACACTCTCGCTCAATTGGACATCGATTCAGAGCTTGCTGATATAGAAGACCTTAAAGACAGTCCGGATGACACCGTTGCGGACACCAGTGAGATTGACGACATTTCCATTGCGTTTCCTGACGAAGACGAGTTCGAAATAGATGACGAGCTTGACCTCGATGAAGACACTCTGGAGCTTGAGGACGACGAGCTCGGCGAGATTGAGATTTCAGCAGAGGAGCTTGAGGACGACGAGCTCGGCGAGACCGCCACAACAGCTCACAGTCTCACCAATACCATGGCTGCAGCGCAAGAGGCGGCAGAGAATGATACTGAACTCAGTGAAGACTTGCGCGAGGAAATTCGAGCCGTTCTTCGGTACATGGATCAACTGCTTGAGTCACTCCCTGAGGACAAGATCCAAGAGTTTGCATCTTCTGAACACTTTGAGGTATACAAAAAATTATTTGAGGAATTAGGACTGGAAACGTAATGGGGTTATACCACAAGATCATTGCAGAGGGTGGTGAGGCACAAGATACTGATATTGTGCCTGAAGCCATTGACGAAAAAAAAAACAGATCTTAACTGACCTCCTTTCAGACAAGGATACGGATCCGGAAGGACCGCAAGCACCGGAACTGCGCCGCTTTCTTCAAACAATCCGGAAAATGAAGACGGATCTGCGCTCTCCGTTAGAGGTTTTCACTGCGACGGCAGACTTACTTCGTGTCAACAAAGGTGCACTTTTGTTGCGAAGTCACGACGAAGACAGCTTTGTTGTTTGGGCTCAACGCGGGCTTGATGAAACTTCACGGCATCGCCTTGAACTACCTAGACAAAAGCTTTCCGAGCTACTCCAGGTGTTGGGCTTGGAATCATCAGCCGACGCCGAGCGAAAGGTAACGGCAATTGCTCCCTATCTGTCAAACCTTGAATCCTCCATGTTGAGTTCGGCGCTTCTGCTTGCTTTCCCTGAATCAGACCCACAGGCGTTGTTTCTTGTTCTTGAGTCGCCATATCTCACCGGGGGTGAAACACATGTGGTATTACTCCTTGCTGCAGTGGGAGATCCGATACTTGATGCTCTAGATAACCAAGCGGTACGACACCTGCGTACCAACTCCAGGTACCGTCAGCTTAACCGAAGCAGTTTTGTGCAGCAAATTCTCGAGCATATTCAAGAAAAGGGAGCCGGTGGGCATGTGATTAGTTTGGACATGCAATCCGTGATAGATCACCTCCTGAAGCAACATCCAGAGTTGGATCGATTCCGTGGCATTCAGGATCTCCAGACGCTCGTCTCCCGAATTATAGGAGCCGAGTTTTTGGTTCTGCAGGCGCCAGCTCGAGGGCTCTGGATATTTGTTTCATCCGAGACGACCGAGGATATCGAGCTTCTTATCGCCCACATCTCCGAAGTTATCCGCACGGAGTTTGGGCTTGAGCCGGGACTTGAGGTGCTGAATCATACCAGCGTAGAGTTGGAATCAACGACTCTACAGGCGCAAACTCAACTCGACAGTATTCTGGCCGATGTTCAAGATTGAGCAATCTAAAAGCGGCCACTCCTATGCAATCTACAACGGTTTACACCTCCACTCTCGCTATGATCCGGAGCGGGAAGCGCGGAAGTTCGTTGCGTCACACATTGGGAACCGAACACCCGACACCGCAATTGTAGTTGGCTCCGGTCTAGGTTACATAGCCGCCGAATTGCGGAGACGCGGAGTATTCACCATTCAGATCTTCCTCTCCCCGTTCACCTACTCCGCAGCGGTTGAACACGGCGATGTAGCATGGGCACCTGAGTCTAAACAGGAGTCGTCAATTGACGCTGTTACGGACCAGGCTCGCCATAACGTAGACGAAGCGGCTCTACGCGCTTTTCTCCGTTCCCAGTTAAGCGATACCGATAGTGTGGGGCTGGAAGTGTTATCCTGGACACCCTGCATGGAGGCCTTCCCAGATGAGGCGGAGGAAGCCTTAGAGGTAGTTGTGGATGTCGTCCGTGAAAGTAACGCGAACTTGACTACAATTGCTGCATTTGGCACTCGTTGGTTTCGCAATCTCTGCACGAATTTTAGGGACACGCGTGCTGTTCAAGGCGCCGCATTCAGCTCCAAGCATGTTGTCATAGCTGCAGCGGGCCCGTCTCTTGAGGCCGCTATTCCGGCGCTGCAGGAATTCTATCACCTGCAGGGCGAGATTTGGGCTGTTGGTACCGCCTTACGACCTCTGATATCTGCGGGAATTAGGCCCAGCCTGGTCGTAACGACAGACGCTGGCTACTATGCCTTGGAGCACCTGAATGCGGTACGCACCTCTCCCGACTACTGTATTGCAGCCCCGCTTACCGCGGCCCAAGGCATTACACGTCGCGGTTCCGGTCTCTTGCTCATTAACCAGGGGTCAATTATTGAGCAAGAGCTGTTTTCGAACTGTCGTCTTCCGGTCACCTGCGTGCCCGCAAATGGAACTGTAGCAGGTTCTGCACTTGAGCTTGCACTACGCGTGTGTTCAGGTCGTGTGGTTCTTGTTGGGCTTGATCTTGGCTACCGTGATATACAGCCGCATGCTCGGCCACACAGCTTTGAGCATTATCTTGAGCGCCAAGAGTCACGACTACGCCCGCTCTACGGCATGTTCGCAGCCCGTGCCTTGGAGCATAGCGCTCGCATATCGGGCGGACGTCGAACCACTCGGCAACTGGATACTTATGCACAATGGTTTCAAAGACGGCTTTCCCAACTCCAGCACCGAGTAGCTACACTCGGCCCCTCACTGTTGGAGATAGGCGCTCCGCATATCTCCCATAGCGAACTCATGCAGTTGGCTAAGGAGAATAGACTGGCGGTCACCGCTCCCCATGGGGTTCGAACACGAATTCAGAAATACTCGGAAGGCGGTTCAGGTGATGCCTCGACCTATCGCTCAGCCGAGGGCTCAGCGGACGCTTGGACCGTGGAGCTGACGGATTTGGAACGCAGCAAAACGCTGTCTTCAATGCTTGGAGCCTTGGAAACTCGAGTAGAACGCGTTGCAGCTGTGACGACTCGACAGCAGTTTCTGTCTCTGCTGCATCCGCGACGTTCTCAGTCAACTCACGAAAGACCAGGCTTGCACGCCGCTGACATAGAGGTACTCAGTTACCTGAACTGTCGTGGCGTCTTAAACTGCATCCGGCAGGCCAGTCCAACCGCTTTCCGCGCAGAGCTTGCTGACACGGTAGAGACTGTCCGAACGCTGCTACACGAGCAGAAACGGGAGCAGGCCTGATGAGTGAGATCGGAAACTGGCTTGAACGGAACCTGGAGGCGCTACGCGCATCTGGTGCGCGGTTGAACCATGAGACGGCGGCAAAAGTTGCGGCAAGCAAGGTTTCGCCACGATTGCGACTGGAAGCCTCTCGTAGCGGAGGAATACAAGAGCCTACCGCAATTCTCACCGGGCCGGAGGGCGACATATTTCTGCACTCCCGATATCGGCCTCGGAGCGAGGCCGTTAAGTTTGCCGATGGTGTTGGAGTTGAGGGGTGTGACTACCTTGTTCTTTACGGGTTCGGCTTAGGGTACGAGGCCGAGGCCTTAATTCAGATTGCACCACAGCTTCAGCTACGTATTATTGAACCCGACCCTAGCCTCTTGTACAGTGCCTTCGTGAGCCGCGACCTTAGCGAGCTCCTTGGTTTGGCTCACGTGATAATTGTCTGTGAAGAACAGGTGGCTGAAGCAGTAGGGAGTCTCGATTACTTGCCGTTCTTTTTTCCTAAACTTAGAAGCAGCAACCTACGAGCTCGGATAGCAGCAGATGATTGGTATTTCAGGGATTTTGCAGCCAAGCTAGACCTCTTTATTGCAGCAGCGGGAAACGACTACCGTGCATGCGCTGGATACGGACTTCGTTGGTGCGTAAACACGATTCGAAATCTTGCCCTACTCGAGCGCTCATATGTCACACCTGAGGTCGCTCCAGCGAACAGCTGGCGAATTGTCGGGGCTGGGCCGAGTGCGACTCAAACCCTGGAACCCCTTGCAACGGCCGCCAAGACCTTTACCGTCTATTGTGATACGGCTGTCCGTACCGCCGCCGCATTTACCAAGGAGAGGCTGACGGCAGTAACAATAGACCCACAGCCAATCTCAAAGCTTCACTATCTGGGAGTTCCGCCGCAACGGGTGCTCCTGGTTTCCGATATAGGCGCCCATCACAGCCTTCTTCAGAGCTTTCCCCATCTCAGCTTTATTTGTTCCGAACATCCACTGCACCGCTATCTTTCCTCGCGTGGGCTTCCACTGGGTCCAACCTTGGTGCGGGGCGGAAGCGTTTCAGAGACTGCCCTCCGGCTTGCACACCATGCTGGAGCAAACGAAATTGAACTTCATGGCCTTGATTTCGGCTACCGTGCCGAGAAGAGTTATATAGTTGGGAGTTGGCTTGAGTCCTACCTACGCAACAGGAGTGACAGGCTTCACAGTATTAGCGATCAAAACTACGCGTTTATTCAGAAGCGCAATGCAGTGCGACGCCCAACGACACCCAAAGTTGAAACCTCAGGAACGGACAATATGAGCAAGGCAACTTACCATACAAGCTTGCTTGAAGACTACCGAGCCGCATTCTACTCGGCCGCTACAGCGCTGGGCTTCCGTTACACTCCAGGCTCATCATGTAGCGAACCTGGTCGTCTATATGGAGAACGCCATAGTTCGCCACTACTCGGCCGCGGAGATATAGCCCCTAACGCAACTGGCGACCTCACCAGCGCCCACGTTAGTCACGTTACTACCGACGAAGCTGTGAGGGAGGTACTCGGGCGCTTTCGACAAGAGCTGAGTGAGCTTGTACTGCCAGCCAAGGATTCGCGTTTCGGTATGAGCTACCGCTCGCTCGGTGCCGCAGGTGCAACACTCGTTCCAGCGGCAATTTTTTTCCATGAACGCCGCGGCACGAGTCGTTGCGAGGCTATGCAGCAGTCATGTGAGCTCATGCAGAACGAGATTTCCAGGTTTATCGCCGCCGGTAGGTAATTCCTGCGTAGCCAACGAAAGAGTCAGCCGGACGACAGTCATAACTGGTATGGTATCCGATAAGTTCGGCGTCGTCACACCCAACGGCACATGCGTATGCAACCGCCACAGCCGCTGCTCCGGCCGAACATGCGGAACGGTCACGCGGACCGCACTCAATAACACCATGAGCGTCCAGCTGTGCAAGTTTTTCAAGAATAGTAGCGTCGTTTGACTCTCGCACCCAGGCATGTGCATCATCACCCAAGCCGTGGTCGGTGAAGCCGAACGCTGGGCCATAATGGGTAAGATCAGTGGAGCCAACCACCGCTATATCGTAGCCATCTTCATGTAACGCAGCTTCAGCAATGGTATTGGCAAGGCGATGAACAAGATCGGAATTGGGGCCTACACGGAGCCAGACGACGCGTACCTCAGGATTCAGATACCTGAGCATAGGCATGATTATCTCGACCGAGTTCTCAGAGTCCGTATCCGGTACGCTTTCAAGGTTCTGAGTAATGTAATCACGCAACTGATGATCGGTCTCAACTATTCCAAGTGGCGTCTCGTACGCGTCTTCGGAGGCCATAATCAACGGCGATTGAGCTGAAAGATGCCCCCCAACAACTACTACAGTCTTGCTTCGTTCCAAGGTGCTGAGTGTGTCAAACGCTAAGCGACCGGAGAATGGCCAGCCAGCGTGTGGAACCACCACCGCGCGTGATCGAGGCTTTTCAATATCCCGGCAGCACCAATCGTGCAGTACCTGTTCTATTGCCTCTTCTGTCTCCGGATACCAACCTGCTGAGAGCTTACGTCGACGAATTATTTCGGACATCTTAATCTAATCATACCAGCGATATTCATAACCGTACACAATGACTCTTCACTTTTTCGCTTTTTCACGTATACTGTTCCCTATGAAGGCTCGCTTTGCACAGGTATGTGCCGCAATTACCGTTGCCGTGTTCGCTGCAGTGACCGTCTTCTTCGTTCTGCGGCTGAATGAAGCGCACGAGCGCAGTGTCCTCAATCGACAGGCGCACTTTGACGCCATGAGCGAGCTGGTCGCCAAGGCCTACCAGGCAGCTGGCTACTCCTTTGAGCACATAGACTGGGAGCGTCTTGCTGATGAGTTTGACCTCACCCGCACCACTGGGGCTGTGTCTATTGCCTCAGTCGAGGGTCAACTCCAGTATCTCACTGCCCAAGATGTGTCCTATCTGAGTCCAACTACCCGTGCCCAGCTTGAGGAAAACCAAGAAGCTCGGATTGGCCGGAGCGAACACTATCTATTGACATCATCGCCAGGTGAAATCCGGCTGAGCGAAACGCTGTCGAGTAGCCGCGGTGAGTTCATTCATGTAGAAGCTGTCTACCCGAGCCTTTCCAATGCCGATATCTACCCGCTCCTCCGTGACTCATTTCTGATACTCTTAGGTTTTGCCGCTCTCACACTCGCAGCCGCTCTAGGCCTCTATCTTCATCGCACCAGTCATGAGGCCGCGCCGGAATACGCAGATGGCTTCCAAGCAACGCCAGTTGGAGATGTCACAGACGGTTCAGATGGCACAGACGGTTCCAGAGTAGACTTCAAGGGCAACCTGTATAGCGACAAAGACCCGGAGCTGGACGTAGAAGTGAATGACGGCTTAGACGCACCCGACTCCCAAGAAGACATCAACACTCCGGACAGGGAAAAGGCAAAGCTCCTGCGGCGAATTAACTTAGAACTTGAGCGGAGTACCTTTAACGAAGAGGATCTTGTTCTTGCTCTGGTACGTTCGGTACCTCTTGAGCAAACACCGGACCCCACTCATGCAACAGATTACTCTATCGACGAGACGCACATGCGCGACCGACTCTACTCCTTTATTGGGCAAGAACACGCCTTTAAAGAGTTAACGTTTACCTTAGGAAACAACATCATTGCCGTTATTGAGCCCAACAATGACCTTGACGGTGGGATGCGGCGTATGGAAAACCTCCTGCGCAAGGCTGAGGAGCGTGCAATAGCTGAGGGCGGCAAGCTTCACAGCGGCTTGAGCGCACGTACCGGGCGCCTAACTGAGGCGCCGAGACTCTTTAAGGAGGCCTATACCGCCCTTAGACGCGCCGAGTACACGAAGTCTCGTATAATGGCCTTTCGACCGGATCCCGACCTGTATCGGCGGTTTATTGCTGGAGAGGAAGCGAGTATAGAGTCTTCCTGAGTTGGGGTCAGCCTCTAAACCGCCGGCGCCGAGCAATTCGAACTGTGCCAAAAAGCACGACAAAAACCGGAATAATTACGATATTAACCCACTGCGCAAAACGAACTACCGCCGCCCTTAGCTCGGGGGTCGCAAGACCGCTCAGTCGTAGATCCGGTGATGTCCGTCCAAACAGCTCCAATAGGTCGTCATCACCTGCAAGCCAGTGAGCCGCTGCAGTCAGAAAGCGGAGGTTCCGCATGGGATCCTCACCCAGCTCCAGGAAGTCGCTAAAGGTGTATCCACCGCCCACCAATACCAACCTACCCTCGCCGCTCGCATCTGAAACCGTGGGGAACTCACCCGAGAGGGCCATGACTACGCCTATGCGGTCACCGCCCTCACGCCAGACGCGTTCGTAGACGTCGCTTCCGAGCGCCGGGTTCGTAGCAAAGGGACTGTCCATGACCCGCCCCTCGTACGATGTCGTGTACAACTGGGTCAAGTGCAGGCCTGAAGGGGCCTCACCGAAAGGCTCTATGCGACTTGGCCAGAACAGATCAAGACCTGCCACCGACTCGGCAAGGGCATGTCCCGGCGCGGCGTTGCGCGACCGCAACTCAATCCAGTGCGGATAGCTCACAAAGCTCTCCGGCCCACCACCAGCGCCAGCTAAGGGCACCAGCATGTGATAGCGATCCAGCACCAACTCCCGTGAGACTCTGACTCCATAGCGTTCCAGCAACAGATCAAGGTCCGAGCGAGGCAGTTCCCGCGCAGTGAGCTCGTCGTCCAACTGCACATGGACGCCCTCAACGCTCAGCATAACGCCGCCTCCAGCCGCGAGAAACTCCTCAATGTTAAGAACCGTGTCGGTACTTAGATCCTTATTGCCGAATACGAACAGCATATCCGCCGAGTCCGGAATGGGGTCACCATCTTCGAGCAGACGCACCACAAAGGCTTCGGAGAGTCGCAACAATGCATTCTGATACGCAGAACGGAGTTCAAGTTCCTGATTACCGCTCATCACAACAATCTCAAAAGCCCTCTCGCTTACTAACTCATCCCAGGCTGAAACGAGATCATACTCAAGTTCCTCTGAGTTCAGTACAAAGGGCACAACACTATGAGCTTCACCATACTCAACAACCATACCGGAGAAAACAGTAATCAAGCTTTGACTGTCCCTATCGCTACCGCTCAGTTGCTGCGGTTGAAGGCCAAAATCCAGGGCTGCTTCACGATTCTCAGGCTCACTTGCGTCCAGCACACTGAGCTCTACCAGGGGCGAGATGGCAGCAAACTCCTCAAGATACTCACGAATGCGTTCAGGTTCAGCGCTGTAGGCCTCCAGCCGAGGACTCAGGAAGTACCGTATATGTACCGGGTTTTCCAGTTCCGCTATGCGCCCTCGTGCAGCCGAGGAAAGAGTATAGAGTTGTCCAGTTGTAAGGTCGATACGCCCGCTCAACTGAGAGCCCAGAATTCCGGTTACAAGGAAAAGCAGAGGAAAGAGTCCAAAGTACACAAGCTTGTATCGACTTGGTTTAGGCATTCTATGCGCGCCTCCGGGCTTCCAACACCACGGCGGTCAGATACAGGCAGAGAGAGGTGAGCCACAGGTAGTACCACAACGCACGAAAATCCAATACACCTCGGACAAATCCGTCAAAATGAGTGTCTAATGAAACATACCGTAAAACGCCAGCAAGAGGCCCAGGCAAAGAAATGAGAACCTCAAGGCGCCCAATAAGGGTGAGTACCAGCAAGAGCCCAGCGGCACCGGTAAATGCAGTACTTTGGTTCGTACACAGCACCGAAATGAAAAGGCCCAAAGCGACCGCCGTCCCCGAAATAAGAATAGTTCCAATGTACTCGGTCACGATCTGCCCAAGATCGAACTCCCCCAGCGGCATGAGCAAGAAGGCCACTGGCAGGGTGAGGAGCAACATGCACAGTACAATCAGCATCGTGCCGAGATACTTGCCCACAACCAACTCCACACTACGCAGTGGCAGCGTTAACAGCAGTTCAGACGTGCCAAGTCGATACTCCTCAGCCCAACCCTTCATGGTAAGAGCCGGAATGACCAGCACCAACAGTAAGGGCATAGCCGCAAAATACCCACGCAGCGTAGCGGTGTCGCGTGCCAAAAACCCGTGAACAAGAAAGAACCACATGGCGGCAGCGCTCAAGAGAAATGCGGTTGCAATGTACATAGGAGGGCTTGAGAACTGTATGCGCAGTTCTTTCCTCGTCAGTGCAAGTAAACCGTTCATGGCAGCACCTCCTCTGCCGTAAGAACTCGAAAGACCTCCTCAAGGCCTCCCTCCAAGGGTTCCAACCTCTTGAGCTTGAGTCCTTGCTTTGCGGCAAAATCAAAGAGCACCTGGGGCCCCTCCGCGTTCGGCTGCAGCCGTACCAGCAGCGCCCCGGTGTTCAGTTCCGGCTCAAGCTCTGCTATGCCGGGCGTGGAGCGCAGTGCCACCAGGATGTCGTCATTGTATTCCGGGTCAAAGGCAACCCGAATGCGTTCGCCTATACCGGCTGAGAGCTCCCGCCGCAGGCTGGCTATATCGCCACGACCCACAACCCGGCCACGATGCAGTATGACCGCATCACTGCAAACCGCCTCAATCTCACTCAACACGTGACTTGAAACAAGTACGGTAGCATCATGTCCAAGTTCACGAATAAGCTGCCGCATTTCATGGGTTTGATTCGGGTCAAGGGCCGAGGTAGGTTCATCAAGAACAAGTACCTGTGGTGAAGCTATGAGTGCCGCCCCAACAGCCACCCGCTGCTTATATCCGCGGGATAGACTGCCTATAGTTCGGCTCTTTACCTCGGAAATGCCAACCTTCTCAATGACCGACTCAATGTGTTCCCTTTGACCGTGCCTTCGGAGCAATCTACGGCCTGTTTGCTTGCGGATAGTCGACTGCCCGAGCGCGGCCGCTGACCGCGCTCGGGCAGCCAGAACAAACTCCAGCAACTCATAGGGCGTTAATTCCGGGTACAGGGGAGCGTTTTCGGGAACGTATCCAATTTTTGCCCGAGCCTGGGCTGGGTGCACCGCTATATCGATCCCGTCAATGAGAACCACACCAGCGTCCGGATACAGGTACCCGGTCAGCAGTCGCATGAGGGTAGTCTTTCCCGCTCCATTTGGACCAAGCAACCCGGTAACTCGCTGCGAACTCAGGGAAAAACTCACCTGGTCTACAGCCCTGAGTTTTCCGTAGCTCTTACAGACATCTTGTACATCTATCATGAATATCTACTCAATGTAGGGTATCGTAAGCACCATGCGATCTCTGGTAAGAAAACTTGCTGGAAAGATATTTTGGGCCTCTTTCAGAAGAATTTTCAGCTGGCGGTCGGTATATCGGGGCGAGTAGTGAATAAGCCCCACCTTTCGAACCCCTGCTTCTGCCGCCAGGCGCCCGGCATCCGAGGCAGTCATATGCCGCTTTTCGTGTGCGCTTTCCTTAAACTCATCATGGAACATTCCTTCACAGATTAATAGATCAGAATTCTTAACCTCAGGAACGATACTCGGAAGATAGAGGCTGTCGGTTACGTATGAAACCTTACGTCCCGGGCGAGTTGCGCCTAACACCTGTTCGGGTTGAACCTGTGCGCCCGACTCGAGCTCCACGGTTTCGCCCCGTTGCAACTGACCCCACTGTGGACCCCGTGGTACCCCTAATGCTGTCGCCTGCTCCGGAGAAAACACGCCTGGACGTGAGTCCTCTTGCAGCACATAGCCCACACAAACCTTGGTGTGTCGTAGAGGAATTGCTCGAACGTTAAACCCATCTCCCTCATATACCGTTTGCGCGACCGTAGGGTCCTTGATTTCCTGTACAACGATATCGTAATTAATGTACATATCAAGCACTCGCCGGGCTGTATCGACATACTCTTTCACCCGCGGTGGCCCAATAATGTAGAGCGGTTCACTCCGGTCAACCTGAGAAGAGAGCATAAGCATTCCGGGTAAACCGGTTACGTGGTCGGCATGGGTGTGTGAAATGAAGATAGCGTTTATTTTTTTCCACTTGAGGTTCAGCGCGCGCAGTGAGACCTGCGTGCCTTCTCCGGCATCAAAAAGGAACAGATCACCTTCGCGACGCAACAGCATTGAGGTGAGATGGCGTCCCGGAAGCGGCATCATACCGCCGCACCCGAGAATAAAGGCTTCCATGTTCATATAGTTTGTTAATTAGATCTCTACATCGGCATCGTAGTCAACATTGTCAAAGCCAAAGCCGTGGATATTCAAGAAGGACAGTTGATATCCGCTAATATCGGCCAGTTCGTCTACGTTCCCGGAGTTCACCAGGTCCCAACGCCGGGTAACTTCTTCCTGCACATCCTCACGCATCTCCCAGTCGTCTAGGCGTATGCGACCTTGTTCGTCCACCGGAACCTGTTCGCCGGTGCATAGTCGTTCGGAAAGTAAGCGATACATCTGCTCAATACAGTCCTCGTGCAGGCCCTTTTCTTTCATGACGTTG
The DNA here is from genome assembly GCA_007695055.1 of Spirochaetaceae bacterium. Taxonomy (GTDB): domain Bacteria; phylum Spirochaetota; class Spirochaetia; order DSM-27196; family SLAA01; genus SLAA01. Next base: position 14,352 of record REEM01000120.1, on the reverse strand, counting down.
AACAGGAGTGCAAAATACAGAGGTACAACCGGAATAACTGCGCTCGCGCGGCTCACAACGGCCTTGTTGACCGAAACATACGCCGAGCCACCAATGGCTTCCTTGAGGCGACTGTTCAGGGTATGCGCGGTGGCCTCTAGATGATCCTTTGCCGCACCAATTGTTCCGTCACGATAGACCGGCTTGGTAAGCTCAGGGCCGATGTAGGAATAAGCAATAGCTTGGGCCCCCGGAGCAAGGGCGTCAGCCTCAATGAGCTTGTCCAGCCAAATGTTCCAGTCGTCGCCGCCCATAACGCGAACCGTAGACTCCACCTCGGCTTTGGAAGCGGGCTCTATACGGACAGTCGTGATTTCCGAGTTCAGTGGATCTATGCTTTTGGACACATATGGTTTAGAAAGTGGTTTGAGCGCACTCCGATACTGTTCGTGGGTGTCCGGGTCGGTGCGTACGCCAGCGGCAAGGCTGTAGATGACGAGATCGACCTGTCCAAGTTCAGCCTTGAGCCGCTTGATTGTCGCCGCTTTCATCTCGTGTGAGAAGGCGTCGCCGTACAAGGATATACTCTTGCGACCGGCTTCCTCTGCAAACTGGTCAAAGGCGTGCGTGCTGTACCAACCAACCGTACCGGTGCGTTTTCCAACCGGACCGCGCTCGTAGGCAATACCAATTGTGTCGGCGTCCGAGCCAAAGGCAAATGCTATGCGCGACGCGAGACCGTAACCACCAGACGAACCTATAATGAGCACACGCTTAGGCCCGTCGACCTTAGGCTGAGACTTAACGTACTCTATTTGACGATGAACAAACTCCTTACATCCAACAGGGTGTGCGTTCATGCATATGTTGTTCCGAACCATTGGTTTAACGATCATTTTTGCTTACCTTCCCAGTAGAAAATTGGTTAATGCAACAGGCTACCCTAAGCGGACGAAAAAGGCAACAACACCGCCGGTAGCTTGACCACGGGCAGTCGACTCTATACGATCAATTATTAACCATTGGGATACCTTGGAGGGAATACTATGCAGATTGCGATGCGCCGATGGAAAGAGATTTCGGACGAAGACCGTGAACGACTTTTGGCCAGATCGGAACAAGATATCAACGCTGTAATGCCGCAGATACAAGAGCTCATAGACATGGTGCGCGCCGAGGGAGATCAAGCACTTTTACGCCTCACCGAGCGCTTTGACAAGGCCGATCTCTCGCACCTTGGGCTCCGCGTCAGCGATGCGGAGTTTGAGACCGCCGAGTCGCAGCTCCCGGAAGAGGTCAAGGAGGCACTCCGATACGCGGTAGAGAACGTTCGGCGCTATCATGAACCACAGCACAGCACAACAATGTCGATGCAGGAGATACGGCCCGGAATTATCGGCGGAGAGCGGTTTACGCCCATAGACTCGGTCGGCCTGTATGTGCCGGGCGGACGCGGTAGTTTTCCCTCTATGCTGTACATGTTAGCCGTCCCAGCCAAGATTGCTGGCGTACCGCGCATAGTAGTTGTCACACCACCCCTCCCCGACGGCACGGTTGATCCAGCCTCACTTTACGCTGCGCGACTGTGTGGCGTTGATGAGGTGTATCGTGTGGGCGGCGCACAGGCCATTGCCGCGCTCGCCTTTGGCACCGAGACCATTCCAAAGGTTCTCAAGCTCGAAGGACCAGGCAGCATGTATGTAACCGCGGCCAAGCGCCTTTTATCCGGGCAGATTGATATTGGCATGCCAGCGGGTCCGTCAGAGTCCATTGTGTTGGCTGACGAACAGGCAGACCCATGGAAGGTGGCGCTGGATCTACTCATAGAGGCCGAGCATGGGTCGGACAGTTCGGCAATTCTGGTCACTCACAGCACGGCTCTGGCCGAGGCGGTTGCGGCCATTGTCCCCGACATGGTAGCCGATGCCCCCGAGCCAAGACGCACATTTTTGACCGATGTACTCACCGGCTACGGTGGTATTCTCATTGCGGAGGATCTCCGAGAAGCGGCCGATATTGTCAATCAGTTTGCTCCTGAACACCTCCAGATTCAGACCAGGGATCCTTTCCAAACCCTTAGCCTCATTCGCAATGCGTCAGAAATTCTTTTGGGTGAGCATGCAGCGTTTTCGCTCGCGAACTATGCAGCAGGAGCCAATGCTGTGCTACCCACCGGCGGCAATGCTCGCACCCACTCTCCGGTATCGGTGCATAACTTTCAGAAGATGTCCTCGGTGGTCTACATCTCAGAAGACGCCCAGAAAGCCATGCAGAAACATGTAGTGCGGTTGGCGGACCATGAGGGCTTTTACACCCATGCCGCGGCTTTACGCCGGCGCAACGAGTCGCTCACCTAAGTGAAAACCAAGGGACGCGAGGATCAGTTCGCCGAACTCGACTCAATCTTCAACGAGTTCGAGTCCTTCACGAACCTTGAGCATGGCGGTGGTGCCAAAACACGGCACTACCGCCTCGAGCGAATGGAACGCTGGCTGGGTATTCTTGGTAATCCTCAGCAGCGCTTCCGTGCCGTGCACATTGCAGGCTCCAAGGGCAAAGGCTCGACTGCGGCTATGACTGACGCTGTTCTGAGAGCTGGTGGTGAGACAGTTGGGCGCTACACCTCGCCACATATTACTTCCTATCGCGAGAGAATATGCATTCAAGGCGAGCCTGCGCCCATGGAGTTGCTGCTGCCCATACTGCGAGTTCTACGCCAGGAGTTCCGCCAAGCCCAGATTGAGTATAGGCCAACCACTTTTGAGGCTCTCACCCTGGCCGCCTTTCTGTGTTTCGCAGAGGCCGGTCTTGACCGTGTTGTGGTTGAAACCGGCCTTGGAGGCCGGCTCGATGCTACCAACCTGGTGCTGCCAGAGTTGGTCGTTATCACACCCATTGAGCTTGAGCACACCGAGTACCTGGGCACCACTATTGCCGAAATTGCCTCTGAGAAGGCGGGAATCATTAAGGACGGCATTCCGGTAGTTGCGGCTGACCTGCGACCAGAGGCCGAGGCGGTTATTCGCCGCCGTGCCGAGGAAGGTGCCGCACCACTCAGCTTTCTTGCCCCACGGCTCAAGACACTGAGTCGTAGCTCGGATATCTCGGGTGACCTCATAGAGATTGTCCTTCAGGATCCCGAGATTCATATTCGCACTCGTTTGCAGATGCGGGGCCGGGTTCAGGCTCAGAACGCCGCACTCGCTACCTTGGCCGTGACGAGCCTCAGACCCGAGCTTTCCACCGCTTGTATTGAGGCCGGTTTGGCCGCGGCACGCCTGCCTGCCCGCGGCGAGCTCTTTCTCACAGCTCCACCGGTCATGCTAGATGGTGCACACACGTCGGACTCGGTGAACTCGGTATATGAAACCTTTGGCGAGGTGTTTCCGGGGCAGGCAACCCTCATCTTTGGCGCGGTCGAGGGTAAGGACATTCAGGGCATGCTCGCGCGCCTGCCCAGTCAGTTTACGCGGGTTATTATTTCGCGCCCTGGACGCTTCCGACCGAGCAATCCGGAGGCAATCCGCGCCCTGTGTGTCAGCATGGGACGCGACGCGGAGCTCATAGAAGAGCCTCACGCCGCCTTAGCCTCGGCAGGTGAGTCCGGACTTCCTATTCTTATCCTGGGTTCGTTCTTTCTTGCCGGTGAGTTTCGGCCCTTACTGACAGCTCTGGAAGGTGCGCCCCTGTGTCCCTGAACTGGCGAGAGATCCACACCGTTCTTGGTGAGCTCCATCTCCGAGGAGCCTTCATCCAACGCATTGTCCAACCGGACTTTTCGCGCCTGGTGCTTGACCTCTATCGCCCTGGCGAGGCGTTTCAGGTAGTTGCAGTACTGAAGTCGGGTGTTGTTCGCTTCCACGCAGTTCAGCAGGGTGTTAAAAAACCAAAAACCCAGCAGCGCTTTGCCTCGCTTCTCAGCTCCAGGCTCAAAGGAGCTCGCATTCTCTCCGCATATCAGTATGACCGTGAACGCATTGTTCGCATTGCCTATCAGCGTGCCGAGGAGCGCGGCGTGCTCTGGATCCGCCTCTGGAGTGGTGCCGCGAATGTGCTCCTGACGACAGAGGACAACACCATTGTTGACGCCTACTTCCGGCGCCCAAAACGTAACGAGGTCTCCGGGGGCCTTTTCCAGCTTCCGGACTCCCATTTAGAGGATCTATCGGCAGGCTTTGCTAAATCAGAACGCTTTGCCCTCCGGTCAGACCCGGGCGGCCAGTACGGGTACAACCGTTTTATTGAGGAACTGTACGCGGATCTGGACTCGGCGCCACTGCGAGAGGGTCCAGACGCCGTTCGTGCTCGGGCTGAGCGTAGGCTTGAGGAACTGCAAACCGAGGCCATGCGCCGGAGAGCTAAGGCGGAGGAACGCCTCAACTCCACCGAGGACTACAATCAGCTCAAGCGACAGGCCGACACCATTATGGGTAACCAACACCTTGTCCAGACCGGCGCGGTAGAGCTGCTCACCGAGGATGAACAGGGAAACCAGCTCCGCATTCCTCTAGATCCACACATTCCCCCGTACGCAACGGCAGAAAAGCTCTATGACCGGGCGAAACGACTCCGTGCGACGTCCGAGCATGCAAACCAGGAACTCAGCTTAGTTGCGAAAGAGGAAGAAAAGCTTAAGCAGTACGCCTTTGAGCTCACTCAGGGTCGCGTCCCGCCTGAGCTGCAACCCACCGTCAGATCCGAACACCGCAGTGTGTCGGCCGCCGAGGAACAACGCCCCGGATTGCGGTTTTTCTCCGGAGATTTCATTATCCTTGTAGGACGTAATGCTCGTGAGAACGACGGGCTGTTGCGCCGCTATGTGCGTGGAAACGACACCTGGCTACACGCTCGTGACTACCCCGGTGGATACGTCTTTGTCAAACAGCAACCTGGTAAGAGTGTGCCACTTGAGGTGCTCATAGATGCCGGTCAACTGGCAATTCACTATAGCAAGGCGCGCGGAGAACAGACGGTTGAGTTATACTACACCCAGGTCAAACACTTGAGGCGGGCTAAGCACGGCGCGCTTGGGCTTGTTATACCAACTCAGGAGAAGAATTTGCGGGTTCGCTTTGATGCGGAGCGACTCCAGAGAATTTTCTCCAGCAACGACTAAATGAGGTGAGCACAATTTGCTTGAGTTAGGATCCCTCCAAGATCGCGAACTGCGGAATACCCTGATCAGCCTGGCACGGCAGGAGATATCAAAAGCCTGTGGCCAGTCCTCGGCACCCACCGAAACTCTGTTGCCCTCTCTGGAGTTTGAGCCAATAAACGCCTCGGGTGTATTTGTGTCGCTTCACATTGGCGAGCGACTACGAGGTTGCATTGGAAAACTGCGTTTGGACGAGGTTGGGCCGACCGAACTTGCTTCAGCGGCAGTGGATGCCGCATGTTCGGATCCACGCTTTCCACCCGTTACAGCACACGAGGTCAATGAGTTACACATTGAGATATCCATGCTGGGGCCCCTATTGCGCTGCGAGCCGGAGCAGGTCGTGGTAGGACAACACGGTCTGTACATTCGTAGCGAAGACTGTTCTGGACTGCTGTTACCACAGGTTGCGGTAGAGAGAAACTGGAACCGCGAGCAGTTCTTGGAACAACTCCGAAACAAAGCCGAGCTGGGCCCCGCCCGTACAAGCTCGGAAGAGCTATGGTGTTTCCGCGCGGTTGTGTTTGACGAAGACGGGAATCTACGGTCATACTAGCCTGTGTTGTTATATACCTTACTAGAGTTACGACGTAACGCGGATCCTCATCTGGCCCGACGTTTACACAGCACTCCAGGTCTAACTGCGTTGAGGGTGCACCCCAATCTGTCTGATCCAACGCCGCTTCAAGCCATAGAGAGTGCAACTGCCGAGTTTGAACTCAGTTCCGGTCGAGTCTACCTCCGCCTACCCTTTCCGAATCTGTGCTCGCTAGCCGATTACCTCCGGGGGGAGCCGGAGGAACGCTCCTACGCCCTCATGCTCCATGTCTCCAAGGCAGCAGCCTTGTTACCAGAGGATACCGGCTTTGCACTTGACCCGACCTTTGTTTTTCTCTCTTCCGAGGCGCCGCTTAACTCTGGCGTGGTGTTTCTCCCCGCCTCTGGAGCGAGTGAACTTCGACGCCTGCAGAAGACAGCCGAACACAGGCATGAAGGCGAGCAGCATGATCATGACAGCCTGGACTTTGACCCTCCTGACCGGACAGACTCTGCAATCACCGCTTTTGGATTAGCCGCGCTATGGTATCGTCGGTTGAGCTCGCAGCCCTTCTGCATGAATCCCAAGGCCGAACCCGGTACGCCCCGAATTTACGAACGCTTTGAAGAGAGCTTTCCAACTCTGCCAACTGATCTACAAAAGGTCTTTGATGCCTGCATAGAAGTCCCGTCACCGGCGGCCACGCGGAGCATGGAACACCACAGGAATGGGGCTCGGTTCATTACGGAGCTTGTAGACATGCTTCCGGATAGTTCCGTGGAACTGTCACAGGCGCTTGAGACGGGTGGGCTGGAAGCAGATGTACTCCGTAAGCGCCGGGCCCGAGCGGAACGCCTGCGGAAAGACCGCGTGCGCCGTTTCCAGCGGAGAGACTTCCTGCGACGCCGTGGTGCTCGTCTGGCGCTCGTCTCGGCGCTGGTGCTTGTGCTCGGCGGCATTGTTGGCACGAGCATTGACCGTGCACTGCAGCCACCACCTACACACGGCTTATCTGCCAAAGAGGTAGTTCAGTTACATTATGCCGCACTCAACAAGCTGGACCCTGAACTTCTGCGGGCCACCGTTGCACGTGGCGTCGCAACTCAAAGAGTTGATGAAGTCACGAACATGTACGTTACCTCACGAGCGCGCATGTCGGTAGAGATGAAGACCGGCAATTATCCGGCAGACGACTGGATTAACCAGGGGCGCCCTGACCTCGGCCCCACAGTGTACCCTTATGGTGTAAGCACCCCGGACATCCGCGAACTGAACAAGGAGGAAGGCTCGGCACTGTACGAAGCACGATTCATTCGTGTTTTCTTTGAGTTTGAGGACGAAATCAGTGAGCAGGATGCCTCTATCCGTGAGTACCACGTACGGGAGGAGTTGCAGCTGGAACTCCGTAACGAGGTGTGGCGGATAGTCGCACTAGATTCGCATGTTGTGGAGCCAAGTAGTGAGTCGCATTGAGATAATTAAACCAGATCCATCGGTCGATACGCTGCTCCGTTCGGTCAAGAGTGCTGGATGCGCCTCTACTCCATTTTTTACCGCCAATGAAGAGTTGTACCTTGAGCTTGAGGATGCGTTCCAGGTTCCGAGCTTCAGAATTCATCATGATGTCCGCGAGGCAGCCCCCTCACCTCGCTATCGTGACGACCTCCGTGGTCTCATGCAGCAGTTAGGAGAACGCCTGCCCGCGGTATTCCAGGGGCTCCGATACTTTTTTGACCCGGCCGAGATTCTGAGGCCATCTTTTTTTCGCCTCTATAGGGCGCAGGACTGTTTGTATCTTTACCTACTCCGGCTGGACCTTGTGCCCCGACCGGGGGTTCACCAACAAATGGGCAGGACTTCAAACGAGGAAACCCCTTCCTACAGCAGCACCAAGCTGTTTATCGAGGCCGATATGATCCCTATTCGGGAGATTCACGGCAGTGACGACAATCCCGAGGCATGTCTCATTCAGCGTTCTGTTTCCGATACCTGGATTGGTGAAACCGGCCGCGGATATTACGTACAGGGCATTTGGCTGGATCGAGAACTGACCAAGTTCTTCACAAAGCTATTCCTACCAGAGGGTGCCCGCACGTATCCGTACTACCCACTCACCTGTAAATATCAGGCAGTGTGCCACTCGCTGTATCGCCTTGAGCCAGCAGACCTGGAAAAAGCCTGCCAGGTGGCGCATAAGGCCCGCATTTTCCTGGACCCGCACATGGAGGCAATTCAGAATGCGCTTCGTGCGAATGAGTTCTCAACCGATCTGCCCATTTTTCGTGAACTACGCGCCGGACTACCAGAGGAGTTAGCGCAGCACTGGGTGGGGCTTCGCTTAGTACCTTTTCTCAACGACCGCGATATGAAGGAGTTTCGCATTGAAGACTGAGCAACGATATCGAGGTGCACGCGTGACCATTATGGGGCTGGGACTCCACGGCGGTGGAGCCGCCACGGTACGCTACCTTCATTCCCAGGGCGCGGAGCTTACGGTTACCGACCTGCGCTCCCCGGAGGAACTACGCCCCAGTATTGAGGCGCTCTCCGGACTGCCTCTGCGATACGTTCTTGGCCGCCACGACAGTTCCGACTTTCGGGATGCGGACTTCGTGGTAAAGAACCCCGGAGTACCCCGGAGCTCAGCGTATCTTCAAGATGCGCGCCGAATAGAGACCGACATCTCGCTCTTTCTTCGTGTACGTACAAACCCGCTGCTGTGTGTCACCGGCACCAAAGGAAAGTCTACAACCGCCACGGCTCTTCACCATGTTCTTTTGCAGTCGTACTCGGACGCCGCGCTGGGTGGAAACATTACCGTGTCGCCACTCGCGTTTATTGACACCCTTCCGGAGGCAGCCCCGGTCGTGCTGGAGCTCTCGTCGTTCCAGTTGGGTGATCTGGAGTTTGCCGGGGCCATTGAGCTACTGCAGCCAGAGGTGAGTGTTCTCACTGCCATTATGCCGGATCACCTGAACTACTACAGCGACATGGACGCCTATCTCCACGATAAAGAGCTCCTGCTCACAGCAACTCCACCGGAGGCATGGACGGTGGCAGCCTGCGGTACCAATTATCTTGAGCGCTTCGTGCCCAAGACCACCTCTCGGCTCTGTGTGGCACAAGCGCCCTCTCCCCGAACATCACAGCCTCCAACATCACAACCCCCTGCAGGCACTTTCCTCCGACAGGCAGAGGCACACTGCTATCTGGACAAGGAGCACGGTTACCTCCAACAGGGTGAGCAGGTGCCGGAAATGATCCTTCACTCCTCACCCTTAGCTGGTGAACACGCCCGGAGCAACCTGCTTGCGGCCGGGGCTGCGGCCCGCCTGTTTGGGGTGTCAGCTGCCTTAACGGCCAAGGCTCTGGGCTCATTTCCGGGCGTGGCGCACCGAATGGAGTACATAACCGAGATTCGGGGTGTTCGTTACTTCAACGACTCGGCGGCCACAATTGCCGAGGCTGCAGTCGCGGCAGTGAAGGCATTCTCGGTGCCGGTTCACCTCATAGCTGGTGGAAGCGACAAACAGCTCTCACCGGCTGCCTTCTCCGAGATTGGGGAGGCAGCGGCTGCGGTATATCTGCTTGCGGGCTCGGCCTCGGATGCCATTCAGCAACAGCTCGTCGCGGGTCACACCCCGGTGTATGGGCCTTTTGAGACACTGCGCAAAGCTTTAGATGCCGCATCACAGACAGCACAACCCGGCGATGTCGTTATACTGTCGCCTGGATGCGCTTCTTTTGGCATGTTTTTAAATGAGTTTGACCGCGGAAACACCTTCCGAGCCATGGTTCTCGAGACGGCGGCGGCATACAGTTCAACCTTGACACAGGAGATTGAGACATGAGTAGTTTTCCAAGTGAGTTTCTTGAGGCTATGCCCAAAACGGACCTCCACCTGCATCTGGACGGCAGTCTTCGCCTTCAGACTCTTATTGAGCTTGCCCGTGAGGCCAAGGTTGAGTTACCGGCCTGGGACGAAGCAGGGCTGAAAGAAAAGGTATTTAAGGCACACTATCGAGATCTCAATGAGTACCTGGCCGGGTTTGCCTGGACTACCTCGGTAATGCAGACAGCTCCAGCGCTTGAGCGAGTGGCGTATGAACTGGCAATGGACAATGCCGCCGAGAATGTGCGTTACATTGAGGTGCGTTTTGCTCCTCAGCTCCACATGAATGCGCATTTGAGCTTTCGAGAGGTGCTGGAGGCCGTCGACCTTGGACTACAGCGTGCACGAGACGAAATAAACGCGCGTGGCGTCTACAGTGTTACATCTGCCGTGACTGCCGAGGGGGACAACCCCGACCTGCTCCCGCCACCATTTGACTACGGCATTATTGTCACCGCAATGCGCTACTTCAACTCACAGTTTTCAGACTACTTTGCAACTCTGACCAAGGCACATGAGCATGCAACCGAGGAGGAAATCCTGCATTATGCCTCGCTCGAACTGGCACGCGCGACGGTGCACCTAAGGAACAACTCAGATGTGCGCGTAGTTGGATTTGATCTCGCTGGCAGCGAGGCAGGCTACCCTGCGGCAGACCATTTGGCCGCATTTCAACATGTACATGAGCACTTCCTGAACAAGACGGTGCATGCCGGTGAGGCCTACGGTCCGGAATCAATCTTTCAAGCAATTACGAAACTGCACGCGGACCGCATTGGTCACGGATTTCATCTTTTTGACGAGGATCGCATTACCGACCCGGCTATTGAGGATCCAGCCCGATATGTAAGCAACCTTGTGGACTACATAGCCAATAACCGCATTACCATTGAGGTGTGTCTGACCAGTAATCTGCAGACATCGCCCCACCTTGACCAGCTCAGTGACCACTCCATTCGCAAGATGATAGATAACCGACTCTCGGTCACGCTCTGCACCGACAATCGTTTGGTGTCACACACGACCGTGACCAACGAGTTCCGACTCCTGACCGAGAACTTTGAGGTGTCACCCAAGCAGCTGAAGAACATGGTGATCTACGGGTTCAAACGCAGCTTTTTTGAGGGGGACTACAACGAGAAGCGTGACTATGTACGGACCGTGATTAATTACTACGACAAGGTTGCCAAGAAGTTCGGCATTGACACTACTAAGGACTAGGCCGAGCTCATGGAGGGCTGAGACTAAGAACTAACGGCGTTTTCGAAAGGTTTTAAAGTACCAGTTGCGGGCGGCCTCGGCATAGCAAAAGCCTGCGTAGAGAGCTGGGCGCCGGGTATAGTCCCAGCATCCGAGCCGTTGAACGATGTCCCCTCCAAACCCTACCTTAAAGCGGTACAGGCCGTGCATTGGGTGCTTTGGATCATCACTAGGCGGTATCCCAAAGAGGTCGTAGCTCAGGCACCCCCGCGCCTGTGCCCTTTCAATGGCGGACCACTGTAAGAGGTATGCCGCCATGAGGTTGCGCTTGTGGTCGGCCCCGGCCCCGTAGAGGTACACCGCCTGCCCACGGTAGTACACCACCACAATACCGGCAATGAGCTCGCCTTCATGCCGCGCGCACAAGAGTTCCATGACGGCCGGGTCGGCCGTTGTACTCGAGTCGGCCGATACCTCGGAGCCGTCACCGGACTGCTCAATCAGCTCGAACAGCCGCTTATAGTACTGCTGCGAATGTATGCTAATTGAGTCTCGGTGTGCGGTCTGGCGGTAGAGTTGGTACCACTCATTGAACGCCGACAGCCCCTCACTCTCCACTACAACACTCTTGCGCGCAGCAAGGCGAATGTTATAGCGAGTCTTGCTCTTCATCTCGGACAGGAGCTGATCCGCGGGTTTGCTTAGATCCAGAATCACGGTGTTCGGCGGCTGTATGTCCACGTTTGCAGCTTTGAATCCGAGTGCCCTTAACTCCTCGCGCAGGGCGGGAGAGGCCTCCCACGGGAGATCCCAGCGCAGAAACATGCAGTCCCGCAGCGGCCCACCTGGCCCGGACAGCGCGTCACGGCTGCAGTCGGCCAGCATTGATACTGAGCCGGAGGGCGCCCCGTGTGGCACGTACGCAAGCCGGATGCCAGGCCCCGCCATCCGTGACAGGGCCGAGACAGACCCGGCACCAGGCTCGCTCTCACACACAAGTCTGTGTGGGCGCCAGCCGAACTCTGACTTAAACTGCGCCCAGACCTCGCTTTGCAGAAAGCTCGGTGCCTGCAGATGCTCCGCCTTAGCCGACATCGCCAGAGGAAACAGTCTTGGTCCTCACCGCCTTCCCGTTGCAGTGCAGCGGTCGGCCGCCTACCATAACTTGGTAATCCTCAACACGAATAGGCATGCTGAAAAACTCCTCAACCTTGAGCTTGGACGGGAAGGAGTCCGGTTCTGGCAAGCCATCCAGCCGAACTGGGCTGCCTGGGGCTACATCGCCCAGGTCGTCCAAAAAGAGAACCTCAACTATTTCCTTGCCTTCTGCGTTCTGAGCAGATGCAGCGAGCAACATGCCTTGGCTCTTCTCACCCCGAAGTTTTGCGGGCTTAAGATTCGAGACCAGAACAATGGTCTTGCCAAGCAGTTCATTCTCGCTGTAGTGAGGCACCAAGCCGCTGACAATCTGGCGTGGCTCTTCCTCGCCCACCTCTATAACTTCAATGTAGAGCTTCTCGGCCTCCGGGTGTCTTTTTACCTCGGTAATGCGCGCCGCACGGAGATCTACCCGAGCATGAAAACGCTCGTCAAGCGGCTGCTCGGGCTGTTTGGCCTGCTCAGGCTTAGCCGTGGCCTTGCCGGGAGCATGGGCGCCAGCGGCGGCAGTAGGGCCACCCGCGCTGGCAACTGCCTCGGCAGCCTCGGCCGAGTCACGGGCGGCACGCTCCGCCTGTGTTCCACTAAAACGTACCTGCAACTCAGCTATGCGGTCGTCCTCAAGCTTATCAAAAAGAATAGCTGAGGGCCCAACCTGCGTTATGCCTTCAGCACTCCCCAAGGCCTTCCAGTCCGGCAGATCTATGCCAAGGAAACCACAGATACGTTCCGAAGTCGCTGGAATATACGGCGAACAAAGAATTGCCAGATCCCTTATGAGGTATACCAGGTTGGACAGCAACTGGTGGGTTCCAACCGGGTCGGTGTCACGAGTCTTCCAGGGCTCGGCAGCCTGAAAGGTGCGGTTACCGTAACTGGACAACTCAAAGATCTTCCGAAAGGCATCACGCAGGTGCGCCTTTTCAAGCTGGGAGGTGATCTCGGCCTGGGCCGCACCCACCGGCCGCCAGAACTCTCCGGTTATTGCTGCTGGCACTACTCTGCCATCATAGAACCGGTTGAGAAAGGTCAGGGTGCGGTTCACGAGGTTTCCAAGGTTGCCTATGAGTTCGCCGTTTGTCTTTTCCTGAAAGTCCTGCCAGGTAAAGGTAAAGTCAGAGGACTCCGGCCGGTTGTAAAAGAGGTAAAAGCGCCAGACATCCGCGGGTATTCCCGTGTCGCGCGCATCGTTGCCAAAGACGCCAACGCCACGGCTCTTGGAGAACTGCCCACTCTCGTAGTTCAGGTACTCGGTGGCCGACATGTGGTGGAGCATGGTCCAGTTGTCCCCGCTCCCAAGCAGCGAGCAGGGAAAGATTACGGTATGGAATGGGATGTTGTCCTTGCCAATGAACTGGAAGAGTTCTACGTTGTCCGGATTCTTCCACCAACTCTCCCAGTCGTCGCGCAGGGTTGCGGTAATAGAGATGTATCCAATAGGTGCGTCAAACCACACATAAAAAACCTTGTTCTCGTATCCCTCCAGCGGTACCGGAATACCCCATTTGAGATCCCTTGTTATGCCCCGCTCCTTGAGACCGTCCCGAATCCAGGCATTGGTCATTTGCATAGCGTTGCGCGACCATCCGGCACGGTCTGCCGCGTCCTTCATCCATTCCTGTAAGAGCGGCAGGATTTTGGGAAGGTCGATGTACAAGTGATCGGTCTCGCGCATCACCGGGGTAGAGTTATCTACCAGGCTGCGTGGATTAATGAGGTCGGCCGGATCAAGCAGCTTGCCGCAGTGCTCACACTGGTCACCGCGCGCATCCTCGTAGCCGCAGTGCGGACAGGTGCCCCGGACATACCTATCCGCAAGAAACATGTCCGAGGCCTCGGAGTACAGCTGCTCAATAGTATGGGAGGTGATATAGCCGTTCTTATGAAGTTTAAGGAAAATATCCTGCGTGATCTGTGTGTGTTCAGGTGTAGATGTACGTCCAAACTTATCAAATGAGATCTGAAACCACCGGTAGATCTCGTCATGCACCTCGTAATACCTGGTGCACAGCTCCTGAGGAGTGATACCCTCCTCGCGGGCGCGTGTCTCGGTTGCTGTCCCGTACTCGTCGGTGCCACAAACATACAAGGTTTCATAACCCCTAAGTCGGCAAAAGCGGGCAAACACATCGGCCGAGAGTACCTGAATGAGATTCCCCAGGTGAGGAATGTTGTTGACATACGGAAGTGCTGAGGTGATTAAGCGGCGTTTATTCATAGCTTCTCACTATAGGATTGGGCAATTCGGCTGTCAAGATGAGCCGAGCGCGGGGAGCAATTCGCATTTTGGATCTCGTCGGTGCTTGCTAACGACCGTTAACCCGCCTGTCACGAGTCTTTTGCCGCTTCGCATGTCCTCGCCTGCGGCTGCGGATTAGCTCAGCGCTCAAAAACTCGGCCGCGGCGGGCCTTTGCTATTCCTCCAAGCAC
>REEM01000012.1 GCA_007695055.1 Spirochaetaceae bacterium | reverse complement strand
GCACAGATAAGAATACCGTGTTGCGACTGCAGAGCTTTCACGGAAGTCTTGTTTTGAGGTGACGATGTAGTATACTTTCAGGTGACAGGAGGTGCCATGAAGTTTATCTCGGTTCGTGACCTGCGCAGTTCGCCGGAAAGAACACGAGAGGCGCTTGTAACTCAGGCCGTACAACGCATGCAAAGCGCCGCACGCGAAGCCGGGTTGACGGAAATGGACGATACAGCCATTGCTGCCGAGATCCGCGCCGCACGAGATGGTCGCCCCGGGCCTAGTACGAGCGGTGAGTGCGTGCTGCGTGTATGAAGCGCGCATCTTAGAAGAGTATCGGGAGGTGTTGCTTCGGCTCATTTTCCCAAAGATCCCTGGATACTGACCCCAGCAGAGTTTGTTTCCCGCCACATTCGCTTGCAGCCATAGCGTGAATCACCAATACTAAAGTTACATACGAAACCATAAGTAAAGGCTGAACCATGGCTCATCTCCAGAATCACAATCTTGTCCGCAGGCGCCTAAAGCGGCTCTGCTCATTGCAGGGCAGCGATCCAGGCATCTTCCTTCTTGCTGCACACTCCTTTGTTGAGGCCTACCTGCGTGAGTCGCTGCAGGATGATAGTCCGGAATCGACCTTCCCTGATCTTCTGTTCAATTATCACGACGGTCTGACCTCAAACGCACGCGGCTACATCGCGGAGCTGAATGTCCTTGGACAGTTCAGGCGGCGGCATCCAACTGCAAACCACGTACGCCATGCCTTTGCAGAGGTGAGCGCTGAGGAAACCGTTGCGGTCGTGCATGACCTGCTTCGCTTCTGCATTCTCTCTGGCATAAGCGCAGAGAACGAAGTTCAGGAGCTTCAGAAGAGTCTTGAACTCTGGAAAGACAACAGGTCGATGTCCGAGGCGCTGAACGAGCTGAACCGTAAGGGTTTTGAGCTGGTACAGGCCATGCAGCGGGAAAAGGAACTGCAACAGGAGCTGGCCGCTTTCCGGGAACGTAGCCGGGAGCATGACGAGACATCTGAGCGAATTCGCGTGCTGCAACGAGAGTTAGAGAAAGAGAAGGCCCGTGCCGAACGGCAGAGCGAGAAGGCAGATAAGCTCCGGGCCGAGCGACGGGAGCTTCAGGAACGGCGGCGCCGACTGGAGCAAGAGATGGCGGAACTGCAGCGGGCAGGGGAGTACGTGCAGCACCTTTCCCGTATGACCGCCTACACCCGCACCCGACTGGAGTACGAACGCAGCATGGTGCGCATGACTCGTGAGCAGGAACGCGTGCTTGAGCAGATCAAACTTGATGGTGATTTCCTGGTAAAGGGTGGCGCTGGCACCGGCAAGACGCTGGTACTGCTGAAGGCCCTGGAAAAGGCTGTGACTGGTGCCGAACAGGAGCTCGCGTTGGAGGAAGAGCAGGGAACAATTGCCTTTCTGACCTACACCAACACCCTGGTGAAGTACGACAAATACCTTGCCGCCATCATGAGCGGGAGCCACCAGGCAGAGGAGCTGCAGACCGTAGATAAGTTCTTGGGAGACCGCTTTGCCAGTCTCGGCGCGGGCCGCATTGAGTTTTCCGCTGTGTCTGATCTTGTAAAGGAGCTTGGTACCGGCGAGATCGATTTTTTGAGTGTTGAGGAATTGGCAGTTGAGCTTGAGGAGTTCCTCTTTGGCGGCTTGGTAACACATGAAGAGTACTGTGAGTCAATGATTGAACGCAGCGGGCGTAAGTATGCACTCGGGAAAGTGAAGCGCTCTGCGGTTTGGGCGTACAGAGAGCTCGTTGTCAGGACAATGCAGGAGCGAGGCGTCTACTCAAAAAACTACTCACGCCTCATGCTAATAGAGGCGGCTGCAGATGCTGCCACCGCGCCGGTGAACGGAGCCGGGGTTGATCAAAGTGGGGGTATCCGGTGGAGCGGCGGCGACAGCGGGCAGAAGGTGGACTGGATCTTTCTGGATGAGGCGCAGGATCTCTCATCCGCTGACCTTGCAGCACTCAAGCTCTTCGCTCGCCGTGGAATGATCCTTGCCGGTGACTCGGATCAGTCAATCTACCGTGCAGGCTTTGCGCTGTCACGTTCCGGCATCGATATTCGGGGCCGCACACGAATTCTCCGCACCAACTTTCGCAATACACGCCAGATTCATGAGGCCGCAGAAGCCTTTCGCGCGCTCAAGCCAGCCAGCGGTTTTGACCCGGACAATCAGCCGGAAGCCTTCCGCGATGGCCCACACCCGGAGCTCTTTGAGCTCCCCACACCGGCCAGCATCTATGAAGCTGTTGCTGCGCGTGCGCGCTTCTTCATTGATGAACTCGGTTACGAGCCAGAGAACATTGCGGTGCTGACCAATGACAAGAGTACCAGTGAGAAGGCGGTCGCCGTGCTGAGCACACACGGACTACGTGCGGCCCCAATTAGGGACTACGACTTTGCCTTTGACCAGCCGGGGGTAGTACGCGTGAGCACGCTGCATTCATCCAAGGGTCTGGACTTCCCAGTGGTGCTTTTGGCCTTAGCCAAGCAACCATTCGTAGGCAACGCTCACGCCCCGGAAGCCCGCGAGGCTATCATGCGCAACCTCCTCTACGTTGCAGCGACCCGTGCCATGGATCACCTCAACGTCTTTGTGCGGGACTCAGCGGACTCCAAAGCTACTTCAACGGCTGGCTCACTCTCGGTGGCCGAGCAAGATCTCATTGAGGTGCTGCGGGCGGGTGACGACCGGGCGTAGCTGATACCGACAAGAACCGCCAAGGAACCTTCGTCGCCCACGTGTTACTGGACTTCTCGCGCATTCTTGATACCGACCGCCGTAGATGCTATATTCCTGTCCGGAGGAAATTATGGAGATTACAACGAGAAATGCTCGAAAAAATACATTAGCCCTTGGTGCAATCTTTGTGCTGTTTGCCTTTGCGCTCCTACTCAGCTCCTGCGACAACTTGTTTGGAGATGATGACGATGACTCGATATCTGCTTTGCCAGCAAATACAACCGTCACAGACAGTTCCGGGAATGTGTATGAGGTGGGTTTTGATCAAGTAAGTTCTAACAACCAAAACCCATTTGTGAGAAAGAAGGCTAGTGACGGAACTCAAGTGTGGTATCACCGGCATGACACAACAGACGCCGACATGAAAGCTGTTGCGGTCGCACTTGATTCTCAAGACCGCCCTTATGTGTTGTTCTCGGTCGACGGAGGCAGGAATGACGATACCCGAATCCAAGTTCGGCACGTCAAAGACGGCGCC
>REEM01000119.1 GCA_007695055.1 Spirochaetaceae bacterium | reverse complement strand
GAACACATGGCGGAAGTAGCGGTCATGGGGTGTTAACTCCGGCCGGTGCTCTTCTAGCCGAGGCTCTTCCGGTTTGGCTTGTTCTTTCACGGTAGTTCCTTACCTGGTATTACCGCGAAAATGTTCGTGCTGATTGTTCAACTGAAGGAAAAAGTGGAAAAAGGCGGTGTGGCTACGCGCGAAAGCGCTGCCTGGGGCGCCACGAATCAGTTAGTCGGTGTTCCCGCCATCTCTGCCTTTCGGGCGCAGGTAGCTACGCACCGAACCCGCAGGACGGCCGGAGCGCAGCCGCCGTTCAACAAGCTCAAGCGAGCCTTGGAAGTGTTCAGGGGGAATACGGCGGCGCGCGATGAGGGCAGCCTCTTCCTGCACACGCAGCCGCTTGCGAGGTGAGAGCGGTGCGAGCAACAGCGCCTCGTCCCGCGACTCCAACAGCACCGCACACATGGCAAGGTCACGGTCGGTGCACCCCATAAGGTTGTTTTGCAGATGTACCGGGGGAAGGCTACGAAGCAAGTTCAGAAGAGTGTTGGTCGATGTCTTCATATCTGTGCCATTTCCTGACGCTGGGCGCAAAGGAGCCTGTGCGTGGGCTCCATACGCCGCTTCTCCCATTACAGTATAACCCGTCCTGCGACACCGGCGCCGGTGTTGGTGTCGGCGCCGGTTTCGAGGAGACTCCGACTCCGGTTTGACATGACCATGTTTATGATCTACTATTTGACTATGTTAATGGTCAATATTCATGACGCTAAGGCGCACCTCTCAGAGTATCTTAACAGGTTGCAGCACGAAGGGGAGATTGTGTTATGCAAGCGCAATCAACCGGTAGCCGTCATACGGCCGCTGCCGTCACCTCGCAGTACTCGCGCCATTGGTCTCGAGCGTGAGCACCTCAATGTGCCAGCTACGTTTTTTGACCCGTTGCCAGAAGATCTGGTCAAGCTCTATGAGGGCCGCGGCTCGTGAAGCTCTTGCTCGACACCTGCACCTTTCTCTGGATTGCCTCCGACGACACGGTGCTATCCTCTGCCGCCCGGCATCTCTTTCTCACGGCTGAGGAAGTTTGGCTCAGCGCGGCATCCTGTCAGGAAATTGTGGTCAAACACGGCCTTGGTAAACTCCCCTTACCAGAGGCTCCAGCACGATATATTCCCCGTATCAGAGAAGCCCACGGCATTGCGCCGCTACCGGTAGATGAAACCGACGCGCTCCATCTTTCTACTTTGCCCGAACACCACAAAGACCCCTTCGACCGGTTGCTGGTGAGTCAGTCTATCTGTAAAGGACTGGTCATTCTCACACCGGATCCGCTGATCCACGCCTATCCTGTGCGCTGGGAGTGGTAAACCTTGGTCTATAGCGGCCGTCACCGAATGAAGGGACCGGGATCCCAATAGATCTGGGCCTGGTACTCTTGCTGAGTGCGGGGCCTGAATACCTCAATGAAATGGATGGTCTCACCCTGCGCTGAGTATGCAATACCCTGCTCCGCACTCACCCACAGATTGGCTAGCTTGCCAGCGCGCGAGCGTAAGCGGAGCATGTTGGTGCCGTGCTGCGCCTGGAGCTCTTCTGTGCGGTACTCCCTCAGTGCTTCTCGCCCAATCCTCACAAGTGCAACCGTGCCATTCTCAAGATAGATAGTTCCAGGAAACGCCGGTTGACCCTCAATCGATGTAAGGTCTTCCATCTTCCCGTACTCATCGCCTGAGACTGCTTCTGCACCTTCCCCTATTATTCGGCGCAGCTCCTCAAGACTGAGGCCAACAAATGAGCGTGCATCGCTGAGTAAAGATGATATTGAGGTCATCATATCCTACCACCCCCAGGTGCCGTTGCTGTGCTCCGAGCAACCTGGATCCTGGCAAACCAAACTTCCACGGTTTCCGCGCTTTGCTCGATACGTGGTGGGCGTGGGTAGTCCCAGACTGATTCTTGTGCGCGCTTATCCATGGCTGAAAGATAGGCTTTACAGCGGCACTCTGGCAATCCGCTGAGCGGACGACATCAATACATCCAAGGTGCCCTGAGCACTTGACAGACGTCGTCTTACTTAGTAATACCGTTGCCATGGTAACTCGCAAGTCAACTGCTCTGCTGCTTCTGCTTTTCTTCTTCTCCGGCTCAGCGGCGCTTATGTACCAGGTACTGTGGGTACGGAGGCTTGGGCTGTTGTTTGGGAGCACCGCCCAGGCGGCGGCGCTCACAGTGGCAATCTTCTTTGCAGGACTTGCACTCGGCGGACGTATCTGGGGAGGTCTTACGCCGCGGCTTAGGCCGCCGCTACGCGTCTTTGGCCTTCTTGAACTTGGGGTAGCCCTGACTGCGCTCGGACATTTCTTTCTGCTGGATGCGTATCACACCGTTTACCCGTTGCTGTACGCTGTGGTCGGGCACATCCCGGCGCTGGATATGCTGATCAAGGCCGCAATCGCAACAATCGTCCTCCTCCCACCCGCCTTCTTAATGGGAGGCACTCTACCTTTCATGACCGCGCATATGGTGCCGGTAGTACGGCGCTTGGGCGGTGGTGGAGGGCTGCTCTACGCAATAAATACCGCCGGATCCGCGGCCGGGGTTGTCGCGGCTGGTTTCATCTTGCCTCTTCGCATAGGTTTTCACGGTACCTATCTTCTCGCAGTTGGGATCGATGCTGTGGTGGGGCTGAGCTGTGTCGCACTTTCCTTGCACCACCGATCCGCGGCAGATACTGGGAATGCGGTTGACACTGCGGGCACGCTGGTTGGGGCGCCGCAGATTGAGCCGCCACCGCAGATTGATGCGCCGCCAGCCGGGACGCCGCAGACTGATCTACCAATGGGCGGGGCGTCGCGGGCGGATGGCTCAGCACGGTTCTCGGAGCGATTCATACTGAGTCTGGCTTTTCTCTCCGGTTTTGCCACCCTCGGCATTGAGGTGGTCTGGACGCGACTGTTCGCGCAGGTACTGCAAAACTCGGTTTACACCTATGCGGTGGTACTGTGCTGTTTTCTGATCGCCCTTGCTTTTGGCTCACTCATTTCGCAGCTTCTTTCGCGCCTTCGCTTTCTGAAACCAGAGGCGGTGCTTCTGGGAATCCTTGTCCTTGCTACGCTGTCTGCGGCAAGTTCCCCTGGTCTGTTCTATAGGTTAACCGGCGGTCTTGGCTACCTGGGCGGTGACACCGACTGGGCTGGATATATCGCTGAGGTTGCTCGGGCGGCCGCTCTGGCAATGTTTCTGCCTGCCGTATGCCTTGGCATGGTACTTCCGTATCTCCTACGCCTCTCCGAGAAATCCTACCGCGCACCAGGTGAGGTTATTGGTCGTTTGGTAGCCGCGGACACTCTGGGTGCAATTCTGGGGTCCTTGGGCGCAGGCTTTGTATTGTTGCCACTGCTTGGTTCGTGGCGAACCCTTAACCTCCTGGCCTTGGTCTATTGCGTTGCCTTGGCAGTCACGGCCAGGCAGGTGGTGCCCAAGCAGTTTGGGCGCATACCGCGCGTAGCAGCGGGACTCACCGCGACCGCAGCAATTGTGCTGGTGCTCACCTTCACTCCGCACCCACGACAGCTTGGCCGAGGTCTTGGTGGTTCGGTCATTGAGCACCGCGAGGGCCCGGCAGCGAGCAGCGCGGTTATCGCCTTGGCTGGGGGGAACCGGGCGATACGGGTTAACAGTTACTATACGCTGGGAAGCTCAAGTGCACTTGAGTCCGAGCGCAACCAGACAGTCATTCCTATGCTGCTACACCCGAACCCGGACTCGGTGTTTTTCCTGGGGATGGGTACCGGCATCACGGCAGGAGCCGCCTTGAGTTTCCCGGTTGAGGAACTTGTCGTCTGTGAGATCATTGACGACGTCATAAAGCTGGCCAATGCGCACTTCAGACCCTACGTGAACGGCCTCTTTGACGACCCTCGTGTTCGCATCTATGCTGATGACGGACGCACATGTCTAAGCAGAAGCGCAGCCCGCTATGACCTGATCATCAGTGATCTCTTCACCCCGTGGAAAGCCGGAACAGGGAATCTCTACACGGTGGAGACCTACCGCATTGGCGCCGAACGCTTGCGGCCAGGTGGCCTGTATGTGCAGTGGATTCCTCTTTACCAGGTATCGGAGCGGGAGTTTGCTATCATAGCTCGAACTATGGGTGAGGTGTTCCCTCATCTGACACTATGGCGGGGTGACCTCTTTCCGAGCCGTTCAATTGTAGCACTGGTCGGTAGCCTTGACCGGCCACACCTGGACCCGCAGGTAATTGCTCAAGCGGCAGCGCGCGCCGGGGCCTCTGGAGAGGCTGACGGAGAGAGAGATGCAGAGTTCTTCGAGGCCTTGCTGCTGCGCTTCTACGCTGGCAACCTGCAAGGCTCGGCACTTTTTGCCGACGCACCGGTCAACAGTGATTCTTTCCCATATGTGGAGTATCTTGCGCCACAGACACACCGCCAGGTCAGGGCTGGCACTGGGCGATTTCTCACCGGCTCAGCCCGCCAGGAACTGTATCGGCGGCTGGCCGAGGCGCTGCCACCAGAGGATGATCCCTACCTTGCGCTCCTGGACGAGCGCCAGCGCGGCTACGTACATGCTGGCCACGCCTACATGTGGTACAATCAACTTAGATCTTTACATAGGGATGAAGCAGCTCGTCCGTATCTGAGCCGTTACCTGAGTTTCATGCCTCCGGCCGTCTCACGCGAGTTCTCACCCACCAGACACATTATACGAGACTGAGAGGTCATTGATGAACTGGTCCAAGACACAACGTAGATATGTGGTGTGCGCAAGTGTTTTCCTTGGTGCGGGTCTTGGCCTGCTGCTGACCACACTTGAGTTCTCCAGGACTACCGTACATCCACTTGAGCTAGAAATATTCTCCGCCCTTACAGAGCGCAGAAGCCCCGCCCTCACCTTTGTTATGGAATGGGTGAGTCACCTGGGAGCTACCGTGACCATTTTTGCTTTGGCGGGGCTGGTACCAACGGCGCTGTATCGTAGCGGATACCGGCAGCAAGCAGTTCCTGCGGGACTTGGTATTCTTGCAGGCCTCCTGCTTAACCCGGTGCTGAAACTGTACTTTGCACGCCCACGTCCAGATCTTGAGGCCTTGGCCCGGCTTCCAAGCTCCTTTGCCTTCCCGAGCGGACACACCGTTGGGGCAACGGTAGGTTATGGAATGGTGGCGCTCGTTCTGCTATTTCTGCATCAACGGGGCCACTTTCGACAGAGCCCCTATCTGGTGCCCGTTCTTGTCCCGCTCCTACTGCTGCTCATTGTGGCAATAGGGCTAACACGGATCTACCTTGCGGTACACTGGCCAAGTGATGTCCTTGCCGGTTGGTGTTTCGGCACCATGATTCTGTGCGTAGCCTACCCCTTCCTCGCACCTGAGGCCTGAGCTGCTACAAGAGACAATTTTCTTTATTGAGAAACCGGGAAAACGATGCTATATGTGAAGACATGAGCTGGTCGTCCTACCTCTCCGGCCTGGTGCTTGGGATGGGAGTCTGCAGTCTGCACTGCTCGTTACTTTTGCTGCCACTTGCGGCAAGGCTGAACACCACCTGGCGCGGGGGCGTGCGCACGGCCTTGTTATTCAGCCTTGGCAAGGTGCTGGTTCTTGCGGTGTACGGTGGCGCCGCAGTTGTGCTCGGGCTCCTGATCTATGATCTCCTCAACCATGCCTGGATCAGTATGCTGGCCGGGATGGCGGTGGCCGGGATGGGGGTCTGGTTCTTGTTGTACAGCGGCTCCTGCGGCTGCGTTGCCAGGCGCGGGTCACCCTTTGTTATTGGGCTCGTGGATGGAGCGGTGCCATGTGCGGCTACCTCCGGTTTCCTCCTCTACATGGCGACCCAAGGTGGCAGCCTTGCTGAGGGTGTGCTGAATGGGCTGCTGTTTGGGCTGGGAACCGCCACCGGCCCGGTACTGCTTATGTGCGGTCTGGCACCACATCTTTGGCGGCGTTTAGCGGGCAAGCGCGGAGCTCAGCTTGTTCTACGAGCGGCCGGATCGACGGTGTTCTTCCTCTGGGCCCTCCTGATTCTGACCGGAGGCTGGGTGTAATGACGGGTGTGATTCCGGGCCGACGGAGGCGGATCCTGTGGGCAGCAGGGGTCATGGGCTTCAGCGGCTTACCGGTGCAGCTGCTGCTCCTTCGTGAACTACTCATTGTGTTTGCCGGAAATGAGCTAACCATTGGGTTGATCCTGGCCTGTTGGCTGGCTACCGAGGCAGCAGGTTCACTCTGGGCTCGCCGCTCGGAGGCCGGTGGCATGGACGCGCTCCAGCGCTACGCCTGGGTCACCTTAGCGTTCTGCCTGAGCCTCATTCCAGCCATTTACGCTGTGCGCATGATCAAACCTGTACTTGGAATCTCGGTCGGTACGGTTCCGGGTCTTGGCCTGGCGGCCGCCGCATCGCTACTGGTAATGCTGCCGGTCGGTCTTACTCACGGGGCTCAGTTTACCCTCGGCTGTGGTGCCCTCTCTGGCGCTGGCGCCGGTAGCGGGGCCGGTTCCGTCCGCGGGACCGGTTCCAGTTCCGTGAGCGGCACCGTGCGCGGTGCCAGTTCCAGTTCCGGTTCCAGTTCCCGTAGCTCAGAAAAGCCCCCTGCAGGCCAAATCTATATTCTTGAGACGCTCGGAACTCTCCTCGCCGGACTGGTGTGGACGGCAGCGCTCGTTCGACTTGCCAACCCCTTTGAGATTGCGGCCGGGGTGATCCTGTTGAATGCTGGCACCGTGGTGTATCTACTCTGGAAACTCCAGGGCGATGTTGGCAGAACGCTACCGATAGCCGCCGCTGCGGCCTTCATTGCAGCCAGCCTGCTCCTGCCAGCAACGGGCCTGACCCGGCACCTTCACTACAGCTCGGTCAATGCGCTGTGGCAGAACCAGAACATTGTGCATTACGAAAACTCCATGTATGGCAACATTGTCATTACTGAAACCCAGGGACAGCACACTTTTTTCACTGACGGCACCCCCGCTTTTCTTGCACCGGTGCCGGACGCAGAACTGGTTGAGCCGCTCATACATATCCCGCTGACGGCGCACCCCAATCCAGAGCGGGTCATGTTAATTACCGGCGGCGCAAGCGGTTTTATAGATGCCGTTTTAGAGCACCCCTCGGTTAGCAGGGTTGAGTACATTGAGCACGACCCCCGTCTGCTGCAGCTGCAGCTCAAGTATGCGGCGGCCGCTGCTGAGCCGTGGCTCAATGATCCGCGGGTAGACGCCTATGCCGCGGACGCCCGATCTCGGCTGCAGGAGAGCACCGAGCGCTATGACATTATTATCAGCCGCTACCACGACCCGAGCAACCTCCACAGCAGTCGGCATTTCAGCCGGGAGTTCTTCCAACTGGCGGCCAGGAGCCTTACAGACCAGGGCATTCTGGTTCTGGGTTTCCCTGGACTGGTCGGCCACCTGAATGAACCACTGCAGGATCTCGCCGCCGGGGTGTACCATGGCCTCCAGCAGGAGTTTCCTTATGTGCGAGCCTTTCCAGGCTCCGGCAGTTCTTTTCTGCTGGCATCCTTTGACCCAACAATCAGCACAATGGATCCTGAGGTGTTTTCCAAGCGGCTACAGCAGCGCAGGCTTCTGGACGCCGTCGCAGTCCCGTGGCATGTGGAACAACACCTGCCGCTGCGCAGGAGTGCCTGGTTCAACGAGTACGCCGCCGAGGGCTCACCACGACCAAGCCGTGACTTCCAGCCCCGCGCTCTGTTCTTGAGCATAAGCTACTGGAGTAGCCTTAACGCCCCAGTTGCCGGGCGGGTACTCCAGGCAGTGTATCAGCTGCATCCGGTGGCCATTGCAGCCGGTGTAGTTGCCGCACTCCTCCTGCTCGCGGCCGCACTCAACCGCTTGAGTTCGCAACCGCGGACCCCAGTGGTTCCAGCAGTTCTGACCACGGGCTTTGCCGCCATGCTGGTTAACTTGTCACTGCTCTTTGCTTTTCAGATTCTGGCTGGCCGTCTCTTTGGTTGGCTGGGTCTGCTCACTGCCGCCTTTATCGCCGGACTGGGAATTGGTGCGCTCTATACCAGCCGCAAGCTGAGACACCTGAAAACAAGCGGCCCCGGCGCCACACAAGTCCCCACACCCCAGCGCCTGCTCATTCAAAGCGATGTCGCGGTCATGCTGTTGAGCACCCTACTTCTTATTCTTTTGCCGCTTGTTGCGCCCTGGCTCTTCGCCCGGATTCCAGCTACCTTGCTGCGGCTGCTGTTCTTTCCGCTGCTTATGGCCGCGGGAGCCGTTTGCGGCGCCCAGTTCCCAGCCGCCTGCGCGGTGCTGACCCGCCCCGAAAACCCAACTGGCGACGGGGGCCTGGTGTACGCCGCCGATCTGCTTGGCGGATGCCTGGGTGGCATTCTGGGCGGAGTCATTCTCTTACCGCTCCTGGGCCTGGCCGGAGCTGGGCTGAGTGTCGGTGTGCTCAAGGCCATTACGATATTTTTGTTGATAAATCGCTCTGGACCCGTCATACTTGAGGCAAGACCATGAATACGACCTTGCTCAAGACACTGACAGGTGTGGGCATTCTCACCGTATTTCTCGCAATAGGTCTCCACGTGCGCATTGGAAACGGAGCGATTCACGCTGGCCGGAATGCTGGACAAACCCGGCAAACGAATCAGGCCAACACCAACAACGACACTGTCCCCAAATCCAACAGCCCGTTCGTGCCAGCCTATATGAAGCTCCATGAATCTGGTGAACTGGCCAAGCGGGCTCAAGAACTATGGTCGATGTTGGAGTCATGCAACCTCTGCCCGCGCAACTGTGGGGTCAACCGCTTGGCTGGCGAACGCGGCTACTGTCGCGCACCCGGCAGCGATCTTGTCATTGCTTCAGTTCAGCCACACTTTGGTGAGGAGCGCCCGCTTGTTGGCCAGGGTGGATCCGGCACCATCTTCTTTAGCCACTGCAACCTGCGCTGTGTCTTCTGCCAGAACTACCAGATAAGTATACTTGGTCGTGGTAATCGCATCTCAGTTGAGCAGTTGGCAAACGCCATGCTGGAGCTCCAGCAATTTGGCGCTCACAATATCAATGTTGTTACCCCGACGCACTTCACCCCACATATCGTCGCCGCCATCGACATCGCCGCAGGCCGAGGCCTCCGCCTCCCTATAGTCTGGAACACCAGTGGATGGGAACATGTGGAGGTCATACAGCTGCTTGACGGTATCGTGGACATTTATTTGCCGGACATTAAGTTTGCCTACGGGGAAGACTCGCAGACCTACGCAGACTCCCCCACCTACCCAGAACAGACCAAACAAGCGGTGCTCGAAATGCACCGTCAGGTCGGCGTGGCCCACCCCGGCGCGGCTGGCATTGTCAACCGCGGCCTCATGATCCGCCACCTTGTCATGCCCGACAACGCTGGCGGCTCAAAACAGGTGCTCGACTGGATAGCGACAAACCTACCGGCAGACACCTACATCAACATTATGGAGCAGTACTCTCCGCACCACGAGGCATTCAACTACCCACGCATTGCCCGCCGCACCACCGCTGCCGAGTACCAGAGCGTGGTCAACTACGCCCAAGAGCTCGGCCTCAGCAACCTCGACTCCCGCGCCGCCCGCTGGCTGAACAATTGAAGCCGTGACCACGACCCGTGCGAACTTGCATTTTGTCATAGTATCAGGGTCACGTGAGATATTACTAGTTTTGTTGTAATATCTCACGCGAGTCTGAGGGGGGTAATAGTTTTCTTTTTCGTCGGGCACACCAGGCGACTCCGACGCCCGTGAGCTTCGCGCGTCCTGCGCGTCCTGCGGCGGGTGCGCTGCTCGCGTCGCGCCAGCCGTCCGTTTCGACTCCCAAATCCAACAGAAGCTCGCGTGCCGCTGGAGCAGCTTCGGTAGAAATCTCTCCTTGACCTGAATAAAATCTTATGCAAGACTTGGGATTGATGGACTTCGAGTTTGATGCTGTCAAATCAGAAGCTAATCTGCACAAACACGGCATCAACTTTGTTGAGGCACAACGTCTCTGGGAAGATTCCGGACTCCTGGTGTTACCTGCACGGTTTGCCGATGAGCCTCGTTCCCTCGGATCATTAGTGTGCGACGATCACGGCTGGAAGAGAGGTCACTGTATGAATCACACCGATAGAGAGAATCTGGAACAGCGGTTTGACGATGGTGAGAGCGTACTTGACTACTTCGAGACGGATATCGTTCTGAGCATTGACCGCCTGGCAGACTTGGCGACACTGCTCAACCTGTCCGCACTTGCACGAGAAACCAACATCAATGTCCAGACACTCCAGACGAAGATTAGGCGCAGGACTCCTCTCACAGGTGATGAAACTCGACGCATTATTGAAGCGCTGAAGCGTCATCACCTGACCACTGTACAATAGATTAAGCATGCCCCCGGTTGCGCTCCTTCTCGTAGAGCTCGTCCATGTAGGTGTCTACGCTGGCGAGGACGCGGTCGTTGGTCTTTTCCCAGACGCGGCGCACGCTCTTGAGCGTCATGTGCTTGATCTCCGGCAGCATGTCACTCTCCTCCACCTCACGCAGCTTGTTTGTTAGCATGTTGCCGGAGCGGATGAGGGTGCTTGAGATCTCCTCTGAGTGATCCAGTCCTATCTCCTTCATCATCTGCAGCTGCTGTGCCTCGAGGTACATAATGGCCTTCTGCGCCTCAAGGGTTATTGACTTGGCCTCTACATCCTTGCGGGCAAGGAGATAGTTCTCGTAGCTGTCAAGGTGGTGGCTGATCTCCTTCTGCTTGGCGTGAAAGACCGCGCGCATCAACTGCCTGCGATAGCGGTGCTTGTCGAGCGTGGTTAGCGTCTGGTTGCTATCTATCTCGCGCAGCTGTTTGGCAAAGTCCTTGTCATTGGTAAGGTCACGCGGACTGTAGCGCTCCAGGGAGCTTGTCTCATCTATAGTGCTACGCGATACCTCGTTCTTCTCTGTCCAACCTGCCATCTTGTCCTCCTTCGCCTCCTGGGGCGAGCTGTGTGCTGTGTCGATACATCCCGGACTGCTCCTGCATTCCGAGACCGCAATTCTTGCTTACTGAAAATGCGCCACAATGGACGCGCTCAAGTCGTGTCAGCTTGTGTCGCCGCAGAATGAGCTCACGACCGGCCTCCCGCGACCCTAAGGTGAGAAATAGTGACAGGGCGATGTCGTAGACACTGAGCCGTGCAAGCTCTGCGGCAAGCGCCCCGGCCTTACGCCTGCGGCGTGCGTTCACCCCGCACAGTTCCGCCCGGCGGCGGTACCGCTCAACCTCAACAGCTTGCGGGTAGAGCGAGCCGGTAATTTCACCGCCGGGGCCCACACCATAGCGACGTCGCAGCGCACCAAAACGCAGCCGTGCCGGTAGAGACATGCGCCGCTGCTCAGGCGAGCACCCGGCATAGCTCTGCTGAACAGACAAGAGTCGGACTACGGTCGGGAACACTACCGCGCAGCGCCGTTGAGCGTCACGGCCGTCTGCAGTTACACCGGCGGCGGTGTAGACATTCTGCAGCACCCAGTCAACCGAGGCGTAGGCACCCAACACCGCGCGGTCTACCGGGCGCACCCGCACACCCAGATAGCGGCGGCAGATCAGACTCAGGGCCTTGCCCTGAAACCGCCGCACACGTGCATCCTGTAGCAGCCAGCCAGGCTGCCTGGTTGCTGCGCCGGGCCGCAACCCGGGGAGCCCTCCTACCAGGGACTGGGCCGCCGGGGTCTGGGCGAGCGGCAGCTGGCGCGCTGGGGGCTGGGCGAGCTGCGTCCCGGGCGGCTGCGGCTGCCCCGGCGGCGGCCCGGGCAGCGGCAGCTCCGCTGGCCGGACCAGGGCCGCCCACAGCACCTGCAGGAACTGACGGGCGGCGTGGGCCTGGCCCCGCAGCTCCCGCAGTCCCGGCCCCGACCTGCGCTCGCGCAGCGGCAGGCGCAGCGCCCAGCAGTAGCGGACGCCCAGCAGCACAAGCACACTGAGATTGCGGGTGCTCCACCCTAACTGCCAAAGGCCAGCGCCAAAGTGGGCTTGGAGCACCGCCGCGCGGGCACGTAGCAGTTCACGCCGGGCCCTACTCATTGACCACCACCAGACCATGGTTGCGCAGCTCATCTGCTACTCGGCGGTAGTAGGCAAAGCTGTTTGTGGTGTTGTCCACCGCTACCCGCAGGTAGCAGTTCATTTCACTCGCATAGCGAATATCGGGCGCGAAGAGCTCCAGAACATTCGGGATCAGCTCCTCCGGCAGTGAGTCGCGAGCGACTCCTGAGCGGTGCTCTACCGTGTAGGCATTGGGCCCCAAAATACGAACACTCCCAATGAGAGGAGGAACCTGCTGCTCCGGGCGGCGCCAGCAGGGCACAACCCCGTACTGCTTTTCATCTAAGAGTTCCTGTAGGAACACCACCTCGGTCTCAAGGGTATCAACCCGCGCCCGCATAAGGTGCGCCTGCCGGTTGCCCGCGTCATACGCGGCATACAGGACACCGAGCCCCGCAATGCAGAGGAAGAGCAACACAAAGGCAAACTCGGTCAGGCTGAACAGCATGGCTTCAGACCGCCCTCTGCCTTTGCCTCCTTTAGACTCATCACCTGCCCGGTTGCGCTTGTGAGTCATCGCACACACTCCACTTTCTGTTCCAGAATGCTAATTACGCCGTCGAGTACCGTATTTAGCTCCTTAACGCCACCGCTAAACTCAGACAGCTCTTCATTGAGCCTTCGTAGTGGTGTGTGCTCTGCTAGCTCCTGCACTCGCTCAGCGCTCTGCACCAGCGAGCGCCCCAGCTCCGCGTAGCCGCTCAAGACCTGCTCATGACGTGAGACCGCGGTTGCCATTTCCTCAAGACGCTGGCCCAGCTGCTGTTGCTGTGCGGCAAGCCCCTCGCTGAAGGCGCCGGTAGAACTGACAAAAGCCTCAAGCGCCTGAACGTACTCGGTCTCCCGTTGGCGGATGAGCGCAAAATCTTCTTCGCTGCCCGCTGCTTCATCTGCATCTGTCTGGTCAGCAGCCCCAAGCAAGGCGCCGCGCACCATGTTACGAAACAGCACCCCGGCAAGCGAGGTGGAGACCGCAATACCAATGTGTGAGAAGCTGCGCTCCAGCACCAGCCCGGACAAGCCGCCCCCGTACACCGCCCCTTCTTCTGCCGCAGCTGCGGCCACGGCGCTTTCGGCTGCGCCAAAGACATCGACCACGTCCAACTGAAAACGGTAGAACAGAGTAATAAGCGAGACCAAGGTCAACATGAAACCCAGGAAGTAGATGCTGTCCGCATAGTGCTCGAGCGCCGCCTCATTCCTCGCCGCGCGCAGCGAGCCATAGACCACCAGTGCATAGCCCGCAACAATGAGGGGTGGCAGGATCAGCTCAGAATTATGAGCCAGCTGCTCGCTGTGCATGAGCACCCAGGCCCCGGCTCCAACTGCGGCCAGAAAAAGTAGGTTTAAAAATGCTCGCGTTGCGCTTGTCATACATACATCTCCTATTTACTCACCGAGGTGACTGATACGCGACAACCGGGTTTGAGCCGCATGAGAAAACCCCTACCTGCCAGTCCAGACTGAGCCAGTAATCATTTGGGTTCTGTGGCCGGATGTGTGAGATCCTCCGCCCGGGGAACCGTTGCCCGAGCACCCGGAGTGTCTCGTTCCAGGCCGCCGCGTTACCTATGTAGAGCTCGGGCCAGGCATGGCCGCCCTCGGCACAGACACCATGTACAATGCGAGCGCGCCCCCCGACCGCCTCAACCGCAGAGGCTATCAGCGTGGCGAAATCGTCACAGTCACCAATGAGTCCCACTGCAATGGTACGGTCCGCTGGTGAGTAGTAGTTGCCCCGGATCACCTGCGGATCATTGACGTAGCGCCAGTTTCCAAACACATGCCGGTGAATGGCCAGCACCTGCAGGAGTCCCTCCCGACTTGGCATGGCACTGCCGGGCGAGCGGAAAAAGGTTCCGGGGTGCTCGGCTGCCAGGCCAACAGCAAAGTCCCGCACCAACGGAACCGCTGGCCGCACAGCCTCCCTATATCCGCTCACGCGCTTAAGATCCTCAGGGTCGATGCCGGAGGAGCGGCGCAACTCCTCCATGTGAGAGTTGAGTCTGGCTATTTCCTCAGCCTGCAGGTCACGCTCATCTTTAAGCTCTTCAAAACGCGCCAAGGAACCCTCAAGGTAATGAATGCGTTCATTGAGGCGCCGCACCATGGCTTCCTGCTCCCGGGTGGAGAGCTCTTCGTCTGAGGCAATCTCCTCTATGTAGCGCTCAATCTCTTTTTCGTCGTACTCACGGTAGGCGGGGTGCAGCAGACTCAACAAATGCTCAAACTCACCTTGGTACTGCAACTCGAGTGCATCATCAAAAGGAACCGATGAAGCCAGCCGCGGCACACTCAAGGTCAGTGCTACTGCAACCACAAGCGCACCAGCAAAGGCGCGTCCCTTTAGATAGACCCGGCTCATAGCAAAGCGCGCTGCAGCAAAGCACACAAGCGCCGCACACAGGCCAAGACCGCTATGCAGCATGCGTGCCGTGGACAGGAAGCCAAGTTCAGCTTCTGGCATTGCAATGAAACCAGCAGAGACCAACAGCAGCGCCGTGCCCAGACCAAAGGCAACCCAGAAGGGGTAACGACGGTACCCTGCACGCCCGAGCAGGTGCAGCCACGCTGCGGCCAGCCCCAGGCCGGCTGCGGTCACCGGGTTCAGGTTGAGTTGCCCAAACATCGCCCCCAGCTCAGAGGTCGCAAAGGGTCCGGTGGGCAGAGCCACCGGCAGGGCGGGCAGAGCTGGCGCAAGCGTCAGGTAGGCTGCGGCGGCAATGTGCAGCACGGCCACCGGCCCAGAGAACCGGATAATTTGTCGTAGAATGGAATGAACCGACATCCATGCACCTCCAGCTCAACAGTATTGCAAACGGCGGGCCAACTGCTGGCTGAGCGGAGTCTCTGAGGATCACATGGGGTATGGGGTATGAATTCTGAGGTTATTTGGGCGGAAAGCCCCGGCATGGGTCTGAGATAGCGCCGTGTACCGGATACACCAGCGGAGGATACCAGAGCAGAGAGTAACCGGAGTTACGCGGCTGTCTAACTTGAGTTACGGGGAGTGAGGTCTCAAGAAGGGACTACGGCGGAACGCGCTGAAGTACGGCACAAGGCTTACGACTGCTCCAAGGCCGAACGCATGGGCGTTGCTGCCCGCATTTCAAGAGCTGTCGGGGTTCACCGAGTCCTTGCCTGGGAGACTGTCTGGTACCCATCGTCATTCATCCTCAGTCTTCTCACTTCGCAGGATATCCTCTATGTGCCGCAGGTAATCCTTTGCACCCTGTATTTCCTTGTATTCCCGTCGTCGCAGTGAAAACTCCTCGTACTCCCCCGCTGCATGTTCATCCGCGGCATGTTTGCTGACAGAACCGGCGTTGGGAAGTTCCGCCTTGGCGCGGGATTGAATCAGTTCCGCAGCGGTCTTGCCGGTCGCGGCGAAGTGGAGCTTATTCTGAATGACCCGGAAGAAGCGGAGGGTTTCCTTGTCGCCGGGGTCGTAGTCGGCGGCCATCGCAAAGATCTCCCGGACGCGCAGGTACATGCGCCGTTCGCTGGCACGGATATCACGGATGCGTTCAAGGAGTTCATCAAAGTAGTCCGGGATGGGGGCGCCGGGGCCAGGCGGGTTGCGCAGCCGCTCGTCATCCATGGTGAAGCCTTTGACGATGTATTCCTTGAGACGTTCCGTTGCCCAGATGCGAAAACGTGTCGCGACCTTACTCTTCACGCGGTAGCCGACAGAGATGATGGCGTCGAGGTTGTAGTGGTCGACGTCCCGCTGAACGCCGCGGGTACCCTCCTGGCGAACCAACAAGAATTTCTTGTGAGTTGCCTCCGGCAGGAGCTCTTTTTCGTCATAGATATTGCCGAGGTGGGAGCTGATGTTTTGCTGTGTTGTGCCGAAAAGTTCCGCCATCAACGCCTGGGTCAGCCAGACGGTTTCATCTTGCAGGCGGACGTCGAGTCTGACGGTTCCGTCATCGGTCTGGTAGACAAGGATCTCGCCGTGGGTAGTCATTGTTTCACCTCCAGCTTTTGCCGGTACGGCTGCGGGCGTCTCCGGAGCGATATCCTCCACCGCCAAAAGGATTCCGTCACCCTGCTCATACACCATTTACGTGTACGTGACTTCAGGATCATCGCAGCGCAGCCGCCGAGTATATGTTATTCCAAATGTCTGAGAACCGAGTCGTGGGTAGCTCCCGGCTCTATGATCTCATCAAGCGCATAAGCGTTTTTGTGAGCCCCTCGTTGAGGCCTTGTTCTATGCCCTGTTTGAGACCTTCTTGTCTGCGTGCTTCTGCCCATGAAATCATTGTTTTCCCCATGCCAGTATACCCCTCCTTCTTCAGTGCCGCCAAGAGTTCATTCGTGCTGTCCAGTTGACCGGGCGGCCTCACCGCTAAGCCCAAGTGCGTTCTCTAGCTCGGTGGGCGCGCTCGATAATCGGACCGTGTGACAGGTATCGTTCAACCCGGCAGTTGGCACGCGCAACACCGGCAAACTCCTCCCAATCCCTATGAACCTCGCGTCCTCGTTCCACCACTTGTCGAATCGGCTCAAACAGGTGCTCTTGTGCTACAAATCTCGCGATGGTGTCCCCGTCGCGTTCGTAATGTTTCAGTAGTGATTCCAGTGCCACCGACAGACCGGCACCCTCGGGAACCGCGCGTTCGACGAGAATCCTTGCCCCTTCCTTCCGGGCGACCGCTTCGAACAGCCCTTCCTTTGATCCAAA
>REEM01000069.1 GCA_007695055.1 Spirochaetaceae bacterium | reverse complement strand
GACGCCTGATTAGAGCCCGTCAAAGCATTCCTCCGCAGTTGTGGCAGCAAAAATCCAAAGACCTGCCGACACAGCTGATCTACCTTGAGGTTCTTTCTCTCGGTGAGAATTTTCTGCATGGTACCTTCGGTGGAGGTTTTCAGCGCGTTCAAATAGGCCTCAACTATTTTCTCGTTCGGGATCCGTACCATTGGTTTCCAGAATGGTTCTTTCTCAACATGTTGAATAATCATGGGAAACAACTCGGAATCCCGCATTTCTTTAACGGCCTGCATTACCTTTTTCCAGGCCGGACGAGAAATAACCTCAACGCCCCGGTACGTCTGAAGCACATCAAGCACCTTATCCCAGTCCGCACTTGGGTCAAGAGGCAAAGCCACCTCGAGAAAGTCCTTGAGATCATCAATGATATACTCAGCGCTAATTGGTTCAAACTTAGGTTTGTGGGCTTGGTCACCTTCATTGAGGGAGGCGTCGAACTTCTTGAGCACCATGTAGTAGTCGAACTGAATAAACTGCAGCAAAAGAAGGAGCTGATTGTAGAGCCCGTTGATCTCCTTCACCTTATTGGAGTCAAAGGAGCCGAAGAAATTAATCATGGTTTGTCTAAGTTCTTCTGCCAAAGCCTTGGTTTCTGTGCTCTTGGAGCGTTCCCGAATAGTATCTTCCGAGAAACGCTCCCGTAATTCTCGTTGTTCCTCACTCAGGAACGAATCAATGACAATACTCTTGACTCCCCCAGACTCGGAGGCATTCTGTAGAATTGCCTGGGCTGGAGCCACGACACGATAAATGTCAAAGAAGAATTTAGCAATTCCTACGCCAGCTTCTTCATTACTTGGCTTATAGAGTTTTGACTTACGTCTTTTCAGCTCCTTTGTGAGGTTCTTGAGGAGTCGTCTCTTTTCGCGATCAGGATCTTCACCACCAAAGAATGTCGCTAACAACCGGCCGAAAAAGCCCTCGGTAGATCCGTCGTTGTTTGAGCCACTGTGAGTTTGGTCAGGCCGGTCGGGATTCATGGCGCTAGACTACGAAAAATGCGACCGGCTGTCAATGTAGCGAGATTTGACGCCTTGCAGAAAGGCAGTACCCGGTCTATAGTTTGCCAATGGAGGATGCTTAGATGGCGGATATACTAGACAGCGTCGAGTTCCAGCATGAAGATGGCACCGACACAGGCAAAGAGATCCTGGTGCTCGCGCTTTCCACCTGTGCCTTTTGCAAGCGTGCCATGAGTTTTCTCAGGAATCAGGGCCTCGCGTATAAGTACGTCTTTTTGGATCAGATCGACCCAGATCTAAAACGCAAGGTTAAGGATGAGTTACGCTCCCGCTACGAGAGCTTGCCAATCTTTCCGGTGCTGGTTTACAACCGTGAAAAGGCTCTGTCCGGGTTTACCGAGAAAGAATGGCGAACCGTACTAGGAATGTAGCATTGCTATGAGGAAGAACCCCCACCTATGAATCCCCGCAAGAAGACTCTTGAACAAACCCACACCTTTGTTCGCCGCGTTGCAGAACACAAGGGGTGGGTGCTCAATCCCGATGCCGAGTTCCTTGAGGATCTGGTGCAGGGCTTAACAACCAATTATAACCGGTACGGATATTATCTTTGTCCATGCCGTGATGGCGAAGGAACTCGAGCGGCTGATAAAGACATTACCTGTCCTTGTGCCTACAACGTTCCAGACCAGGCTGAGTATGGACACTGCTTCTGCGCGCTTTTCTTAAGCCCCGAGTTCGCCGCATCTGAACAATCCCCTCAGCCCATTCCTGAACGCCGTCCTGAGGTCTAGAGTGCGTCGCGATACTCACGAACCTTCGCTATGACCTCGGTGAGCGATTCTATGAGCTGCGGCAGCAGGGTTGCTACCTCACCTTCATTTCCCGAACGGACTGCATTCTCAACAGCCCGTGAAAGATCTAAGGTCACTTCCGCTTTCAGTGTACCGGATGTGTTTGCCAAGGAATGTGCTACTCTGTCGACTCCGTCATAGGAACCGGTTTCAAATGCAGATTGCAGTGCCTTGAGACGCTCAGGCGCTTCTTCCAGGAAGATATCAATTATTTCCTGAATTATATCGGTATCTCCCGCGTAAACCGCTACAAAATCTTCAATGTTGTATTCCGACAATGGTGGCATTCCACAATCCTCCTGAAGCTCTTTTTCGAGAGTATAAGGGGTCAAGGTGACTCTTGGCAAAGACAACCTTACTTTACCGACCCGCTATCTCAGCAACCGGCCGTCCTTACTGGCCAGCCACCTCGCGGAATCGCCCCAGTAGACGATCAATATCCTGGCGTTCGGTATCGTAGGAGCACATGAGGCGTATAAGCCCTTGCTCGGGTTTCCAGACATAGAAAAGCTCATGCCGCTGAAGATGCGGGATCCAGTCAAGCGGCACCCGGACAAAGACCGCGTTCGCCTCAACCTTAAAGGCCAGGCTAACTTCAGCGAATTCCTCTAAGCCAGCAGCCAGCTTGGCAGCCGCCTTGTTGGCGTGCACGGCATTTTCCCGCCAGAGCTCATCTTGCAGGAGCGTCTCAAACTGAGCCGCAATGTAACGCATCTTGGAACTCAGCTGTGCCGTCTGCTTACGCATAAAAGGTAAGGCGGGTAGAGAGTTTGGGTCTCTACATACAATGGCTTCGCCGAACATAAGCCCATTTTTGGTGCCACCAAATGAGAGAATGTCCACACCACACTCGGTAGAAACCTCAGAAAGCGAGCACCCAAGCGCTGCGGCCGCATTTGCAATGCGGGCTCCATCCATGTGAACCACGAGTCCATGCCGGTGTGCAAAGTCACACAGCCTGCGAAGCTCGTCCGGGCTATATACAGTCCCAAGCTCGCTGCTCTGTGTGAGCGAGAGCATCCCCGGCTGCACATGATGTACAAAATTGGGATCCGGGAGGAGTGCCGCACATTCCTCGACGCTCACTTTGCCGTCGCTCGTCTTTACAGGTAGGAGCTTGCAGCCGGTAAGCGCCTCAACGGCTCCACACTCATCGGTGTTGATGTGAGCCACGTCGCTACAGATAACTGCCTGATGCGAGCGGAGTGCCGCAGCAACCGCAACAACATTTGCTCCGGTGCCGTTGTAAACCAAAAACGTCTCGCTTTGCTTTCCAAAGAGTTCACGAAACCTATGCTGGCACCGCTCGCTCACCGTGTCGGCGCCGTAGGACAATGCGTGTCCTGTGTTGCAGTCTGCAAGCGCCTGCATCACGCGTGGATGCACTGGTGCCGCGTTGTCAGATGCAAAATATCGTTGAAGTGCTGTATTGTCCATTGCCTCTCCATTCATAGCTCACTGAGGTTCCGAGCAGGGTGTGTATCTGTGCTCCGTGTGCGAACGGTGTCGCGGGCGTCGCGAAGGTCACGGGTCTCGCGGGAGCTAAAGTGTTTTCCCGACCGCCTCGGTAATGAGGGCACGGAATCTGCTGAGTTCCGGAAGGTCGGGATCCAAGGCAATTGCCCGGTCAC
The DNA here is from genome assembly GCA_007695055.1 of Spirochaetaceae bacterium. GTDB lineage: Bacteria > Spirochaetota > Spirochaetia > DSM-27196 > SLAA01 > SLAA01. Next base: position 13,379 of record REEM01000069.1, on the reverse strand, counting down.
AGTCGGCCATTGCTAAAGCGTAATCGCCTAATTCATAACGAAGCTGTGCACGTGCATACAGCCCGTCAAACTGATAGGGGTCGATATCTATACATCGATCTAGATCCGCAAGGGATTCACCATGCTGGCCCATCATGCGAAAAACGGTTCCACGATAATAGAGTGCTTTAACGTTGGTGCTGTCGAGTTCAAGCGTCTTTGTGAAATCACGAATAGCTTCCTCGTACTTTGCTCGTGAAAACTCGGCCATGCCACGATGTACTAGTATGACCGCCTGTGTATCTGGTTTGGGGTCATGTTGGAGAATACGGCCGTAGAGTTCCACAGCACGTTCCAGGTCACCGCTGTTATGCGCAAGCAGCGCTTGGAGCAACAGGTTGTCTACCGAGTCGCCACCGGAGGCAACAATTGCACTTTGGTATATCTCCAGCGGATTCTGCTCATCTACGAAAGCATCGATACTGTTACCGGGGCCGGGAAAATTCCCCAAACCGTTGGCCAGTCGGGTGCCTGTGCTCTGGCCGTTTCCGTCTCCGGTGTTTAGTTCGGCAACCTTTGAGTGAAAGCCCCGACGACGCTTACGGAGTTCGGACTGGAGTTGTCGCTGGTATTCCCGTATTTCCTGAAAAATAATATCCGAGAGCGAGAGGTTGGCATTGAGCGCCGCAAGCTTACGTCGGAGCGGTTCGTCGAAGGGACTGAACTCATTCTTGTAAATGAGCTCATGCTCGACCTCGGCCCAGGCATCTTGTAAAATTGTGCGTACCTGCACCTCACAGATCTGCACTTCGTCGAAGCCTGCGCGCTGCCACATCTCCATAGGTATCTGAATAAGATAATGGATGGAACTGTAGCCGAACTCACGCACCGAGTATTCCGCGCCTTTACGCTCAACCTCAACAACCCGATAGGCACTTCTGAGCTGCTGTTCTATGACTCTGAGGTCTTCAAGGAAAGGGCAGACAACCCGCACGCCAAGAAAATCCGATATCTCCACCGACTCGGCATCTGGCCCGAGACTCCGAGCACGAGCCATGAGTTTCTTGTAATAGCTTTCAAAGGACTTGACCCTTACTTTGATCGCAGGGTCTATTTCTAGTCTACGGAATCTGGTCGACATGTCGCGACGGAATTCCTCAAGCATCGACTCATATTTGATCCGCGCTGCCCTATATTCACGCTCAAGCGTGCGTTTATCGGGAGGCGGTAACGGCACCGCAATCATCCGCAATTTCTCCAAGCAGTGGTGTCGAACATTCTCTAGCTCTTACTATATCATGGATGTACCGGAGCTGCACACAAAGGGAGGATCAGAATGGCAAAAGAGTCGCAGCGAAACCGCTTTTTTGAGGTCTTTTTCCTTGTGCTAGTGGTGGCAGTGAGCGTAGTCTTTCTGCGCTTGCTTGCGCCGTTCTTCATTTCACTCATTCTCGCCGCCTTGGCTGCAAGGATCTTTTGGGCGCCTTTTTCCCGTCTCAAAAAGCTTTTCCGCAATCAAGCTCCACCAGCGGCGCTCCTCACGGTATTCATCCTTACGGTTGTGGTCATTTTGCCACTTGGCCTCCTTGGAGCCGCCGCCTATGCCGAGCTTTCAACTGCCTACGTCGAACTATCCGAACGGTACGAAGAGCTTCGCGGCGAACACTCCTTGCTTGAGGTACTCCGCGAACTACCGGTGGTTGGGCCGTCCTTGGAGGAGTTGGATCCAGAGGCACTTGTTGAGAGCAGCGAAGACTTCTTGCGGGGGCTGGGGGATCTTGCCCTCAACGCCTTCCGCACCTCGTTTTTGGGCCTTGCTGGAGGGGTCGCACAAACCATTCTTATGCTGCTGCTCGTGTTCTTCTTTCTTCTGGATGGGCCAGCCTTCATAGACGGTATAAAAAAGTTGCTTCCGCTTGCCGACGAGGACTTTGACCGCATTACCAACGAAGCGGTTCGCACCGCTGGCGCAACGCTGAGAAGCACTGTTGTAATTGGCCTGGGTGAAGGAGTATTCGGCACAATTCTGTTTTTGAGCTTTGGCTTGCCAGCTCCTTTTCTTTGGGGCATGATCATGGTTGTCTTCTCAATGGTACCCTTGGTTGGAACCAACTTTATTCTGGTTCCCGCCTCAATTATCCTGGTGGTCTCCGGGCGCCCTCTATCCGGACTTCTCATGCTTGGAATAAGTCTCGCGGTTGTCAGCTTGAGTCAGAACCTTCTGAAACCGATGTTACTGGGAGACAGCTCCGGCATGCACCCGGCCTTGGTTCTTCTGGCTACCCTTGGAGGTATTGCCTGGTTGGGTCTTGTTGGATTCATCCTGGGGCCGGTGATTGCCTCGCTTTTTATGGTGGTGTGGCGCCTTTTTAGTCGCTACTACACGGGTGCCGAAGAGTTCAGTAGTAGTACATAAGTAGATCTACAGCTGAGAAGATGACGGGAAAATGAGTTTAAAAATCGGAGAAGGCTGGCAATGAGTACTACTGGAAGAGAGCTTCATGTTCTTCACATAGATGTCTCGGAAGATGATGCGTTTCTCGCGCGCAGAGCGCTTGAACGCGGGGGCCTCCGGGTAAAGTTCAAACGAGTTGAGACTCTGCCAGAGTTCGAGAGCGAACTGGAGGCAGGCCGCTGGGACGTAGTTCTGAGCGACTTCGAAGCCAAGGGTTTTGGTGCGTCCGATGCCCTGAGAACACTTGATGCATATAAGAAAACCAGGGTCTCGTCGGACATTCCTTTTATTGTACTCGCCGGTTCCATTGGAGAAGATAGCACCGCCAATCTCATGCGCCGTGGCGCACATGACTATATCAACAAAAATAAGCTCAGCCATTTGGCGCTGGCGGTTGAGCGGGAAATCACGGCAGCCCGAATTCGGTATCACGACGCCAGCAATGCGCACGACCAATTCGGCACCCCCCGACTCTATGACGCGGTATTCGAGATTGCCCCTGACCCTATTCTTATTCTAGATGATAGCGGCGTGATCATTGAAATGAACTCGGCGGCGCTCAATTTGTTTGACCCGGGCCATGATTCAGGCCTCGGGAAGAACATTGCTGAGCTCAATGCCTGGCGTAGCAAGGTGCATGTAGAGAACGCCTTGCAGCAACACCGGTCTGGTCTGCGGGTATGCAATGCGGAGATTCTCGTGACTGATCAAGACCACCATGAACACCTGCTTTTATGGTCGATTTCCGAGGTGGAGCTCTCATCGGTTGCTCGAATACTCTGGTTTGGGCGCGACATTACCCAGACGAGAGAACAAGATCAAAGCCTTGTACGCCAGCACAAAATGCAGGCTCTTCAAACACTTGGAACGGGTCTGGCGCACGATCTCAAGACCACCTTTTCCGACATTCTCCGGTACACCGAAAAAGCAACGCTCCGGGGTTCACACCAAAACGTGCAACGGAACGAGCAGGACGAGGTACTCAGTCGTTACCATCATGGTATTCAGAGCGCAGCACTTGCTGGACGCAATCTTGTTCACCGTATTGAGACTGCACTCCATGCATCTCATGCAGAAAGGCCACACCCAACGGTTCTGCTTCACCATCTTATCCAGGGTACCCTGCTCGAGTTTGAACGCCAAATGCCGGAAAACATCTGCATTCGAAGTCGCATACATGGTAACCATATAGTTGCGGCACACCCTGCCTCGTTTTGCGAGATGCTCACCCATATCTTAGCCAACGCAACAACTGCTATGGGCGATGACGGAGGTGAGATACTGCTACACGTAGAGGATGTGCCGAAGCCCCCGCTGAGTTCGCACCCGAGACGCGTGAAACTTTCGGTGAGCGACACTGGACATGGGATAGCGCCGGAGCATCTTGAACGAGTGACAGATCCCTACTTCAGCACCAAGTCCCCCGAAACCTCAGACGAACGTGAAGAACAGGATGAAGCAGGTGCACCAGGTGCACCAGGTGCATTTCGCCATGGAGTTGGATTAGGCCTCAGCGTCGTACAACAACTGCTCACCGAAATGGGTGGCGAACTGACAATAAGTAGTCAGCCCGGACAAGGCTGTACGGTTGCTCTATTTCTGCTCGCTACCGAGCCCCCAGAGCTTTCTACCGCTTAGGACCTCACATCGCCCCGGTATTCAGACGGCCCTAGCTCTGCAAGCCGGCGACCGGCCGCGGTGACCCGCTCTGACTCGCTCTTTTGAAAGCTCTCAAGGCGCTCGGATAGTCCGAGGTCATGAAGCGCAAGTATTCGCACCGCTAACAGCCCGGCATTGCGTGCGTTATTTATGGCAACAGTTGCCACCGGCACCCCGCGCGGCATCTGGACTATAGACAGGAGTGAGTCAAGCCCATCTAGCTTGCTGCCGGAAACCGGCACCCCAATAACAGGCAGAGATGTTGCCGCAGCTATCATGCCCGGCAAATGAGCGGCACCCCCGGCACCGGCAATGATCACCTGAAAGCCCGCTCCGGCCGCCTGCTCGGCAAACTCCAGCATTCGTCGCGGCGTCCGGTGCGCTGAGAGTATATCGACATGGTATGCTATCCCAAACTCTTCGAGCGTGCTGCAGGCTGCCTCCATCACTCCTAGATCTGAGTCACTCCCCATCACTACCGCAACCGGCCTTGCTTCGTTCATGCTATGTCCTCCTGCGCGCTCCCGTAAACCTTTACCAGCGCTTCCGCCGCTCGGCAGCGCTCACGTGCATCATCAAGCTCGGGGGCAACCGCGGTTATATGCCCCATCTTGCGGCCAGGCCGCACCTCCGACTTACCGTACCAGTGCAAATTAACCCCCGGAATGCGCAACGCATCCTGCGCCCCGCTCAGATATGGGGTACCCACGGCTGTTTCATGCCCAAGCAGATTACACATGACCGCTGGCGCTTTGACCGTTACCGATCCAAGCGGAAGCCCGCACACTGCCCGTAGGTGTTGTTCAAACTGATCTGTGTAACACGCCTCAATGGTCAGATGTCCCGAGTTATGCGGCCGTGGAGCTATCTCATTTATGAGAACGCTCCCACCGGAGGTGAGGAACAGCTCAACCGCAAAAAGGCCCACCCCATTAAGCACCCGTACGGCCTCCTCAGCAACACGGCACAGCTCGTTCAACTCGGTTGGGTCGAGCTCGGACGGCAGTTCTACCACATCAAGGACATTTGCCTCGTCGTGAAATCTCATGCGTAGGGGCGGATAGCTGAGTACCTCACCTGTAAGGTCGCGAGCAACAAGCACCGCAAACTCGGCCTCTATATCCACCGCTTCCTCTATCATTGCAGATGCCGTGACGGATGCCGTGGCGGGCGCTACGGCATCTGCTGGCACCGAGCTACCCGCACGAAGCGCTTCACCATCACAGGCATTTCTCAGCACTCGAACTCCGCGCCCGTCGTACCCACCGAACCTGGCCTTCCAAACACAGGGATACGCAAAACCCTGAGCCGTCGGATCAAAGCGCAACGGGTCAGGAATTGCTGCGAAGCGAGGAACCGGTAGTCCTGCATCAGACAGCAGTTGCTTCTGCGTGAGTTTATCCTGTATGCACCGCAACACAGTAGCCGACGGCCGAATAACGGTGCCCTCAGCTTCAAGCACCGCCAATGCCTCTGTACTTGTGTGCTCAATCTCAAAGGTGAGAATATCTGCCGCCTCGGCCAGCCTGCGCAGCACCTTCTCGTCGTACAAGTCACCCTGAAGGAACAGATCTGCCCCCGCCGCTGCAGGGGCGTCTTCCGCGGGGTCCAGTACCACGAGCCGTACTCCTAGCCTGCGTGCAGCCGGGAGCATCATACGTGCTAACTGCCCGCCACCAATGACTCCCACACGCGGGAACTGAAAGTCGTTACTTCTCACCGTGAGTCCTTAGGGCTTGTACCTTGCCCGACCAGCGTACGTGCAATGGTATCGAGCCGGGCATCGTTTGCCTGAATAATTCCTTGCGCCAGCCGCTGGAGCGCATTCATATTCTTGTCGCTGGCGTCGTCCATTTCCTCGCTACACCCGAGCAAGGGTGCGTCGAGTCGATGAAACTCAACACCTGCAAGCTTACGAAGCTGATAGTTCACGCTCTCAACCTGCCCGTCAATTGCAATACTGGATATGGGCACACCTTTCATTGGGGAAACCCAGTCGATGTAGCCCCAGTTCTTCATCTCGTGATAGGTAAAGCGCTTGACCGTGCTACCGGTACCCAAAGAGAGAATCACAAACCTCTTTGCACGAGGGAAGAGCTTGCGGGCCTCGATATAGCCAGCCATGGCCGGGTTATTGGCAAACACCGCCCCATCTACAAGACAGTAGTTTCCAAAGGCCGGGGGAAGCGGTGAGACGTACGCGGGTTCAAAGAAGGTGGGAGCAGCACAACCCGCTCTCGCGGCGTCACGCATGAGAAAATCCAGATCATCGGCAGGGCGATGATGTGGAGGCCGACGCTTGAAGAAAAATGGCCTGCGCGCTTCGGTATCATAACTCGTAAGAATGAGGTTTGTGAGTGCGTCACGAACAGCCGTCCGACCGTAGAGCCGCTTAATGACGCGCTCAAAGTGAGTCGAGTCGTACTTTTCGCCAAAGGCCTGCATTACCTGCCGTAACGCACGAAAGGTTGCACGCGGGAATATTTCACCGGCATGCAAGCGGTAGGTATCAATGATGTCGTCAATTCCATACTCGGGATGTGAGAGAAAGTTAGACTCCGAGTCGCGTTGAGGTTTGGTAAGACCTAAGGCAATAAGTATCCCGGTTGAGGTGCCAGCTATAAGGTCAAAGCTGTTCCATAGCTGTGCATCCGAGCTCAGCCGAGTGAGCCGCATCTGCAGCGACTTCAGCACCAAGGCAGGCACAATACCCCGAACTCCACCGCCATCTACGGAAAGAATTCGAACCGTGTCTCCGGAGCGCTTGAAGAATGGAAAGAACCTCATCCAGCCTGCCGTTGTACCTCGCAGGTACGCCGCTTAGCGCGGACTCTTTTGATAGAGCTTGTCGACCTCGTCATTCACCTGCTTGAGCACCTCATGGAACTGCGTCTGAAGATGGTTCATGTTCTGTCGTAAGTACTGTGCAAACTCGGGATCCTGAGCAGGGTCTATTCTTATCTGACGCCCGGTCTGTTCGGCAAGCTCTTGTTCTTTCCGCCGTAAGTGCCCAGCAAACTGTTCACGCAGTCGCTCAACCATTTCATCCTTATTCTGCAGGTACTGTCGAAGCAGCTGTTCAAGCTGCTCAAACAATGAGTTGAGGCGCTTGGTATCTTTAATAAGAAACGAAAGCCCGTCTTTCACCCGCAGGATGCGCTCAACCTCAGCTTCCTCATTTGGGAGCCGGATGTTCATTTTGAGAGCTTCCAGGAATCCGTCTCGGGCCCACTGGGCCTTGTCTCCGCTCCAGACCGCAAGCTTGGCGCCCGCATCAAAACCTGGTTCATCCAGCACCTTGACGACAAGGGACTTTCCGGCCTGCTTACTTTCATGCATTTCGAGACTGCGCTTGTCACCCTTCACACCCTCAGTGCGTTCCAAGGCAAGCTCCAAGGCACTCTTAATTTCACTCATGTATTACAGCCTCCACCTTGTGTTGAGTGTACCCCAGATCGCAAGGACGCGTCATCTGAGAACAACTCGTTCATTGGTGACAATGAGGTCCACCGGTTCGTCGGTCGCACCAGCCGGAACATGCCAGACTATCTGAGAAGAGTAGGCAAAAGCGCACACAACCACAGAGTTCCAACGCGGCTCAACCGGCTGTGTGTAGGCGCCAGTCTTGGGGTTCTGGTTCCGGCCCAAAGACCTGTCAATTCCGCTGGCTTCGACATCTCCGGCAGCGTTGTCTCCGGCAGCGTTGTCTCCGGCAGTACCGGTCGCTTCAGCCTGACCGTCCTCGTTTGTCTCGGATGCCGCATAGGATGTCAAAGCGATCTCAGAGGAGCCCGGAACCGGTCGCGGAACACGAGCTGCATGTCGTAAGGCCGCTATAAAGCGGTCGTAATACCCTTTTCCGCGCCCAAGACGGCGACCGCTGCGGTCAAAAGCAAGGCCAGGACAGATCACCAACACCCGGCGGCCTCCGGCTGCGGTTGCAATCGGATCAAAACCAGCAAGCGTCTCAGCTGGCTCGCGCATTCCGTAACGATGTGTATCTGATGCATAAGATAGGCTGTCAATTCGGTGAAAACTCAACCCGCCATTCATAACCCGGGGCAGCACCACAACTTTACCGTCCGAAAGTGCTGCCTCTATCACTGCGTCAGTGCTCATCTCCGAGCCAAAGGAGGCAAAAGCCACCACAATCTCACTCTCTTTCCATAGCCGACGCAAGGACTTCAGGTGTGTTGCAGCCGCAGCACCCGCTTCCACGGCAAAATCCTGTGGAACTTCTTCCAACTCAGCTTGCACAAGTCCACGTAGAAGCGCCTTGGCCTTGACTACATCCTGAGAGCCGGTCATATCAGACCACCCCTCCGCTACCGCGCAATCAACCATACCTACAATCCTTAACTACTCTATGAGCGTTGTATAAATTGACTCTATTCATGATTCGTGATTATAGACATGAACATCCCGTTGAGGAAAGGGAATGGTGATCTTGGCCTCGTCAAAAGCCTTTTTTACTAACTCATTGAGGCGCAGCGTCGCGCTAAGAAAGTTCTCCCGTTTCACCCAAACCCGGCATGCCAGATTAATGGAGCTGTCACCGTGCTCGAGTACGCCAATGAGTGGTGCGGGTTCGTTTTCTATGATATCTATCTCTTCAACTACCTTTGTGAGAATTTCTTTTGCAGTGTCGATGTTGTCGGTGTAACTGATTCCGTACACCATATCAAGACGCCGAGTTGGATTAACGCTGAAGTTGGTCACCGTGGAGTTGGCCAAACTCCCGTTCGGCATAACAACCCGCTTATTGTCAAAAGTGTTCAGCGCGGTGTAAAGGACGCGAATTTCAATCACGCTCCCCATGACGCCGTTCACCTCTATGAAGTCACCGACATTGAAGGGCCGAAAAATGAGTATGAGGACTCCACCGGCAAAGTTAGACAGACTCCCCTGAAATGCAAGCCCCACCGCCAGACCGGCCGCACCAAGTATGGCCACAAAAGAGGTCAGGGCCAGACCCAGGGTCTGGAACACCGACAGCAAAAGAACAATAGTGAGCAGTGTACGGACAAGAGATACAAAGAAGGTCTTGACCGTCGGGTCAAGGTGTTCACGCATGTCCAGGCCACGGCGGAAGAACTTCAGAATGAGCGATATCAGCATTCGCCCAACCACGTACACCGCGAGCGCGGCAAGAACTCTGCCGCCAAAACGTATCGTCAACTCCAGAAACTGTTCGCTATACTGCTCCATCTTCATACTGCTCCATCATAAACACAACTCCTTTTCTGCGGTCAATGCCGATCTACAGCGGCAAAACTGAACCAACGACGCTTTCAATCACCGGAATCATGTCCGCAAACTCAGCCGAGGGGACCGCAAAAAAGACCTCAACCTCGTTGTGTTCTGCGTGCCGCAGCAAATAGCGCAGCACAACCACGCTCGGCTCCACCAGCACTAACTGATCGAGCTCATACTCTCCAAACGCAAAACGGTCCAGACGCAGTTCCTGTACCTCAAGTGCGTCTTGATAGTACTCCGCGTGATCTTCTTGTGTATGTTCGCCTTGTGGAGCAGCAACAAGCAATATCGTGTTGCTTTCCCCATCAAAGTAGAGCTGCCGTGTTTCGTAAGCATACTCAGGATTCAGCAGCGGCGCGAGCCCTTGGCGAATCTGCTCACTCTGATGATCTGTGATAACAAACCACCCGTAGGGCGGTCGGATCTGCACTCCACTCTCCTCAAACTCAACCGGAGCACCCAAGAGCTCATCGTCTACGGAGAAGGTTACGACCGGTCGCTGAGTGTCTGGTGCGCTGGCTGCATCCTCGGAGCCTGGCGCTGCTTCAGACGCAGCTCCACAGCTACTGAGTGCCAAAGCGAAAACCGCACAGGCGACGGTTAAGGCCAAGGTCTTCATTGGGTTTCTCTGAGAATCTTTGTATGTGATCATGAAGAGTTGTGTCCTAGTCTGGTTTTTGCTCGTTGGGGCCGACCGCAAGCGGCAGCGTCGGGTTGACGCCACCGCGCGACAAGCATATGTGCGGCCTCTGGTTAGGGGGAAGAGAGGACCCGGACCGCAATGCTGGTTATCTGGTAACGGTAACCGTTCGCGGTGCGACGGTAACAGCTTGGGTAAACATGCCGATAACAACGTCAATCAGGTTCATCTCTGTGACGATTTCGTAGTCAGTAGCACCAGCTGCCATTTCCTGGGAGTCGACTTCGGTAAGGGGAATGAGTCCGAAAAGAATGAACCACTGGCGAACTTCAGTCGTTTCGCCGGTCTGTGGGCCTGCGCCCACGGTGTGAGTCTGGGTGTAACATGCACCAAGAACAAAAATAGCAAGAATTGCCAATACAGCGAGTTTCTTCATGTATATCCTCCGATTTTCTTGTGTCCGGTATCCTCACCCTTCCAAGCGAACAGTACGACTCGTGGAAACAGATGTCAAGCGGTTTCCCCACAATCCACCGCATTGTCTTATATATTATAAAATTAGATCGAATTAGAAACTGCCTGGTGGTAGCGCAACTCGCTGCACCCTTTGGAGCATCTCAGCGTGCTTTGCCCATACCGGCCACAACTGGCCCTCTTCACAAAATGCTCGCCTGACGGTAGGTTACTGTTAAGCCACGCCTGTCATGAAGGAGCCCACATGCTAAAAACCGCCCTTGTACCTCTTAGTCTTCGCGAGTCGCGCGCCGCTCTGTCTGCTCTTGCTCGCGAGCTGAAGATTATGGGAACTCGCGAACTCACGTTGCTGCACATTGCTTCCAGCCCGGCATCCTCGACCGAGGCGCTGAGCTCCAAAATACAAGACCGGGCAGCAATTTTTGAAGAAGAGGGGCTGATTGTAGAGACCGTACTCCGAAAAGGCTCGCCCGCCCTTGAACTGACCCGCACCGCACGTGATCTCGGCACCGACTACATTGCCTTTAGTTGGAAACGCAAATCATGGCTCCAACGCACCCTTATTGGGAGCACCACGCAGGACAGCATTCGTCTCAGCGACCGTCCGGTTTATATTCGCAAGGGTGCGGTACGCGGGCCAGCCGCCAGCCTCAGAGGTGGGGCAGGCAGCGGGCAGGCAGCACACGAGGACTCACTGGTGGTAGTCTACGCAACGGACTTTGGCGCCACCGATGCGGCCGTAATGCCGTTCCTACATCGACCTAATATACCTATAGACCGACTTGTGCTTCTGCATGTGGGGCCACGTGCCCCGGATCCCATGGCGGAGAGCCGCCGCCTTGCAGCTGCAGAAGCAAACCTCAAGCGCCTCGCCTCGGAATGTAATGTACCGGCAGTGGCCACACGCAATGTTGCGGGTGCACCAAAGCAGAAAATTGCTCGAGAGGCCGCCAGGCTGGGGGCACGCCTGGTTGTCTTAGGTAAGAGGGACGCCCCCGGCCGCTTTGCTGGCGTGTTGGGCTCCACCGCCGGGGCGCTGGCCTTCCAGTCTCGGGCCTCGGTACTTATTGTGCCGCCACCCTCAAGTCGGCGGGCCGCGGACGAGAAATCTCAGGAGCAGCATTCATGAAGCATCTTAACCCCGTGTTCATTATTTCGCTCAGCATTGTCCTGGCGCTGGTAGCCCTTGGTGCCCTGGCCCCGGATCTCCTGGACTCAAGCTCAGCTCTTGTCCATGGATTTATTCTTGAGCGCTTTGGCTTTGCCTACCTGCTTGCCGGAATTGCCTTCCTGGGCTTCTGTCTGGTCATGGCCATTGGCCCTTACGGGAAACTCAAACTGGGAGCGGATGAGGAGAAGCCGCAGTACGGCTACTTTGGTTGGTTCAGCATGTTGTTTGCCGCTGGCATGGGCATTGGCCTCATTTTCTGGGGCGTTGCCGAGCCGCTCTCACACTACATTGCCCCGCCCGCATACCTGGAGTCCGGAACTCCGGAGTCTGCCGCCTTTGCCATGCGCTACAGCTTCTTTCACTGGGGCTTACACCCCTGGGCTATCTACATTGTCATGAGTCTTTCCCTGGCCTATTTCTCATTCCGGCGAGGCATGCCGCCACTTATTTCCAGTTGCTTCTATCCGCTCATTGGGGATCACATTTACGGGTTTGTCGGCAAGTCCATTGATATCCTGGCAGTCTTTGCAACGGTCTTCGGCGTGGCGACATCGCTTGGTCTGGGTGCGTTGCAAATTGGCGGCGGACTCAGTCAGGTCTTTGGCATTCCCAGCGGAATGACTACCACCCTCATTATTATTGTGGTCGTCACCATCCTGTACCTGATCTCAAGCATGACCGGGCTGGACAAAGGAATTCAAATTCTCAGCCGCACCAACGTGTTTATTGCGCTTATTCTGCTTGCAGCCGTGGCAATTCTGGGCCCCACGAACTTCATACTGGATGTCTTCACCGACACCCTCGGCGCCTACCTTTCCCAGCTGCTGCCCATGAGCCTGACGACCGCACCATTTGAAGGGTTTGACTGGATCAACTCCTGGACCGTGTTCTACTGGGCCTGGTGGATCTCCTGGTCGCCCTTCGTAGGGCTGTTTGTTGCAGGCATCTCCCGCGGGCGCACCGTACGGGAGTTTGTACTTGGCGCCTTGTTGGTGCCAGCGCTCCTGGCCTTTGTCTGGTTTAGTGTGTTCGGTGGTGCTGCGCTGCACATGGAGCTCAGACAAGGGGTCGATATAGCAAGCGGCGCGGTTGCAGACAGCTCCGGGGCGCTCTTTGTGGTCTTGGGGGCCTTTCCGCTGTCCGGGGTGCTCAGCATTCTGGCGGTGCTGTTGCTGTCAGTGTTTTTTATAACATCAGCCGACTCGGCGACCTTTGTACTGGCAATGATGACCTCACGCGGAAGCTTCTCACCCCCCGCGGCCAAGCGAATTGGCTGGGGTGTTGTGCAGTCAAGCGCCGCGGCGGTACTGCTGCTTTCCGGAGGACTTGAGGCCTTGCAGCGCATGGCTATTGTGGCCGCTCTGCCCTTTATGTTTGTCATGCTCTTTATGATGCGCAGTCTGCTGCGGGCAATGAGCTATGAACTGCGTTACGAGCGCAACTCAAACTGACGGTACATAGCACCTACATCAATCCCGGATATAATTCCGCGCTCTATGTAGGCACCGTAAATGCGGCTGCGCCCCTCTACCAGGGCGGGTGAGGAAACCCCGTAGAGCATTGACTGATGTGCCTCTAAAAAGGCGGCAAACTCGTCAGCCACCCGGATGAGCTTGCCGTCCACCGGCCGAAACTCGTCACTGTTGTAGCGGGCGCTTATCTCATCTGGATCAACTATGGTCTCGGCGCCAGCCAGCACAACCCGGTTTTCAAACTCGTTCTCGGTGAAGTAGCGAATTTTCTCG
>REEM01000071.1 GCA_007695055.1 Spirochaetaceae bacterium | reverse complement strand
CCCGTTCGCGATGAACCGTGATGGCCGTGACCATAAGAATCACCGGTACCGTAGCAATGAGTGTCGCGGCAATCCCGGTGCCCGCGCGTTGAGCCGCAAAGAGTCCCAGCGAGACGCCAAGAAAGGGCCCAAAGAAGGCTCCGCGCGCTATCAGGTTCATGGCGGCACGATCTCGAAAGGTTACTGAGATCCGGTGCCAACGGCGCAACACGGTGAACAGCAGGGCAAAGCCTATGAGTCCCGAGAGTATTCTGATCTGAGTCGCGGCAAACGCGTCAAAAGTAGGTGCGCCGTAGCGGCTCAGTACAAGGCCCAGGGCCTGTCCGAGGGAACCAAGCATGGCAAACCAAATTCCCCGCCGGTAGTGACCCTGCGGAGTAGACATGGGCACCGCCACCGGACGCGGTGAGGGGCTCGACGGCCGGGCAGCCACAACAGTGAGTATTCCCAAGACAGTGATCACCATTCCGGTTATCTGTGTAACCGTGAGGGTCTCGCCAAGAATCAGCCAACCAAGGACTGCGGTCATAGGGGGAACCGAGGAGTACACCAGCATTGCCCGGCGTGCTCCGACATCGACAAAGGCCTGAAAGAGGAAGAGATCACCGAAAACAAACCCCACCAGTCCCGAAAGCGAGAGCCAGATCCATATATGCCTATCAGCGTTCAGTGGAATGAGCCCGCCGGTGTTTATTAAGGAATAGACTGAGAAGATTGCAAAGGCCACCACCATACGAGTGAGATTAACCTGGAGGCTGCCGACTCGGCGCCCTGCCGCTTCAAAGTAGGTACTGGTGATAGCCCAGCAGAAAGCCGTCCCAAGCGCCGCGAGCTGACCGAGAATTTGTGGTGTCATAGGAGTGTATAACGCATGCAGCCAAGATCGTCAAAGACCTCACCGTGACTAACTCTATATGAACTTTCGTATATTCCAGAAATAGAACTACACTTTGACACCAACAAAGGGCTGGAGTTTGGTCTGTACACCCTCGGGTTCTCAACGCCACAACCTCATCCCGGAGATTCAGCTCAAACGAATCTTGAGCTACCTCAACGCCCACATTGTTGAGACCTATGTATTTGTTGAGGAGCGCTCGTTCCAGGGCAGCGAGATTGTCGACGACGATGTGCGTTCCGACACTTACGCTTGCAGGGAGCGGAAATCCGGGTTATCATTGATAAAGTTCGCGCTGCGAACCAACCTGGACGTATGAGTGACAAATGGAACGAACAACAGACGGCTCGCTTAACGAAATGACCCTAGCAGAAAAGGTATCGCTCCTGGCAGGCGCTGATATGTGGTGCACCGTTTCTTTGGAGCGACTTGGGATTCCGGCCATCCAGGTGAGCGACGGCCCCAACGGCGTTCGGGGGACTGACGACAATCTTGGTGCAACCTCGGTCTGCTTTCCGGTTGGTTCCGCCATGGGCGCAACCTGGAACCCAGCGCTGATTGAGCAAGCCGGTCGCGCCTTAGCCGCAGAGGCTCACGGCAAGGGAGCACACGTCTTACTCGCACCAACCGTAAACATCCACCGCGCACCTCTTGCGGGGCGAAACTTCGAGTGCTTTTCCGAAGATCCATTCCTCACCGGTGTTATCGCCGCCGCCTATATTAATGGATTACAGGGTGCTGGCATTGCGGCGTGCCTGAAACACTTTGTGGCGAACGAACAGGAGTTCGAACGCTTCTCTATGAGTTCAGACGTCAGCGAACGTCCGCTGCACGAAATCTATTTGGAGCCGTTCCGCATTGCTATAGAAAGGGCCAACCCATGGACGATCATGTCCTCCTACAACCGGATTAACGGTACGCACGCGAGTGAGAACGATACTCTTCTGCGGAAGATACTCAAGGAAAAATGGGCTTACGACGGTGTCGTGATGTCGGACTGGTACGGCACCTACAGTGACAATGTGACATTAGGTGCGCTCGATCTGGAAATGCCGGGGCCTGCCCGCTGGATGAACCCGGAAAAGCTTCTTCAAGCAATTTCCGAAGGAACCCTCAATGAGTCGAGTATCAACGACAAGATCCAACGTCTATTGCGGTTGATCGAGCGCGTTGGCGGCGGCTACGTGGATACGCCGCGGCCTTCCCTCCCGCTCCCCGACGGCGCTCTGCCGCGCCGGGTCGCTTCAGAATCAATTGTGTTACTGAAAAACAAGGATAGTTTGCTGCCGCTTCAGCCTGACCGAGAACTAAGGATTGTGGTCATTGGTGAGAACGCAAAGTGGGCGCAAATCATGGGCGGGGGTAGCTCACAGGTCAACCCACACTACGTTGTGTCTCCGATAGAAGGCATTCGCAGGCAGGCCGGTGCGAAGTCCACGGTGGAGTTCGAGATTGGCACAACCATACATAGAGCGCCACCGCTTGTAGAACTCGAATGGCTGAGCACCAATCACGGGCAACCCGGCTTGACTCTGGAGTACTTTCATAACCTTGATCTTTCCGGCAAACCTGGTCACACCGAGGTGATTCGGAAGAGCGAACTGTCATGGTTTGGCACGGTCAACCCTTTTGTTGATCCCTCATGTTTCTCGCTCCGTCTTTCCGGAACGCTCAGGTCTCCCGAGAGTGGCGAACACCAACTGCATCTCTGGTCAATTGGTCAAGCACGGCTTTTCATTGACGAGCAGCTCATCATTGACCAGTGGGACGGAGAGGCTGAGCAGACAACATCGGTCACCATTCCTCTGCAGGCCGATGAGCCGGTTTCTTTACGTATAGAGTATGTCACTGATCCAGAGCTGCGCTGGCGAACCTTACGCCTTGGGTGTCTGCCCCCAATTCCAGGGGACCCTATACAGACTGCGGTTGATCGTGCCGCCGAGGCTGACGTGGCAATCATCGTAGCGGGACTTACTCGGGAGTGGGAAAGCGAAGGCTTTGACCGGCCCAACATGCGACTGGTGGGCAGACAGGATGAGCTTATCTCACGAGTTGCAGCTGCAAACCGGAACACCGTAGTAGTTCTCAATGCAGGATCTCCGGTTGAGATGCCATGGGTTGAGGAAGCAGCAGCCATCGTACAAAGCTGGTATGGCGGGCAAGAGGCTGGGAACGCCCTTGCCGACATCTTATTCGGAGCAACAGTGCCCTCGGGCAAGCTTCCGACCAGCTTCCCACGTCGACTGGAAGATACGCCAGCCTACATAAACTTCCCCGGAGAGAACGGTCACGTCCTCTACGGGGAGGGCCTCTTCGTGGGGTATCGCTACTACGACAAGCGCCACATTGAACCGCTATTTCCTTTTGGGCACGGGCTTTCGTACACCACCTTTGCGTATGACAATCTGCGCTTCAACAAAACTGAGTTTTGTCCTGGTGACGAGATTCAGGTCACCGCAGAAATCACCAATACCGGCCGATACGCGGGACAAGAAGTGGTGCAGCTCTACATCCAACCTGAATCGAGCCGACTGGATAGGCCTCTCCAGGAGCTCAAAGCCTTCAACAAGATTGCCATAGAACCCGGAGAAACCAAGACGCTGAGCTTCTCATTGACCGAGCAGTCGTTGGCGTTCTACGATCCGGCCGTAGGCAACTGGGTTACCGAATCAGGAAGCTTCACCGTAGTGCTGGGCAGCTCGTCCCGAGACATCCGCCTGAGCGGTCGTTTCGAATGGAAGGACAATAAGGCCACCGCCGAAGACGGTGCTAAGTAGGTACGAGCACAAACACATGACAAAAGAACTAACGGTAGGAATTAACACGGCTCGCATTCTTCGCACCTTGTGGGTCAACAAGACAATGAGCCAGACCGAGCTCACCCAGCATCTTGGCATCACCAAATCAACCGTCTCGAAACTGGTGAAGGAACTGAACGACACGGGGATCATCTCTATCATCTCTAAAGGCGACGCAGGTCCTTTGGGTGGTCGGAAGCCAGTTTTTCTATCCGTGAATCCGGAGTACGGTGCAGTTCTTGGGGTGGAGATTCAGACCGATTTCTTCGTTGCCGTTCTAATCAACCTTCATGGCGAGAAGCTCTACACCGAAAAGAAGGCTTTCAGTCTGGGAACTATGAGCATTTCCGAGGCTTTCCGTAAAATCTATGGTGAAGTTATTTCCGGCCTTGGGAGTACGCGGATCAGGATTATCGGTGCGGCAATTGGATGCGGCGGTATCATCAACCCCTACCACGGTATAGTGTACCAGTCGAACCCTTTGAATCTGCATGAACCGCAGTATGTCTATGAGACGCTGGATGAATCCCTGGACATACCGGTGCTCATTGAAAACGACGCGAACTGTGGAGCATGGGGAGAGATTGCATTCGGTAAGCTCCGCAATAGCCCGCGCGACTTCATATACGTCCTGGGAGAAACGAGGAACAACAAAGCCATCAACGCGGAATACCGGGGCATCGCGATTGGAACAAGCATTGTATTCGGTCACAAGGTGCATTACGGTCACGACTTCTCCGCTGGCGAGTTTCAAAGCGTATTCCGAACTGGCGAGCACCTCAATCAATTCAACATGAACGATGAAGAAGCAGGAATCTACGAAGATGACGAGGGGCTGTTCCAGAAGGTTGCACGGGAACTTTCCAAGAACATTGCATTCCTCGTCAACATGCTTAACCTTAGTGAGGTGATTCTCGGCGGTCGGATTGAATACCACCCCGAGATCCTGGAGGTCATGCATGATGAGATTAACAAGAACTGGGCTTATGATTCGCCAACGCGTGTAAGCGTGAGATTCAGCGAACTGAAGGAGCAAACCGTCGCGTACGGCGCAGCAGGAATGTTTCTGGAGCAGCTGTTTGCCTTGCCGGACGTGTCGGCCTCTAAACACCAGGGAGACGTGAACCGCATGCGGGAACGCGCAGCCCGCGCAACAAGCTTCACAATAGAAGTCATCTGATCAGGTCTTTGGGCTCAGAGTCAGGGCAGACTCACAGCAGCGGCGATATCTACCAGTTCGGCCCGATGAGCCTCAGTCAAAGAGAGTTCCCGGGAGTTGCTGGTATCCGTATCCCGATTCTCTACCAGCAACACTTTCGCATCCGCACTTGGGGTGTGGGAGTGCCATACACCGCGACTGACGTTATACACCCTTCCCGGCTGCATATTGATACCGTGTATCGCGACAATCCTTCCCGGTGCTGCGGAGTCGGTCTCACCAAGGTAGAGCAGGCACCGACCGGATAGGAGGACAAACACCTCATCGGTTTCATCATGGCAGTGGAAGGCTGAGATGTTCTCCGGCAGCAGTTCAGGATGAAAGTTCAGCACCGCTACTCTCCACGCTCCAAAGTCAACAACCGGTGAGTAACCTTCGCCGTTATACTCGATCTCCTGAACAAGATGTTCTATTCCCATATCGTGTTCTATGCCCATATCAAGCTCCTGAGCGAATATTCTCTAACTGCGCAGTGATGACCATATCCGCGTCCGGGAGATTGGATCCTGGAATGACCACACCAATGCCGTCACGTTGGAACTCAACGCTTGATCCGTTTATCAACACCCTTCCAACTCGGTAATGGCCAGCGTCTAGTTTCTCGGGGTTGTTATACTCCACCCGCAGTTGCCTATCTCGGAAACAAGTAGAGACCGAGACCGTGGTGCCGCCGTTCCACTGCTCTGCTTCCAACTGCGGTGACAGAATGAGGTCTCCCCATGAGCCCCGCACCCCGAACATTTGGGTTACCACAGTGAGAAGATACCAGCTCGCTGATCCGGTGAGGTAGCAATAGAGACCTCGTCCCTTCGGGTCAAAGTACTCCGGGAGACCAGGGTACATGCGGGAGCGCTCGAAGGTGGCTGCTGCACCGTACATCATCTTCATCACTTTGGAGGCCGCAGCAGTCTCTCCTCGGGCGTAGAGGGCGTAGGCGTACATCACCGCCATGTGACTGAACATGGCACCGTTTTCCTTGTGACCGTAGGCAAATCCAAAGCAGCGCCCTAAGTCGAGTTTCACCTCACCAAAGTCCGTGTTCAGGCGGTAGCCTCCAACCTCCGGATCAAGCAGGAACTGGTCGGCAGCTGCTATCACGCTCTTCACCTGCTCGGGTGTTGCCGCGCCTGAGAGCAGGGAAAACACCTGCCCGGTCAAGGTCATTCGCGTTCCAGACGAAGCGTCACCTTCAACACGCTTACCTTCAACATGCTCACCTTCAACACGCTTACCTTCAACAGGCTCACCTTCAACACGCTTACCGCGGTTGTCGTAGTAGCCGTTGAACCATGCCTGCCCGCCAGCGCCCTTCACCCACTCGTGGTTCCTGACATGCTGCAGGAGATGAGTCCCCTTCTCCCGTAGATCGCTGGCGAGAGCAGATGCGTCCGCACGACTCTTTCTGCCGCACGGACCGCCCTTAGCCGCTGCAAAGAATCTGCGCAGACAGTCCTGCTTTGCACTCGGATTGTCATCGTCGACTTCCTGCCCTGTGTAGCGGTCAAGCAGGATCAAGATCTCTTCTGCTATCTCTATGGCGTAGCCTGCGATGTGTAGGCGCTCGACTGCCTCGGCGAGCCACAGAAGGTTCGCTGCATAGAGGCTGGAGAAGGCAACGCTCTCGCCCTTTTCGGTTGCCATGTCCAGGCCGTCGTTCCAGTCGGCACCTTCCAGACGAATGCAGTTGTGATCTCCGACGTTGAAGTAGGCTGAAAGCTGCTGCAACAGCAGGTGCTCAAACACGCTGCCGGTGTATACGGCGCCCTGCGTCGTTCTGAGACAGGGATGGCCGCCGTCGCCCGATGCAGATGCGGCTCCGGGCTCGTTCTCAGTCCTTGTACCGGACTCTGCCCCGGCCTTGGGCGTCACCGCGACCCGTTCGGTCGCCCGCGCCCACAGCGAGTCTGAAAAGTACTGCTGCTCCTCGGCGAGCAAGCCAAGGTCACCTGTTTGGTCGATGTAGAGCTTCACCGTCAGCACCGGCCATGCCCCGTGATCCATCCAGACACGGGGTATGCTGTTGCGGTCCGCAATGAAGCTGCCCGGCTCGCTACCTACAATCGTAGCGTTCGTCCCGTCAAAACGGACACCGGCAAAGTTTGACAGCAGAAGTTTTCTCACATCACCGGGTTCCATCAGCAGCAAGGCAAGACAGTCCTGCCAGAGATCTCGCCATCCACGTCCGCCCCGTCCGTAATCGTGATAGGGCAGAAAGGAACAGCCGTAAATGCGCCGAAGAATCGGCTGTACAGAGACCCAACGCATCCACTGTTCGAAACGGCTGTCGTACATCGCGCAGAGAACGGGAGCGGTCTTCGCGGCCCAGAAGGCCCGGTTCGCGTCATAAGCCCTGGAGAAGCCTTCGGCGGAACAATACTTCTTTGCCGCCGACTCCGCATCCGCAGTTGACGAGAATATCCCGCTTATCAGGTAGAGCGAATACTCATCTTCCGGCAAAAGGGTGATAGCGGGAAACTGCAATGCGCCGAGCGCCTCACATCCAGTCACACAGGTACCAGCCATTTGCAGCTCACGTGACCGGTATCGCTCATCAAAGACAACGCTCGGGCGCTCAGCGTCACCAGCCTCTCCAATGAACTGCTCAAGGTCAGGAAAGGCCCCAAGCGGCGCGCTGCCGCGACTATCGCAACCGAGTACGGAATAGACTGTTGCGTTTTTCCGGTGTCCACGCTCGTCAAAACTCATCGTCGGCACCAGGTGCACACCTTGCTCAGCTACCTGCACTTGGTTCAACAGCGAGGTCACATGTCGGTGATCCCGGAGTGAGTCGGCAGACCGACCGTAGAGAGGAAAAACCGAGATCATAGATAGTTCCAGCGGCGCCGAGCTGGCGTTACGGAGCCGTATTCGGGATAGCTCTAACGTCTCGCTTTCCGGTGGAGAGAGGGTCAGCATTTCCGCCTCATATTCTCCGGAGCTCGAGTTCCGCATGCTCCGATGCCAAAGCAACCCGGCCTCAACGTGTTGGTGTTCATCCCTGCAGCTCTTTTGCCCATGAGACGCGCCGGTTATTGACCAGGGTTCACGCCCCTCGGCACATACCCAAGCGTTGCGTTTCAAACGGGTATTGTGGAGGTCTAGTGCAGAGACCGGCGGCGTTAGAAAGTGGTTCTGATCGGTCTTGGCGTCTCCCCCGCCGTCGGGACAGATTGACGCCATGTACCCGGCTTCGTTAGCAATAGGGAAATAAATCCCGCGTACATCGTCCGCCCTCTCTAAACGGAAAGCTCCGTCATTCCCGGTAAACTCCCACTGACTCATCTCGCGCCTCCCGACTGACCAAGTTCTATTCGGATGTCATGAATGTCCCCGTTACGGATCTGCTCCGCATAGGGAGCCGGTATAAGCGCGCCGTCGATCCGCACAGGTGATTCTGTACTGCTGCGTCGCAATGTGATTCCACTAATACCTACCCCACTACCAGGATAGACATCGCCCTTACTTCGATGCTGGAAGGTGACGGAGGTCTGACCGAGGAACAGCGCCTGTATCTGGCGCTTCTCATCGAAGAGCCCATCAGGGATGCAGGGGTCAAATTGCAGCTGCAGTTCGCCGTCGGCAACACAAAAGGGTCGGCGGCCCCAGAGGCAGACCTGGAGGATACTAATGAACTCAGCGGTCGATCCCGAAAGTCGGGCGACGAAACCCCGACCATGCAGACTCTCGTCCGGGTGCAGACTGGACACAATGAAGCTTGAGTTTTCACAGGTGCTGCGCCCGTATATTTCCTGATTCATGAAAGGAACAAGCATTGTCCGTCCCAGCTGCAGGAACTCCTGGTAGAGCCCCGCGTGCAACAAGGCAAGGAGATACTTATACTGCATATGCATCCAGATCGAACCGTTTTCGAGCCAGCCGGGGCTAAAGGCGCGCGCGCGCCCGATCTCATGCGACAGCTCGTCCAAGGGAGCGTTTACCCGTAGCATTCTGAGCTTGGTGTCATACAGGGCGCTGTTCATCACGGTGTGGTGAAGTTCCAGTTTTGCCGCCATGTCCGCTTGCAGTGGCATGGCCCTCACGAATCCCTCAAGGAAATGTGGAAGCAGCTTGAGGTTAAAGTCCGGCACCTTGGCTCGGTCACCGTCCAGGAAGAGCGTTTCAATCTCTTGGGCGTTCTTTGGCTGTACCGTAAGATAACATGGCAGTACGCCCCCGTTTACTTTCTTCCCTCGCTCGAGCCCCGAAAGGAGATCTCTCTCCATTTCCAGAAGAAGAGCGCGCACATTCTCCGCGCCGATACTCTCTCTGCGACCACTGAAGCCGTCGACGGTCGCATCCCGATACCCCTCTCGGCATCGGGCCATTGCGTCCCACCTAAGATGCAGCTCACGGGCAGTGTCTGAAGGAAGTTGCACAAACTCACCTATGCTCGAGTACAGGCCAGCAATCTCCTCGGCCAACTCAACCTCACCTGCCGGGGCCAGTGGCAAGGCAAGGTCACGGAGCGTGCGAATAAGCCGTACCAGTTCCCATGCCTCCGGAAGAGAGGAACCCAAAATTCCGGGGAGCCCGTTCAGTGCGTCGTACCAGCCGGGCTTGCCTGCTTCCATTTCCAACCCTATACCGAAAGCATCGCGGCCGAGATACTTCAGGGCCGCCAGACCCAGCAGTTTTTCGCCAAGGCTTGCCAGGTACAACTCGCCACCCGAGTCATGCATCCAACAACTCCCGGTTGAGTTTTCGGGTTCTACTACGGACTCATACTGTCTGACACCGTCGCGAGTCACCTTCCATTTATCTTTCCTGGGCAGAACGCGGTGGCCACTGGTATAGTAAGGATACTCTCGTTTGCCCCAGAAGAGCGCGCCCGTCCGGTCGGGGAACAATGCCTGGTAGTTCTCTATGAGGTCGTTGTTGTAGGTCCAGTGGTCGATCCAGAACCCCTCACCGTGAGAGGCGTTATACTCCACAGACGCGGCTGAAAGCAGCTTGCCAAAGGTCGCCGACACAGCTGAGGAGTTGTCCGGCCCAATGTCCTCCAGAACGGCGGCGTACAAGGCGCCGGGGCTGAAGGCCCCAGCAGACACGAGCGCATGCGTCCGTGGCAATGTCTGCGTTAATGACTGCGCGTCCGGCCTATCGGTCAAGCGGAAGCTTCGGCCTTGCACAATCAGCGGATTGTATCCGTCGGTCTGTATCAGACTCACAAACTCTCGGATGATCTCTTCACCTACCGAGGGAACAAAGAACATGTCGGATCGGCGGTTCTGGTTGACGTCGCGGTAGTTACCCCATCCCTGAGAGTAGTACTCAGGTGGAATTACGAACCAGTTGTAGTCGCGTTCCAGATCTCCGTGTTTCCGGGAGAACACAGGGATGTAGGTGCCGCAGCCAGTCGCCGTGGCTTCGGCGCACTGGCCTGACGCAGCACCGTTTGCGGTGTCCCCTGCAGATTCCAGGTGCGGATAACCACCACGAAGTACGTTGTCAAGGAAGTTCTGCGCGCAGTACGCGTCAAACAGAGGGTTGCCCGTTTTAATTGCACAGCTGCGGGTAATACCGGAAGTGAGTGAATCTCCCGCGGCAAGCAAAGATCTCGCGTTAGTTTCCTCACGAAACCAACCGAGAAAGTTGCGGATTACCTGCTCTCCTGCCCCTCCTCCGTAGAGTTCAATGAACTCAGCGGACGCTCCAGGTGAAAGCTCAACGGAGTCGCCAAAGAATGCACAATGCTGCTTGCCTGCAGGGATCTGCCGTTTGAATGGCAGCCCCTCAAGCCCATGCTCCGAGAAATACTCCGGCAGCAGCATGAACTGCTGGGGGGCAAACAGAATGTCCCGATCGTATATGAGCCGAAGAGCTGCCATTGGAGCGGCCGGACCTGTTCGCCGGTAGCCTGCCGCGAAATTCGCGCTCCCCTGAACCTCAACCGAAGCAGTGTCCTGCATGCTTGCACCAACGCGATACATGGCCCCAAAGCTGTCTTCGGGAAACACCGTCATCCAGGCCTGCGCTGTAGTGAGCATTGTTGTCAACGACTTGTAGTCAACGCCAGCAGGAACCACAAAAGGGAGTCCGTCAAGAAACTCAAAGGACATGTGCTGTTTGCCAATATTAGTGAACCTGAGCTCACGCGCCAGAGCTCCAAGCGGGGCGCCTACGAGCGTGCAATACCGAACCTCGGTGCGAATCCCCAGTGAGTCGTTTTCTTCAATCAGAGAGAGTTCGTCGAGCCCGAGTCGCAATTCGTTGTGCACATCTGCACCTGAGGCCAAGAACGGCTCGTAAAGTGCGAGAGCGCCAGCGGCGTGTGTGCGAATAAAGGTACGGAACCCATACTCGCGTACAGCATGGTAGGCCTTTGCCGCGCTTTGATACTCGGCAACACAACCGTCCTTGCTCTCAATTCCGAATCCGGCAATCCCCTGTCCGCGGTTCACATAGAATGCCCACAGCGGAATGCCGTGAATGCCAGCGATCCCGGGGAGAAACCCCGAGAACGCCGGTTTGCTGTGATATTGCTGCTGTACAAAATACTGCATAGTCCCTTTACTTCTTCTGTAGCCGGTTGGTCACAATTCGGTTCGCTGTGGTTGCGAGCAGGATGATAAAGAACAGAACCCACGCGATTGCTGCACCGCGCCCGAGACGTCCATTCTTAAAACCGAGAATCATCAGGTAATAGGCTATGGTCAGCCCACCCTGTCCGGGACCACCCACCGTATCGTAACCGCCTAGGAGCACGAAGGGCTCGTCAAAGAGCTGAAACCCACCAATGAGGCTCAGGCTTACCCCAAAGAAGATGATCGGCAGCAAGAGTGGAAGTGTGATCAACCGGTGCTGCTGTAGTGTACCGGCACCGTCAATGGCTGCAGCTTCATACAACTCTTTGGGGATTCCCTGTAGTCCCGCCAAGTAGATGACCATGTTGAATCCGATAAATCTCCAGTTCAGAAGAATGGAGATCGTGGCTTTGATAGCGCCACTACGACCGGTCCACCGCAAACCGTCCATACCCATTACGTTTTCAATAATCCAGTTCAGCAGACCGTAATTGTGATCAAACACCATCCCGAAGATGATGACCGTCGCTACGGTGCTGGTGATAAACGGCGCGAAGAAGAGGGCTTTGAAGGTATGGCGCGCCCTCACGCGGGGGTTGTTTACAATGATTGCCATGGGAATAGCGAATACGTGCTGCAATAACGAGCCGGTGACAAGGAGAATCAGCGTATTGACTACTGCCGTACCAAAAAACTCGTCTATCGTGAACAGACGGGTGTAGTTTGCCAGTCCAACAAAACCCCTATTTCCCACCAGGCGCATGTCGAACAATGACATGTAGAATGAGTAGCCAATTGGATAGAGTCCGAAGATGAGAAACAAGATGAAAAAGGGGCTCACAAACAAGTATGGTGCAAGTTTTTGGTTGAAGCCGATCTTCTCCCACAGCTTGGTTGTTAGTGTCATATCATCACCCCTTTACGCTGCCGGTCGTAAGACCAGAGATGAACTGTTGTGAAGCCATGAAAAAGATCACCAGAAGCGGCAGAATCGCCAGGGCCGTTCCAGCGTACACCATACCAAACTCGCCGAAAGAGACGGCATTCAGGGTGTTCAAAGCAACTGTTAGGGTGGTGCTTCTTAAGTTCGGGAGCAGAATGAAGGCACCAAGGAAGTTGTTCCAGCTGCCTACAAAGGTGATGATGGCAAGCACCCCCATCCCGGGTTTTGCCAAGGGGAAGACGATCCGTGTCAGAATACCGAACTCACTCAGGCCGTCAATCCTCGCAGCATCAAGCAACGCATTGGGAATTGACTCTTCCATGTACTGGCGCATGAGAAAGATCCCCATCGCATTAGCCATACCGGGCACGATGAGAGCTCGCCAGCTATTGATCCATCCGAATGCAACCATCATCCGGTAGAAGGGAATGATGTTCAGAAAGGGCGGGAAGGCCATTGTGGACAGGATGAAGATGAAGATGAACTTCTTGCCCCGAAACTCGTATTTTGCCAAAGCAAAGCCACCCATCGTGCAGAAGAAGATCGTCGTCAGAACCGTCAACACTGCAATAATTACGCTGTTGGCGTAGTTGGTCAGATAGGGAACCTGTTCCTGCACAAAGAGTAAGCGGTGGATATTGTCCCAGAGGGCCCCGCCAAACCAGATGTTAGGTGGGGTGCGGAACATTGTTTCCCTGGGGTGAGAGGCAATCACGAACATATAATAGAACGGAAAGAAGAACACGAACGCGAGTCCCACGAGAGTGGTATACAGCGCGGCAGTCTTGGCGAGGTTCTGCCCCCTGGTCGAAATTTTTTTCATCTGACAACTCCTGTAATATGCCGGGTGCAGCTCCCTATGGAGCTGCACCCGCGTTGCCTTATCCGTATCAATCAGTCCATTTGAGATCGGATCTGACGGAGAGCACGCTCGTAGCCCTGTTCAGGCGTAAGATCGCCCTCAATCACCTCACCAATGATGGAACCCCAGATACTCTCGATCATGCGGTCATATTCGCTGACGATCTGGCTTGGCATATTTAGAGCAACATCGGCAAAGACCTCGCGCACCGGCTCGTTCCCGAAATAGGGAATCGGCTCGCTCATGACCGGATCGTCGTAGGTGGTGGTCAGCGCGGGAAAGGCGTCAATTGTGTCAAAGGTAAGGAGTTGTGCTTCTGGTGTAGTGCTTAGGTACTTAATGACCTCCCAGGCAGCGGCCCTATTCTCGGCTGGTACTGTTGCCGGAATAGACAAGTAGGTACCTCCGAGCGACGACATCGACCTACCGGGAAGGTAGGTTACGCGCCAGTCGTCCACGTTGGGGGCGACCCAAGTTCGCAATGCACCACCCCACCAGGCACCATTAGGGATTGCAACAACTGTTCCGTTTGCGAACGAATCAATCCAAGGGCCGCTCCATGCGTTCAGGTCGGCGTCAATTCCAGCCTCTCGAACGGCGGCCACCAGATTGAGCGACTCCATGAACTTGGCACGGGGTACGAGTGGTGTGCCGGACGCGTCCAGCCAGCCGCCCTTGCCGCCAGCGAGGGGAATGAGACCTACATCTGACGCATTAGGGACAGCGAAGCGGCCGTTACCGGACACCTTCCGAGACTCCTGGATGAACTCTTCCCAGCTGCCGAGGTTTCGGAAGTTCGCTCCGGCCTCACGGGCAAGGCCCTCGCGGAAAAAGAGAACGGCCGGAGCAATGTCAACAGGTACCGCGACCTGCTCTCCCGCGCGGGTCTGCCCCTGCGAAACCGCAAAGTCCACCAGATCGGAAATATGCGAGGCCGCGTTAAACGGTTCCTGGTTCAGGTCCGTCAAGGAATCGCCCTGTTCCACGAAGAGAGCGATGAACGCTACTTCAAGTGACTCGATATCGTTGGTGCGTTCACCTGCGGCGATCTGAGTCGTAAGACGGTCATGGTGCCCGCCGAAATCGGCAGACTGAAAGCTAATGTTGATATTTGGATACAGAGATCTGAAGTGTTCAGACCGCAGCACGACCGAGTAGGCGGCCTCTAAGTCACCAAACGTTCCCATTGTGAGATTGTATGTCTTGTCCGGGTCAAAGTCTGCGGTTGGTTCGGCAGCACCCGGTGACGCACCGCAGGAACTCATGGCCAGAACAACTGCAACAACGATCCCAATTCCGTACGCGATCTTAGTATTCATGCGGCCCTCCTTGTGTGTTGTGAAAAGAGACATCATTAAAAGGTCCTCCTTCCGAGGTTGGTTTCTATCACGAACTATCTTTCGTGATGCACGCCGTGGCTTGGCGGATTCAACTAGGCAGATACAAAAGCAGTTAGTTTCGAGCGCGAACTTATTGTCGCTTGAAACCTCTTCCCTGTCAACAAAATTTTTTCGCTTTCTTTTGTGCCTTCAGCGTGCCCGCTGGCCCCCACCCCAAGCATCACCGGCCCCAACATCACCGCCGGATCAGCCCAAAGCAATGAGTTCGGGGAGCGTCTTAAGAGCGATCTCGTCGTCAATGACCCCTTCAAGGTAGTCGGCAAAATGCTCCTGATGAAACTCAAGGAGGGCGACCAACTCCAGAAGCATGGCCCCGTCGATAGTGGTGTTGTTTGGGACCGCCAGCACGTAGCGGTAGAACAGCTCCTCACCCAGTACCGCAAAATGCCCAAGCGCCATTGCGGCGTTGACCGCAGCCGTTGCCGCCCTGAGTTCGGTGTCTCGTCCTGCCGGAACCGGGAACGGCATTCGGGAGTAGAACTGCACCAGCTCGGTCGCCGCAAGCGAGTTGTCCCCAAGGGGCATGATAGTAATTCCAAGTGAGCGTTCACGGCTCTCTTCATCCGTGCCGAGCGCAACCAGCAAGGTCGGCAAGGGCATGTCATCCTGGGGGCCCAGAAGCTGAGTCGTGTAGTTTTCCTGCCCAAGCACTCCAGCCAAGATGCTCAGCTCTGCTTCGTAACGGGCTTGGGCCTGTGGTGAAATATCGTTCATTGTGGACTCCCTTCTCTTGTATCTGATTTCTAACTGCCTTCTACTTGTACTCGCGCTCAGTAGGACTCGTGCACGCACTCAATAATACTCACGAATATACCCAAAGGCCTTGTCGAAGACACCCTGATAATGGCACTTATGCTTGATCTACCATTTCCTGACCAAACCACTTGACTAATACCGCAGCTATGGTCATATTTAGTTCAACATTGAACGTTCTATGTTGAACTATCGGCTTGTAAATAAGTCGTTGGGATTTCCGAAGCCTGAGATGGAGGGTGCCGTGTCCACCAAACACGCCGGGTCAGTCGAAGAGCAACGTGCACTAAATCTCTTCATTGCGCTGACCAGATCTGCTGATTGGTTACAAAAGGGAGCTCTGCAATACGCGCCGCTACCTGACACCTTAACCCTGACTCAGTTTGGCGTCCTGGAGGCGCTGTATCATCTCGGACCGATGTGTCAAGCGGAAGTTGGCGAGAAGCTCCTGAAGACCAAGGGTAACGTGAGCGTTGTAATTGAGCGTTTAGTTAGCCAAGGTCTGGTGGAGCGCAGTGCCAAGGAAGGCGACCGACGCTACGTTGTGATTAAGCTCACGCCGGTTGGTCGGCACTTGATTCAAGGCTACTTTCCAATGATTGCTGCGGGGTTCGCACGTGCGGCCTCCTCACTCACCATAAATGAACAAGAAGCCCTGACCCGGCTGAGCTTAAAGCTGGGCAAGGCAGTACAAGCTCAAATGAGCAAAGGAGAGAACTCATGAAGGTCTTAGTTGTTTTTCACTCTACCTACGGACATATGTATGAAATGGCAAAGGCTGCTGCTGAGGGAGCAAAAGAGGCGGGCGCGACCGTTGAGATCAAGCGGGTTCCAGAGCTTCTTTCGGACGAGGTAATGGCGGCAATGGGCGCGACCGAGGCTCAGAAGCAGCTTTCCAGTGTTCCTGTCGCCTCACCAGATGATCTGGCAGCTGCAGACGCGGTAATTTTTGGTGTTCCTACTCGCTTTGGCAACATGGTTGGCCAGATGCGAATGTTCCTGGACTCCACCGGACCACTATGGGCCAAAGGCGCCCTTATCGGAAAGGTAGGGAGCGTCATGTCGTCCACCGGAACGCAACACGGCGGACAAGAGTCGACTATCCTGACTACACAGGTGACATTGTTCCATCATGGCATGGTAGTAGTAGGGCTGCCCTACTCCTTCGCGGGCCAAACCACCATGGACGAAATCTCCGGCGGCTCTCCCTATGGAGCAACCACAATTGCCGGTGGCGACGGAAGCCGCATGCCGAGCAAGAACGAACTCGACGGCGCTCGCTTCCAAGGCAAACACGTTGCCCAGATTGCTGGCAAGCTCGCACAGTAGATCTACAACGCAGTAGGTCGACCAAACCTGCCCCGAGGCAGTTGCCTCGGGGCAGTCGCCGTCGGGCTACCTCCCCCGGGCAGCCTCCGGACAACCACTCCTTCCGGGCCCCGGATCCTGTATCCGGGGGTCTTTTTGAACATATTGCCGCTAGGTTCTCACACGTGGACTTACGCTTAACCTACTGTCC
>REEM01000013.1 GCA_007695055.1 Spirochaetaceae bacterium | reverse complement strand
AGCTTCTTGATCAGGTTGCGCTGCCCACGGATTCCCGTCCACGCGTAATCAGCAGCCAACTACACTCTCAACTCATTGAGCAATTAGGCTTCCGGCATGTCTTCCGACACAACTATTCTGGAACTCTTCGTTGGGCGCAATGCGCTGGTCTTTTCCAAGCACTCGAGGAAACTTGTAGCATATTTGGCCGAATTTCAGGTCGCATATCTTGTTTATATATAAAGAGTTATATAAAGATATTCAATAGCTGTTGACATTGCTCATTACAGCGTCGGGAAGGCGAGGCATGGACGATGGGCATGGATGCCCAAGTGTCGCCCGAGCCAGGGATGGCGAGAGGGCGCCCGCCGGAAGCCCGGCTCGCGGCGCGACGCGAGGAGCGCACAAGCACAGGAAGTGCTTGTAGCGGCGCAGACGGGCGTCGGAGTAGCCTGGTGTGCCCGACGAAAAAGAAAAATATTCCCCCCTCAGACTCGCGTTAGATATTACAACAAAACTAGTAATATCTCACGTGACCCTGATACTAGAACAATATGCAAGTTCGCACGGGTCGTGGTCATGGCTTCAGTGTACCCGACCCGCAACCGCCCACACTTGAACCGCACAGCGAAGAACTCTATTCTATGAACAGCAGCCGTGAGTAGCATTACGTAGCATTGATCCACGTGAAGAGCAGGGAGCCAGTTATGTCTGAAGGGCCACGTATCCTCTTGTCGTTTGTCGGGAATCGAGACCCTTATGTTACCGACGGATTTGCAGGCGCACTATCCGCCCCGGAAACACGCAGTGAGGTTCCCGGCCCGGTGCTGTCGCTGCTTGAGACACGGGACTTTGACCGTGTGGTGTTGTTTTGTACCGGCAGTGAGTACCTCGAGCGCGCACGGAGCGTCGCAACTATTGTTGAGAATAGCGGCGGGGGCCCGCGCTTTCAGTATGTAAGCCTGGAGCTTGAGTCACCCATAGACTACGAAGAGATCTATCTTTCACTGCAACAGACCCTCACACAGGTGCTTGCTGGACACGCCCATGAAAGCGCCCGCTACTCTGTGCTCCTTGATCCAGGTACCCCGCAGATGCAGACGAGCTGGTTCTTGCTGGTGCGTTCCGGAGCACTGCCCGCGCAGCTGTTACAGGGAGTGCCCCCGCGGTTTGCTGGCGGTTCATACAAAGTGAAAGAGGTGCAGCTTGAGAGCTCCCGCCTCCCAACGATACAGGCCATAGCGCCCGACGTCGGGCCGATCTCGGCACCCTCTGAACTCGTGCTTCGAGAGAGCACACCAGCAAGTGAAAGAGCTTGGATAACGGCACAGCTGCCGCCGGTGATCGGTCGCTCCAAGGCCTTTCTTGACGTTCTAGATTCATCTGTACGGATTGCAGCCTACGATATCTCTGTTCTCATTCGCGGGGAAACCGGCAGCGGCAAAGGCGTGCTGGCGAGGTTCATTCACGAAAACAGTGACCGCGCTCGTGGGCCGTTCGTGGCACTCAACTGCTCGGCGGTAGCGCCCTCCTTAGCTGAGAGCGAGCTGTTTGGGCACGCTAAGGGTGCCTTTACCGGAGCTACCGGCGAACGGCTTGGTCAGTTCCGGGCGGCCGACGGAGGTACGCTCTTCTTGGACGAGATAGGAGACCTGCCGCTGGATCTTCAGCCCAAGTTGTTGCGGGTGCTGGAGGCCAAGGTGGTAGTGCCGGTTGGCTCGGACAAGACGGTGGCAACCGACGTTCGTGTGCTGGCCGCAACCAACCGTGACCTGGAGCAGATGATTGCGGAAGGAAGTTTCCGCCGCGACCTGTATGAAAGACTCAATCAGATGTCCTTAATTCTGCCACCGTTACGAGATCGCCCTGAAGATATCGTGCTTTTGGTTCAGCAGTTTATAGAGAACTGGAACCGCAAGTATCATGAGCAGAAGGGGCTGTCGCCTGAGACCGTGGATCACCTCCTGGCCTACGGCTGGCCCGGGAACGTGCGCGAACTTGAGAATGCGGTGATTGCACTGTGCGCTTCAGGCCGTTCTGCAGAGATAGGCCCTGAGTTCCTGCCGCCTGCGGTCAAGGCAGCTGCTGCTCGTGAGCACGGGGCTGGTGGGGTCAACGGCTCCGGCGCCGATGGCGTAGCTGCGGGGGGAACGAGCGCTGCCGGTATTAAGGTAGATCTTCCGGAGGACGGCATTGAGCTGCGCGCCGTGCTCGGTGAGATTGAGCGTGCCTACTATCTGGAAGCGCTTGAGCGGAGCGGGGGAAACAAAGAGCGGGCCGCCAGCCTCCTGGGCATAAGCGGCCACGCTTTCCGTAAGGCACTCAAGGAGCGCTTCAACCTGAGCTGAAGTGCGTCTGCTGCAGCCTACGAAGACGCGGCAGCAATTACCAACAGGGTCCAGAGCGTTGACATCACTACGCCCGGAATTGCGGCGCTGCGAATGTTTTTGCGTCGCGCTTCATCCTGATATCCGCGACGGTAGCTCATGGGCTCTACCTCTTCCGGCGTGTAGCCTGGAGTTGGAGTGCTGGTAGCCGCAAGCAGCACAGCACCGCCGGTACCTAACCATGAGAACAGCAGCCCACCGGTAAAGCCTCCTATGCCCCATCCTGTTGATGAGTGCTGATACGCGGCGGTGTTGACGCCTTGGTTGTAGGACTCGGATGCGGTGAGCTGTGCGCTCCGTGTCTGGGGTGAGTCTGCACCGCTGCCCGGGCTTGAGGCAAAGCTCGGAAGCACTACCGTGCTCATCAAAAGTACAAGAATGAGTAAACGTTTCATCTGAACCTCCGTTGTTCGCGTGCCGCTTGGTACCGCGAAGCTGAAATACGGCACATCATGCGCCACAGGTTCAGTGCAATTCTTGTGCCTACCCAGAAAAGGCCCTCATAGGCCGGTTTAGGGCCTATAGGTGGCCTGTTTCCGCGCCCCTGACTCCATTTTCTCGTAACTCTGGGTACGGCTGCGGTAACTGAGGTTACACAGGTAGCGGGCCGAACAGGCGTTGTGCGGCGTGCAGCGGGCTAAACCAGCCTCATGTGAGCGCTCCTGGCTAAAAACAGTGAATGGCCTGGATCTTGCAACAAGGGTCGGTACCGAATGATTGGCACCTAACTGATCTGAGGTGTAAGGAGCAGCCATGAAAAACCCAATACCCGGACCTTCCTCGGGACATAATCTCTGGAGGGTAGGGCGTAGCCTGGAACAACGTATTGTCGGGGCGGCCTCCTGTCTGCGGTCAGCAACTGAGCACAAGAACTCCGCCGAGGCACTTCTGTCTCTACAACCCCAGCCACGCGAGATCCTGGGTTACCTCTATCATCAAGTTGCTGAACAATGGCTTATGGCGCTCTTATGG
>REEM01000236.1 GCA_007695055.1 Spirochaetaceae bacterium | reverse complement strand
GCCTGGGTGGAACGCTCACGGCAGACAGCAAGCTTGGAGAGGGAACGGCCTTCACGGTGCAGATTCCGAATTCCGCACCGGAGGCATAGTGCATGAAGACAGTAATAGTTGGCGGTGGCGCGGTTGGGTTTCAGCTTGCGCAACAACTCATTCGCGAGAGCCAGGACGTTGTGCTTATAGAGAGCGAGCCGGAACAGGCTCGAATCCTCTCGAATCGCTTGGACTGTATGGTGGTCAACGGCCCCGGTAACAATCTTGAGATTCTCAGAGAGGCGGGTACAGCAGACGCCGAGTACTTCGTGGCCGTGACTACATCGGACGAGATCAACATGATCTCCTGTGCACTGGTATCAAGCGAGTTCACCGTACCCAACAAGATTGCTCGCGTGCGCAACATTGAGTACTCCGGCACCCGACTCGCTGGCGCTGGCTTTCTGGGCATTGATCATGTAGTGAACCCCGAGATTGAGACCGCGCGTGAGATTGTTACCAGTATTGATCAGGGGGCATTGAGTGATGTCATGTCCTTTGAGAAGTCAAACCTGCAGATGCAAAGCCTCACCGTTACACCGCACTCCCCCATCGTCGACAAGTATTTGCGCGAACTCGGAAGACTCATTGATGTACCCTTTCTGATTGCGCTCATTGTCCGGGACAACAACTACATCATTCCCTCCGGCGAAAGCCGCATTCAAGAAGGCGACCAGATCTATGTGGTTGCAACCGCTGAGAATAACGAGACGGTTTTCGAACACCTTGGAAAGGCCAAGACCGCGTTGAACAAGGTGGTCTTGGTAGGAGGTGGGGGAAAAATTGGGCAACTCATTGCAGAGCACATGCTGGAGGGAACCTTTCATGGCCATGGGGCTGGCAAGAAGGGCAAACACAAAAGACGCAAAGGCCAGGTAAACCTCAAGATAGTTGAGCGCGACTACCAGAAGTGCAAGGACCTGGCCAACCGTTTTCGCTCGGCAACCGCAATCCATGCGGACATAACCGATGAGTCGCTTTTTCAGGAAGAACAGTTTGCATCTGCCGATCTTGTGGTGGCGGTTACCGACAATCAAGAGCTCAACATTGTAACCGCGCTGTATGCGCGCAGTGTGGGAATACAACGCACGGTGGCACTGGTGAACAACACCGGCTACGCCGAGATCTCAACCAAGCTCGGGATCGATGTCGCAATAAGTCTGAAAAAAGCCATGGTAGATGCCATACTCAAGATTATTCGCAAAGGAAGCGTCCACGGCCTCCACTCGCTTTCGGGGGGACAGATTGAGGTGCTTGAGTTCATTATTACCCCCAACGCACCGGTTCTTGGAAAAGAGCTTCGCCATGTAAAGCTTCCACCCGGAAGTCTTATTGTGTCCTTTACCCATTCAGGCAAGACATCTATCCCTGACGGACAGACAACCCTGAATGCCGGTGACGACCTGGTAGTTATCTCACGCCAGGAACATTTTGGTCGCATTGAGGCAATTTTTGCTCCGCAAGACACAAAAGCCTAAGGGTATGGCACAGAATATGGAGTTCACCGAATGAGGCCGGTTCTGGTAGCGCGGATGCTGTCCGCAATTGTGATTGTCGTTGCTGCTTTTCTTCTGCCGAGCGCGCTGCTTGGATACATTGACGGCGAGATGTGGGTGGTCCGGAGTTTCTTACTGCCTGCAGCAGTGGTCGTGGTAGGTGGCGGCCTGGTTCTTCTTATCACTCGGGGCACCAGAGGCGAACTAGGAACGCGCACCGGTTTTATTGTGGTTACCCTTGCATGGATTGCATGTGCGCTCGTTGGCGCCCTACCATTCTACATTTCCGGTGCCATCCCCAGTTTTACCGACGCATTCTTTGAGTCGATGTCCGGCTTCACCACCACCGGGGCCTCAATCCTCACCGAGATTGAAAGTCTCCCCCGTGGAATTCTCCTCTGGCGTTCAACAACCCACTGGTTGGGCGGCATGGGTATTATTGTCCTCTCGGTCGCGGTGTTCCCATTGATTGGTATTGGCGGTGGGCAGCTGGTTAAGGCGGAAGCCCCATGGCCAACGGTCGACAAGGTCACGCCTCGTATTGCGCAAACCGCAAAAATCCTATGGCTCATTTATCTTGGGCTTACCGTAGCCCAAGTTCTGCTGCTGCTTGGAGCCGGGATGGACCTCTTTGACTCGGTGACCCACTCCTTTGGCACATTGGCGACCGGCGGCTTCTCTCCAAAAAATACAAGTGTCGGCCACTACGACTCCGCCCTTGTAGATGGAATAATCACCGTCTTCATGGTGCTGGCCGGGACAAACTTCCTGCTTCACTTTGCGCTGATCACCGGCCGCTTTGACAAGATCCGCCGTGACACCGAGTTCAAGAGCTATGTGCTGATCTTTTTCACCGCGACACTGGCTATTACTGTTGCACTTGCGCTCTCCACCGGAGAGGTGTTTACCACCGGCTTCCGGTTAGCGTCCTTTCAGGTTGCATCCATCCTTACTACGACCGGGTATGCAACGGCTGACTATGACCTGTGGCCACAGTTCGCACGGGTCGTGCTATTCTGTTTGATGTTTGTTGGTGGCTGCGCAGGCTCAACCGGCGGCGGAATAAAGGTGGCTCGCGTGGTCACGCTCTTCAAGCAGGCCATGAACGAGTTCCGCTACCTGACTCATCCTCGCGGAATTTTTCCCATTAGCTTTAACCGCGTTCCCATGGCTCGGCGCATGGTTTTTGCTATCTCGGCCTTTGTGTTCCTGTATGTATTGCTGCTGTTACTCTCAACGCTCGTCATTTCCACGGCTGGGGTCAGCATACTCACCGCGCTCTCAACCGCTCTGGCAACACTGGGAAATATTGGCCCCGGTTTCCAAGCTGTGGGACCAACCCACAACTACGCCTTCTTTCCTGAGCCGTTGAAATGGTTCTTGAGCTTTCTCATGATGACTGGACGTCTTGAAATTTACACCGTCATGGTTATGTTCACCCCCGGCTTCTGGAAGTCATAAGAAAGCCTCAGGTGGAGTGTGGTAAGAGCACCTCACGCATGCGCCAGATCTTTTTGCCGCCAAAGCTCCCACAGGGCACGAAATAGGGGCGCAGCCCTTCCGGACAACGACTGAGCATTTCCTCGGAGATTACACACTGCCCGTCCTCGGCGTGTTTACTCCCAAGGTGGAACATATAGTTCACCATGCCAGATACCAGGGTTTCCCGCTGTGCTCCGTCAGTGTAGACGGTATTGCCAACATCTATGGCAAGGCGGAAATGCTTGGTAACATAGTTCGTACGCCCTTCTGCCTGCCAGAAGAGACGGGCCAGTACAATTCGCATGGCTGCGACAATAGCGTCGCCGGACTCT
>REEM01000015.1 GCA_007695055.1 Spirochaetaceae bacterium | reverse complement strand
ACTGTACTCGGCCAACCACCGGTCCAGATCGAGCGAGTCGGCCCACGTAGCGGTCGTGCTTCCATCATCACCAACGTCCATCACCACGACTTCTTCGGGTCGCATAAAACGAACCAACCGGTCCGAGTGGGTCGCGACGATGAGCTGCGTTCGTGTGGCGGCTTCCCTCATCAGATCCGAAAGCAGTTCGAGCAATTCCGGGTGGAGGCTCACCTCCGGCTCGTCGATCATCGTTACCATCGAGAGATTAGGACTCTGCAGCAACGATACGAGCCACAAAAACCGAAGCGTCCCCTCGGAAAGCTCGTTCATGTAGAGGGGCTTCTCGAAATTCCGGTCTTTCCAGGTCATGGCAAGAACACCCGCCGAGACGGGCGGGAAGTTCAACTCCTCAAAATCGGGGAACGCGGTACGGAGTGTATCGATGATCACATCAAACCGATTCCGCTCGCTTTCCCGCAGATAATACAGATAGGGAACAAGATCCTCGCCCTGCGGGCCGGGAAGAGTGGCGGGCTTCATTGGTTGCGGCATCTTTACCGGTGCCCGCGGTCCTACATCCAGCACGTGATACTGAGTAGCCGTTGCCAGTATTCGACGAAGCTCCTCGGGTTGGCGGAACATCTTGGGCACCTGGGAGAGCGAGGTTTCCAGAGGGTTGTGCTGCCAGTCGGGTCGCAACAGCTTTCCCTCATCGATCTCATAGTACCGGATGTCATTTTCCGTTGATTCTATGTGTTTGAAGGGATGCTCATATCCCTCCCTCCGCTGCGACAATACTTCTGCGGAAATCGAATAGCCGGCACCTTTGGACGTAAGTGTGAGCGTGTACTCCAAAGGCTCATGGCCGGGAATCTCCATATCTACCAGAAAGGAAACGTCTTCGCTCTTTCCTCGCGTCAACAGGCTCGTGAGACCACCAAGGTCGGAGATGGTGCTGTTCAGAGTTTCCGACGCTGAGGCGGACAGCAGACTGAATGCGTCAAGAAAGGACGTTTTTCCGACGCCGTTCGCACCGATCAGAACCATCAACGGTCGTATCCGGAGATCGACATCCAGCATTCGCCGGAACCCCGAGATCCTTGCGCGATTGATTTTGTACATGATCAGTTTTCCTTCTTGGCAGTGCGGTGATCCGGCTGTTGATTACACCGAAATGAGCGTTCGCGTTGCATCCCGTGTTTTTGGGCCGAGCCCCGTCAATCTTCGGATGTTCTGAACCGGTTAATCCACTACGGATCCGGATCTTCTTGCGGTCGGAAACTATCACACATTCCTCTCGCTTTTATTCGACCGAAATATTCCGGTGCAAGAACTCTCCACTCCCGTTCCATCCTGTCAATGAGAGCGTCATCTATGACAGGCTCGCGATCGGTAATGCGGCACCCCGTCAGTTCGATACGGCGGCACATCTCCTGAAGTAAATAGGGGCGTCCGATCAACCTGCGGGTTGCTCTGACAGCTGTTACGGGCGCGTCGTCACCCGTCAGCACTCGTTGTGCTATCTCGGACATGCCATCCTCAGGAAAGAGTTTGTGTCCGTAGTCAAACTGTGTGAGGAGCTGGCGGGCGCGTTGACTTGAAAACTTGAGCGGTTCTTCATGTACCGCCGGTAGTTGAGCAAAATCTTTTCCGTTCAGCCGCAAGCCCACCGCCGCCTGCCGGTAGGGACGAAGAAACGGCGAGGGACCGATAGGTACGATTTTTGCCTCATTATTGCTTTCATCAATGAGACGCTTGATGTCAATGGTATACAGAACCGCGTCAAAATCTCGAGGTGGCACAGACTCCCACGCCTCTGTTGGATCTGCGCCGGTGGGGCGGCAGCGAGCAAAAAACTCCGCCACATCTTTCTTCCTGGTGGTATCAAGAAACTCAGTTGGAAACCCGTAATGCTGTCCTTGGACACGCCAATCGACACGGCCTTTGAGTCCACCAATTTCTTCTTCTGAAATTGCATGGAAGCCGGGATGCTGCACCACGTACCAACCAAATTCAACCAGGCGTGTCGAGGCTACAAGCCATTCGTTTTCGTTCTTGAGACGAAACAGTGACGCAACTGTGCGATCATAGCGCCTATTCTGACCCCGATATAGCCGTGGAGAGAACTCCGGCCCCGGCAGAAGGGACCACCGCTCGCCACGATTCTCATAATCTACCCTGACTGCCATCCAGTCATCTGGAGCACCCGCTACCAGACCGATATTCGATATTGGTGTATGGTCTTGCCGTACCGACGAAGGCATTATGACGGACGCATAGTCTTCAATTGTTGGGAGCCGGGTACCTTCCTTGAGATTTATCACATTACTGCTTTAATTACGTCACACTCCTGCACAACAAAGTCATGCAGGTTCACCACTTGGGCGACATGTTCCACCGCCGGTTGGTCACGTAGTTCTACCGGTATGCCAAAGGCAATGTTGGCGGTCACTGAGTCGTCACTCAGCCTGATCACAAAACGTATTTACGAAGGTCGGGGATTTTGCGCGCAGGCCCCGCAGGGATTACGGCCGCAACTCGTATGCCGAATTGATTTTCCAGTCGTTCTTTCTGCGGTGTCGTGATAGCACCTTTGGTTATCACGAACGCCTTCTCAAGAACTTTTCCTGGACCGGCCGCCGCCAGGCGTTTCCTGAGCTCCCTTTTTCGTACACCAGATTGATGTCGTTCAGAACATCCAGCAAGTGATCATCCAGCAAACCAAGTTCGGCATCCATCATATTCTGGTAATTACCGTGCTCGTCCATTGTGTAGGCAGTCACTGATGCGGGATCAAGAGGGAGGATTCTCTTAACCTCCGGGTCCTTCACAATATCTTTGACAGCATGCCTTTTTAGGTAGTTATTCGTCGCCTCGACAATGAATGGACTGTGAGTTGTGAGAATAAACTGCGTATTCGGGAACGTCCGCAACAGATCGCCAACGACCCGTTTCTGCCATGAAGGATGCAAATGCAAGTCAATTTCGTCAATCATGACAATCGCTTCATCCCGTAACGGATCCGGGGAATCGGGGTTTGCCATGGCGAATCGCGAAGATAGATCGATAACCAGACCTAACAACGTCTTGTATCCGTCGCTCAGTTCTTCGATTGAGATCCACTGTTCGTCTTTCTTGACAACAAACCGCAGCGGATTGAGACGCACCTGTGGTTCGGCGATATCCGGAAATGCCCGTGAGATTGCGGCACGAACTACATCCAGTTCCTTGAGGGTTACATCGAAGTCTCGTTGTTCCTTCTGCAGGCGATTCTCTTCGTTTTCTTTGTTGTAGAACCAGACAAAGGCCGACTTGAACGTATTATGGGCATTTAGCGCGTCCGTCAATGCCTCAAATCGCTGATGGCTTTTGGGAAACCCTTTCCGTGATCGCGGAAGTC
>REEM01000170.1 GCA_007695055.1 Spirochaetaceae bacterium | reverse complement strand
TCTATAAGAAGAACATCTGCGTACCGGTACTTGTTCTTAAAACCCTGAGTCCGTTTTTCACGGATAGACTGAATGAAGTCGTTGGTAAAACTCTCCATAGTGACATATACAATGCGAAGTTTTTCATACTCCTGGTAGACCTGGTTACCAATAGATTGAATAAGATGAGTCTTACCAAGTCCGACACCACCGTAGATAAGACAAGGGTTGTAAGCAGTTCCTGGATTCTTAGCTATAGCAAGCGCCGCGTTTGCGGCAAAACTACTGTTCTCGCCAATAACGAAGTTGTCGAAGGTATACTCCTCACGTAGCTGAGGATGGGGTGGTTTTGGTTCGCGTGTCTGGGTAGCGGCTGTTCGTTTGCTGTCCGCCTTTGGTTGCGGGGCCTTTTCTGTTACCGGAGTTTCAGCCTTGGCTACCTCGAACTCCAGGTGTAGTTCACTCCCAGATAGTTCGAAGAGCTTTTCTTGTATGGTAGCAAGATACCGTTGTTTGACTTGGTCGCGATAGAAGGATGATGGGACCTTCACGGTGATCTGCTCTTTTCCCGAGGAAGCATACTCCATACGGTTGAACCACATCGAGTATTCTTGCTCAGAAAGCTCATCCTGTAGCTGTTTCATGGCCTCATGCCAGAACATGCTGTAGTCCCATGAGGTCGTGCTCATTCATGGCTCCCTTAATTTTTGTTTCTACACCCTATCGATAAGGGGCAAGAATACCATAAGCCAACGGCTTTTTCACTAGAGCATTTAGCATGCCTGGAAGTCTTGTTGCATGCCACCACATCAAGCTTCCGCTTTGTTTACTTTGTTGCCGGTACTCGATATAATGTTGGTTGCTTATCGGAAAACGCCTTCTGTGAAATCTAAGACCAAACCAGCACACAGAACCGGCACCGGAACAAGGAAAAATACCGTGGAAATGTACTCCGCACAGAGTATTCAAGTTCTTAAAGGGCTCGAGGCGGTGCGTAAGCGCCCCGGAATGTATATTGGAACGACCGGCCCGGATGGCCTGCACCATTTGGTGTACGAAGTTGTTGACAATAGTATTGACGAAGCACTCGCAGGCTTCTGTACTGAGATCAATGTCACAATCGAAAAAGGCGATATCGTTCGCGTAGAGGATAATGGCCGTGGTATACCGGTCGATCTGCACACTGATGAAAACGTGAGCGCGCTCGAGATT
Organism: Spirochaetaceae bacterium; assembly: GCA_007695055.1. Lineage (GTDB taxonomy): Bacteria > Spirochaetota > Spirochaetia > DSM-27196 > SLAA01 > SLAA01. Next base: position 16,018 of record REEM01000170.1, on the reverse strand, counting down.
GTCATGACTCGACTTCATGCAGGCGGCAAGTTTGACCACAAAAGCTATGCCGTTTCAGGTGGACTTCATGGTGTCGGTGTATCGGTTGTGAATGCGCTTTCGGAGTGGTGTGAGGTTCACGTCCACAAAGAGGAGCAGCTGTACTTCCAACGCTACAATAGGGGAGCCCCACAGGAGCCTGTTAAGAAGATAGGTGAGACTGAGATTTCCGGAACCGTAGTCACCTTTCATCCTGATCCGGAAATATTTGAAGAGACAGTTTTTAGTTTTGAGGTTCTCTCTAAGAGGCTTCGTGAGTTAGCGTTCCTAAATAAAGGGATTACCATAACGATACGAGACCACCGACTGCCCACAGAGAAGTCTCATATCTTCCGTTTTGATGGTGGTGTCCGAGAGTTTGTTGAGTATCTAAACAAGAACAAGAACGTCATTCAGAAGGAGCCCATTTACTGTGAAGGGACTCGTGAAGATGTACAGATTGAAATTGCGTTAGCGTACAACGATGGCTACAACGAAAACATGTTTTCCTTCGCAAACAACATCAATACTCGGGAGGGAGGTACGCACCTCATAGGCTTTAAGTCTGCCCTTACACGCACCCTCAATGATTTCCTAAGAAAATCTAAATTATCAAAAAAAGTCGATGAGAGTCTGACTGGTGACGATGTCCGCGAAGGGCTCACCGCAGTCGTGTCGGTAAAGGTGCCAAATCCACAGTTCGAGGGACAGACCAAGGCAAAACTGGGTAACTCCGAGGTGAAGGGTCTGGTTGAGGCTTTCGTAAACGAAAGACTGACAGACTATTTTGCAGAGAACCCCAAGGTCGCGGAATCTATACTTGATAAAACGGTACTAGCCGCCAAGGCACGAGCAGCCGCACGACGAGCGCGGGAACTTACTCGAAGAAAGAACTTTCTTGAGAGCAGTGGACTACCAGGGAAATTGGCAGACTGTAGCGAAAAAGATCCGCGAAAGAGCGAGGTTTATATTGTTGAGGGAGATTCGGCAGGCGGAAGTGCCAAGCAAGGCCGAGATCGGCAGTTTCAGGCAATTCTTCCCCTGTGGGGAAAAATGCTCAATGTTGAGAAAACCCGAATCGACAAGGTTCTCTCTAATGACAAGCTACAGCCAATTATCCAGACGCTTGGTGCCGGGGTAGGAGTTGAGTTTGATCTCACAAAGCTCCGGTATCACAAAGTCATTATTATGGCGGATGCTGATGTCGATGGATCACACATACGAACCTTGTTGTTGACCTTTTTCTTTCGCTATATGAAAGAAATGATCGAGGAAGGGCATGTGCTCATTGCTATGCCACCGCTTTATAAGGTCTCTCATGGGAAGACGGTCCGCTATGCGTATAATGATGCGGAACGCCTGATTGTGGTTAAGGAAATGGGTTTGAATGAAGAGAAACTCAATATACAGCGCTATAAGGGTCTTGGTGAGATGAACCCCGACCAACTGTGGGAAACAACCATGAATCCTGAAACGCGTAATATTATTCAGGTTCGGCTTGAAGATGCGGTTGAGGCGGAGAATATGTTTACGACTCTTATGGGTGAGCATGTTGCTCCACGTAAACTCTTTATTGAGCAAAACGCACTCTCAGTTACGAATCTTGACGTCTAAGAACTCTTGACGTTTAACGGAAAAGGAACGAAATCGTGTCGGATCAAGAAAAACTTCGTGGGCGAGTAATTCCGGTCTCTATTGAAGATGAGGTCAAGGAAAGTTATCTCACTTACGCAATGTCGGTTATTGTGAGTCGTGCCTTGCCGGATGTACGAGACGGTCTCAAGCCTGTGCATCGTCGTATTCTCTATTCAATGAACGAGATGGGGCTCCGGTCTGATAAGTCATTTAAGAAGAGCGGACGTATTGTCGGTGATGTCTTAGGTAAGTTCCATCCTCATGGGGATCAGTCGATCTACGATGCCCTGGTGCGCCTGGCGCAAGACTTTTCCATGCGGTACCTCATGGTTAATGGCCAGGGTAACTATGGCTCTGTCGATGGTGACCCACCGGCCGCTATGCGGTATACCGAGGCTAAACTCCAACGCGTGGCAGAGGAAATGCTGCGTGACATCAAGAAGGAAACCGTCGATTTCGGCCCGAACTACGACGACAGTATCGATGAGCCGCTTGTGTTGCCAGGCGCTTTTCCATACCTACTGGCAAATGGTGCATCTGGCATTGCGGTCGGTATGGCGACAAATATTCCCCCACATAATTTACGTGAGGTGAGTGAGGCGATCTGTGCGGTCATAGATAAGCCCCATATCGCGTTGGACGAACTACTGCAGTACATACAAGGCCCGGACTTTCCAACAGGTGGGGTTATCTACGGCCGTAGTGGGATACGTGAGGCGTATAAGACCGGGCGTGGGCGAATTACGGTGCGAGCGCGGTTTACCATAGAAAGTACCAAGAGCGGCAAGGATGTAATTCTTGTTCACGAAATACCGTATCAAGTGAACAAGGCAACCCTTATTACACGGATTGCCGACCTTGTTCGCGACCGCAAGATTGATGGAATCTCTGACCTGCGTGATGAGTCTGATCGCGACGGAATGCGAATTGTCATTGAGCTGAAGAAGGGGGTAAGCCCCAAGATTATTCTTAATCAGCTATTCACCCATACTCAGCTTCAAACCAACTTCAATGTGAATGCTGTGGCCCTTGCGGGTGGTAGACCGGAAACACTCACCATCAAGTCGTGCATTGAGTACTTCGTCAAGCATCGAAAAGAAGTTGTCGTTCGACGTACCAAGTATGATTTAAAGAAAGCCGAGGAACGCGAGCATATTCTCATAGGTTTAAAGATAGCGCTCGATAATATCGATGAAGTTATCCGCACCATTAAAGAGTCGAACGACGTTGATACAGCTCGGACACGCTTGATGGAGCGCTTTGAACTTTCACAAATTCAAGCTCAGGCTATTCTCGATATGCGTTTGCAGAAGCTTACGAGTCTGGAAACACAGAAGATCATTGACGAGCTAGAGCAGATTCGAGCGCTTATTCAAGAGCTCCGAAGTATTCTTGCCAGCGAACAAAAAGTGCTTGATATCGTCAAGGACGAGACTCGCGAAATTTCAGCCCAGTTCGGAGATGATAGGCGCACGGAAATCATCCCAGATGAGATTGAGAGCATTGATATTGAGGACTTGATTCAGAAAGAAGACATGGTCGTGGTGATTTCACACCGCGGTTACATTAAACGTGTTCCTATCTCATCGTACCGGCTGCAAGGTCGTGGCGGGAAGGGGAGCTCTTCTGCGTCACTTAAGGACGAGGACTTTGTTCAACATGTATTTGTAGGCTCAACCCATGACTTCATTTTGTTTGTCACCAGCGAAGGTAAGGCATACTGGCTTAAGGTACACGAGATTCCGGAGGCGTCACGCGTTGCTCGAGGCACGCACCTGAAAGCAATCCTCCAGATTTCTGCCAATGAGGAAATTGCGGCGGTAGTGTCCTTACCTAACTTCAAGATAGAGAACTACATCTTTCTTGCCACAATTAGTGGTGTTGTGAAGAAGGTGAAGGTGTCCGACTTCTCGAACGCTCGCACGAGAGGGGTTGTTGCAATTCGTCTAGATGAGGGTGACCGAGTAGTTGCAGCTTTACTTACCAGTGGCTCGGATGAATTGTTTCTCGTCACCGGTCATGGTCAGGGTTTACGTATGCTTGAGGAAAGCGTTAGAGGTATGGGGAGAGCATCTCGCGGAGTGACCGGTATTCGTCTTGGAAAGGGAGACGAGTTGGCCGGGGTGGTTGTTGTGTCCGAGGTTGAGAACATGTTTCTGCTTACCGCTGGTGGATACGGCAAACGAACACCGTACAGTGAGTTTACACCCCATGGTCGTGGGACCAAGGGGCAGAAGGCATACAATGTTTCGGAGCGTACTGGCGAGGTGGTTTCGTTACTATCGGTTTCCGATGAGGACGACATTATTGTGGTGACCTCTCAAGGGAGCACTCTCAAAATCCAGATCAAAGACATTTCACAGCAGTCGCGTGCGGCAAGTGGTGTGCGAGTTGTAAACATTGAACGACCGGATTTCGTAATTGGTGTGGCCCGAAACGGTAAAGACGACTCGGACGAAGAAGTCACCGTCATTGAGGCATCGGGGGAGCCCGAGGATATACAGGCCAATAACGAGTCTGATCACGAGTCTGAAAACGAGCCGGGCCAGGAGTCTGGAAACGGCGCTCCCGACCAAGAATAGAGTCCATCTTGGCTTGAATAGGTCAAGTCAACTCTCTGGAACAAAACCCTCGGTGCCGGGATCAATGCCCGGCACCGATGTTCCACGTGGAACATTATGAGCACCCCCCACCTTTACCGGCCAACTGCATCTACACTTTTCGAGTACCTTGATCGCAAGTCGCGGTTCATAGCGTCAGCGCATCCTGTAGAAAGCTCAACAGAAGTGAAAGGTATTCTTCAAAACCTACGTCAGCAAAATCCTCGTGCCGCTCATGTGGTCTATGCTTTTCGAGTCGGTGGTCTAACCCGCGACGAGTTTGGAATGAGCGATGATGGTGAGCCGAAAGGCACTGCAGGAAGACCAGTGCTTGAGGTGCTTCGGGGAAGCTCTATCACGAATGTTCTTCTGTCCGTCGTCAGATACTTCGGCGGAACAAAACTTGGCACCGGCGGATTAGTACGTGCATACACCGTGGCAGCCCAGGGTGTGTTAGAGCAGCTCAGTGTTGAAGTACTGGAGTCGCGGACGAGCGTGCTGTTGGAATGCCCCTACGAGCTCCACCAATCTATCCGGCGACTGTGCGATGGTTACGCATTCCAAGATGTGAGAATTGATTCGGAGAGCTTTGGATCAGTAGTTAGGTTGGAACTCAACATGAGAACCGAACTTGTACCAGCCCTTGAAGCTGCTCTTCGAGATGTTTCACGTGGAACAATTGAGCTTGATGCGTTGAGAGGTTCTTCCGAATAAGAAGCTATACGTTGTTCTTGGCTCGAAAAGTTGCAACCCTGTCGGCATACTCGGTAATGAGTTCTTGTTTTTCCGAATCTGAAAGAAACACTCCACGCAAAGCAACCATGTTGAGCTCAATTAGGTCGTCCATGCCAAGCCCAAAGTAGCGTACGGTCTTCACGTAGTCGTCGGTTAGATCTGTGTCCTGAATAAACGGGTCGTCGGAGTTGATAGATACCGGAACGCCTTCTTTGTAGAGGCGTCCAAGCGGATGGTTCTTTTCGTCCACCCATGATCCAGTTTGATAGTTCGAGGTGATGCATTGTTCAAGAACTATATGGTGTTTCGTAAGGTATGCCTTGAGTTTCTCGTCGTCTACGCATGAGGTCCCATGGCCAATTCGAGATGCTCCCAGTAGTTCTATTGCCTTCCATATTTGGTCAGGGGGACTAACCTCGCCAGCGTGGATGGTTGATTTGTACACACCGTCACGGTTGACTTTGGTAAAGAACTCGGTGAATAGCTCGGGTGGAAAGTTAATCTCATCACCTGCGAGATCCATTCCCACAATATCCGGAAGATTGAGTGCTTTAATCTCCTCGTACAGGGCGGTCATCTCGTGTTGGTCTTGTTTGCTCCGATTGAAGGTAATGAGATAACGAATTTTGAGACCGATCTCGGCCGCGGCGTCGTTGCCAGCCTGAATTACGAGCTTCGTTATTTCGTTGCGGTCAAAATTGTTATGAAATGCAAAGTGTTCCGGAGAGAAGCGCAACTCGATATAGTACAGTCCGTCATGTGCGAACTCCTTTACCGAGTCATACGCAATGCGGTATACGTCATCAAAACTCCGATACCAGTCATTTTTGAACTTGGACAAGAACTTCAGAAAATCAGGTTCCGAATCTTTTGGAAACTGAACCTGCTCCTTGAACGCCTCATAATCACTAGGCATATCGAGCTTGTTCTTATGCGCAATTTCGTAGAGAGTTCGCACAGGAAAGGATCCTTCCAGGTGCCGGTGCAACTCCACTTTTGGAAACTTACGGATGAGTTCAGGTGTCAGCAAGTTAGCCCCTTGCCTGGTTGTTCTTTTCATGCTTTCCATGAAGCCGAATCCTTCGTTAAGCTACCGTTAAATGTAACGTTTTCCGAGTAAATTGCAACTAAACTTGATAAGATATTTTTTTTCGACTTCATCGATTCATTTTCGTCCAATTGGAGGATCTTCTAAAGCCTTAATCCTCAAGGTATCGTTCACCAAAAAGCGTGCTGTTTCGCTTATACCTCACAAAATGTGCTCAAGAAACCTTCGCGTGCGATTCTCTTTAGGGCTATCAAACACCGCAGAAGGCGTTCCCACCTCAATAATTTCTCCCTGATCCATAAACACTACTTTGTCAGCCGCCGCCCTTGCAAAGCCCATCTCATGCGACACTACCAGCATTGTCATTCCATCGCGTGCAAGATCAAGCATAACGTCCAGTACTTCCTTGATCATTTCAGGATCCAAGGCCGATGTAGGTTCGTCAAAAAGCATGACCTTAGGGTTCATGGCCAAGGCGCGTGCTATTGCTACCCGCTGTTGTTGTCCACCTGAGAGCTTCGCTGGATAGGTTGTTGATTTGTCTTGGAGACCGACTCGAGCGAGGAGGCGAAGAGCATTCTCATGGCTTGCTGCCTTTGTCATTTTCTTTACCGTACGTGGCGCAAGCATGACGTTTTCCAAGGCTGTCAAATGCGGGAAGAGATTGAAGTTCTGAAAGACCATGCCGACCTCTTCGCGTATCTTGCGGATATCTCCGCGTTGATCGGTTACTAAGTCTTCATCTATCCAGATGTCTCCCTCGGTGAGTGTTTCCAGGCGGTTTACACAACGGAGGAGGGTGCTCTTGCCACTGCCCGATGGCCCAATAATGAGTACAACCTCGCCAGGGGCAACATCTAGGTCTGCGTTCTTCACCGCTTCAAGGGTACCAAAAGCTTTGGTTGCATTGCGAATTCGTATTCGCATAAGTTGCGTGTTGTCTGTGATATTATCCACGGCGCTCCGCCCAATCTTCAATTAGTGAGACGATCTTCGATAAGAAGAGCGTAATAACTAAGTACACGAGTGCAACAATTGTATAGGTTTCAAAGTACTGAAAGCTGACCGAGGCAAACTCTCGTCCGCGTCGGAGGAGATCCGACACCGCAATGATCGAAACCAGGGAGGAGTCTTTCAGGAGCGCGATAAACTCATTACCAACCGGAGGGAGAATGACTCTGAAGGTTTGAGGAAGTATAACCTTTCGCAGAGCCTGGCTTCTACTCATGCCTAACGCAAGTGCAGCCTCCATCTGGCCCTTTGGAATAGCCTGCAAACCTGCGCGAAAGATCTCTCCCATGTAGGCGCCATAACACACCGACATTGCAATGATGGCCGATGCAAGTCTTGGTACCCGTACGAGTTGTCCAAGGGCAAAGTAGATATAGAATAACTGCACGAGGAGGGGAATACCGCGAATAACCTCTACGTAGATCGTGGCAATGCGATTAATTACCGTTATGCGGGAAATCCTTCCGAGGCCAGTAATCAGTCCAATTGCAAGCGCAATAACAATTGAGATGATGGTTACTTGGAATGTTGCGAGGATGCCGTCCGGTAGGAAGCGCATGATGTCGAGGTACGGCCGAGGCCGTACCGTCGGTAGAATAATCAAAAGGGCAATTGCCCCGAAAAAGGAGATGCGCCATGCTGAAAACAGCGACGTCTCTCCTCGATCGGGAATCAATGCCCCATCGCTTACGGTAACCGTGATTCGGCGGTTTGCCTCGTCGCGATTGTTTACCTCAGCCACTTTTCAGCAAGCTCCTCATCAACCCCCGCAGCCAACACAGCCTCAAGGCCTCGGTTAATCAATTCGAGAACCTCGGTGTTGCCTTTGCGCACTGCAACCCCGTAGAACTCTTCTGTAAAGGGTTCGCCGACAATTTTGAGTGACTGTGAGTAGGTCTCATTTTGCAGCGCGTAGTTTGCGGCCACCGGGGTGTCCGCTACAACTGCGTCAAGTCGACCTACCGCAAGATCCTCAAACGCCAGACCGATCTCGTCATACGTAGCAACATTGATGTTTGGATATTCCTGTACAGCGAACTGACCAGTTGTTCCAATCTGCACACCAACCTGTTTGCCGGATAGATCGGCAAGTGTGGTAACACCCTCAGTAGCTACTGGAACTACAAGAATTTGTCCGGCATTAATATAAGGAATTGAGAAATCCATTGTCTCCATTCGCTCTTCGGTGATGGTTACCGAGCTCATGACCGCGTCGTATTCACGAGTAGCGAGTCCAGCGAAAATGCCGTCCCAACCAGTGTTACGAAACTCAACCTCAAAGCCACCAGCTTCCGCTGCTGCTTTCATAAGGTCGATATCGAAACCAATGATCTCCCGAGTTGACTGATCAATAAACTCCATTGGCGGCCAGGTTGCGTCGGTACCAATGACAATGCGTGGTACTCCGCCTGCTTCCTCGGCCTGGCTGCATGCAACCAACACCATACTGAGCGCCACCGTGACAAGTACGGCTGCTGTGATTAACTTCTTCATGAACTACCTCCGTTTGTGAGAAAAATCGTGCTCATCTTTGTAATGAATATACAATATTGAGTCAATCTAGGTATAAATATGAGTTTTGGTGCTGTCTGACAAAGGAATGGACTTGATGGACTTATTCGTACAACTCTTTCTCTTTTTTATGGTCTACGCCTTCCTGGGCTGGATCATTGAGTCGACCTTTCGGAGTTTCAAGAATCATCGACTCATTAACTCCGGTTTTCTCTACGGCCCCTTTATTCCGGTGTTCGGTTTTGGGGGACTCATCATTCATGTCCTCTACATTCCGCTGCAACCGTTGTCCTACCTTGCAGCAGTCCTGCTTCTGACCGTGCTTGTTACGCTGCTTGAGTATCTGGCAGGATGGCTCATGGAGCGTCTATTTCATCTGCGCTTGTGGGACTACTCAGACTATCGCTTCAACATTCATGGGCGCATTGCCCTTCGTTACTCACTGTACTGGCTGCTGCTTACCCTGGTGGTCATTCACGGAATTAAACCACACCTGAATGAGTTCTTCACGAGGCTTCCTCCTGCAACTACACAGGCCTTAGCTCTCGGGCTGTTCTTCTACATGCTTATTGATGTAGGGATGTCGAGCCATGCACTCCGAGCTTTACAGCGACGCATGACCGAGTTACGGGGTAAAGCCGAGCTTGAACTGGACCGTCTTCGGTCTCTGAGTGGTGAGGTCTTCCACAAATATGCAGGCGTGCTCCATGATCCACTGCACAAACTGTTGGCGACCCGACCTGAGCACTTAATCTCGTCGTTTGCAGAGCGGCGCGAGCTGAGGGCTTTGGTTCAGTATGTCATGGGCGAGAAGCCTGACGAAACGGATGCATCGGGGTCATTTGCTGTTGTACTTGGAGAGCTTCCTCAAGCGGAGCAAGCTCGGCTTGAGCAGTTGAAGCACCAAATTGTAACCTTGCCGGAGTACGATCACCTACAAGAAGTAAGCTTTGGTACCACAAACCTGCGTGAGCACAACGAGCGCGTGGCCCGCGCTGCATTTCGGCTCTCAAGAGCTCTTGGCCTTGACGCAGAGGCTTCCTTTCGTGGTGCGCTGCTCCGGCTCCCCAACCCTGAACCTGTACGACAGACGCGAAAAAACTGGGAGACCTTTACCCAGTCCTTCTTTTGTGGGCACTGGTCTCGGTGGGAACCCTTGAGCGATACCGAGAAAGACATCATTCTGAACTCGACATTTCCTCTTTCTCCGCGACCACCGCGCACGCCGGAAGGTATTCTGGTGTCTATGCTTGCATTGGCAATTGGCATTCGGGAGCGAGCCCGAAAGAGCATTGTTGAGTCGCATCTGCACACCACCAACGATTCGCACTGACAGAGGGCCATGTATCGTGTATAATCCGGCCACATTACTATGGGATTAATTACTGTATTCGCGAATCAGAAAGGCGGCGTTGGAAAAACCACCACCGCTGCAAACCTCGGGGCCTATCTAAGCCTTGCTGGGAAGAAGGTGCTTCTAGTGGATTTCGATCCACAATGCAACCTTTCGAGCACGGTAAGTGCGGCTATAGACGGTAAGGGAGTCTACGAGGTCATTACCGGTACCACCAGTGCTCGTGATGCGGTGCAGACTACTATGCTACCAAACCTTGATATCATTGCTTCTAGCATCAACCTGACTGGGGCAGGAGTTGAGTTGGTCTCGGAAGAACGCCGTGAGTTTTTTCTCAAGGAAGGCCTTGAACCGCTGCGAAATGAGTACGACTACATTTTTACGGACTGTCCGCCCTCGTTAGGAATTCTAACCCTGAACGGACTTGTGGCGGCCGACAACGTAATTATCCCTTTGCAGTGTGAGTACTTTGCAATGGAAGGGCTTACGCAACTGCTCTCAAGTATTCGTCAGGTGAAGCGAACACTCAATCCCAACTTGAGTGTTCAAGGAATTGTGTTCACGATGTATGACTCTCGCAATCGTTTGTCACAAGATGTTGTGCAAGAGGTGGTTGGTTATTTCAAGGAACGGGTGTTCCGCACCGTGATTCCACGAAACGTTCGGCTTTCCGAGGCACCGTCACACGGAGTTCCGGTTTGTCGTTATGATGCAGACTGTGCGGGAGCCAAGGCCTACCAAAAACTCGCCGAAGAGGTGCTCGCGCGTGGCTAAACGACGTTTGGGCCGAGGAATTGACGCGCTGCTGCAGGCCCAGGAAAGTGAAGCGCTTCCTGAAGAGACCAGCCGAGATCTCATTAACGTTCCACTTAGGTCTCTTGAACCGAATCCTGACCAACCTCGCAAGGACTTTGACCCCGAGGCTATCCACGAACTGGCTGACTCCATTCGCTCCAAGGGCATTCTGCAACCAATCCTGGTAGAGCAGATTGAGGAGGGCCGGTACCGCATAGTTGCAGGTGAACGCCGTTACCGGGCTTCGCTTGAGGCTGGAATCACCGAGGTTCCGGTACTTGTTCGGAGTTTCACGGTTGAGGAACGACTTGAGATTGCGCTCATAGAGAACATTCAGCGTCGTAATCTGAACCCGCTTGAAGAAGCGCGAGCTATTCAAGTTCTTATTGAGTCGGCAGGGATAAACCAGGAAGAGGCGGCGCGGAGGCTTGGCATGAAGCGCTCCTCGGTTGCGAATGTACTCCGTCTGCTGCGTTTGCCTGAGCAGGTGAGTCAAGCCTTGGTTTCTCAAGAGATCTCTGCTGGCCATGCGCGCGCACTACTGGCTATTAAGGACGACGAAAACCTAACCCGAACCGGTGAACTGGTTATTCAGCATGGACTGTCGGTACGCATGACCGAGGCCTTGGCAACCCGAGTGTCTTCTGGTGAGTCGCCGGAAGACGCCTATGCTGCGCTTGGGTATGGCGCGCAGGCGAACGGTGAACAAGCTACCGACGCGGCAAAAAACGCTTCAGACACCGGAAGACACCTGGATCCAGGAACGAGACCCGCAGGACGTCCTCAGTCGAAAGGTGGGGAGGCTGGATTTCGGGCACGTGATGCAGAGATCGCCGATATTGAGCAACGTCTCATAGAGCTCCTTGGTACGAAGGTCAAACTCAAAGGGAGCCTGGAGAAGGGAAGCATTGAAATTGTTTATCTTTCTATGGATGACCTTGACCGGGTCGTTGAAATTTTACTGCCCGACACCCAGTAAGCGTCACGTTTGGCATAGAATCTCCAGTTTAGATCCGTAGCTCTGCTTATACCTATGCGTGGGCTTTCCACCAGTTCATGTTCAGCAGTGAGCTCATACCCATGTGGCTGAAGAATCCGAAGTGATCCCTTGCATAGGTCATGGGCGTTGTCCCGTTCCACCGTTATTCCAAAGGCCTGCGCAAGCTTCCCGGGGCCGTTACACAGGGCCCGAACTCGGCGGGCATCATTGGCAGCAACGGGACGGTCCCCAAAGCGTGAGGCCCACATCTCCGGTAAACCGAGGATGGGTTTCACCGCCCGAATGAGTACCGCAGCACCGGTGCCTTGTGGTTCCGCGACGACATTCATGCAATGATGCATTCCGTAAATCAAGTAGACGTAAGCAAGACCTCCCTCGGAAAACATTACTTTTGTTCGCGGTGTGGGCCCGTTAAAGGAGTGTGATGCTGGGTCATCTTGGCGGTAGGCTTCTGTCTCTACAATGCGACCCACAAGTAGAGGTTTCCAGCCGGGCCTCTGCTCGTCGGTAGCAGCGAAACGAACGAGCCACATGCCAAGAAGCGCCTTGGCAAGCTCCGGGGCTCTTGCCTGAAAGAACGAGGGCGGAAGGATTTCTGGCTCCGATATCGACATAGATAAGGATCCTTGAGATTTTGCTCATTGCATTGGTCGTTGCAGTGGTGCTCAGATCATACTATCATGAGAGATAAGAGGTCAAAATATGGGTACAGAACACCTTGGGCGCCTATCTCTCGATGCGGCACGAGCGTTTGAGGACTATCGGATAGGACGAAAGCATGTTGTGCTTCTCATGATAGGTATGGCGATTTTTGATTTAGCAGCTTTGGGCCTTATTTTGTTTCATCCAGGCCTTGCCCGTGAAGCCGCGCCACCACCAGCCACCCGCACCGAGTTCATAGAAGCTCCAGAGCCGGTCGCAGAACCTGCTCCTCCACCAGCCATTCCTGAAACCGTTGAACCTGAGCCGGTCCCTGAGCCTGAACTAGCCCCTGAGCCCGAGCCGGAAGTCGTCTACGAGGAGCATGAACCTGAGGACATTAGCGACCCAGCTTCACGCGAGCCTTTATTTACTCACTATGTGCAGTGGGGTGATACCTTTTACTCGCTCGCTGCTCGCTACTGGGGGAAAGAACACCTATGGCCCGACCTTTGGTTGCTGAATGCCGCCGCCTTTCCTGACCCCGACTTCATGGTGGTGGGCGATGTAGTACGTATGCATGATCCCTTAGGGCAACCGGCTGACAACGGCCAACGAATCTTTACTGAAGCAGAGCTCAATAGATTATTCGACGCATATCTTGCCGTCTATAGAAGGTACAGACAGATAGGCGATGACTACCTTGCGCGTGCAGCTGGCCGTCGGAGCTGGTATCAGACACTGGGTCGGAATCGCATAAATAAGGCCCACTGGGCGGTTTATTCCTCACTCCGCTATGATCCGGACTTGCTGCATCGTTACCGTTCACTTCTTGAACCGGGGGATATGGAAATTATTGAAGAATACGTGGATCGATTTGGGTATCCGCAATCTGGAAGGAACTGATGTTAATCTATCGTGAACAACTCCAGCCTTCGTTGAGCGATTTTGGAATTCTTATTCCGATCTACGACAGCACGGTAACCGAGACCTTCAAATCCTTAATCAAGGATCCCCGTCTTGGTCCCACACGTGAGCGGTGGCACATTCGTGACTATCCGATAGATGTCACCAAGGAAGACCTCCTGAGAGTACACTCTCCGGACTATGTTGAGCGGCTCTACTCGAATGAACTTGAGACTGAACTTCTTAAGACCTTTGAACTCCTGGATTTTGAAGGCAACTACTACCGTTATGATCCTTCAAAGGCAAAGTATCCACTGGTCAAGCTGTTTGACCGACTCATTGACGGCGTTGCTGGCACCTGCGCCTGCTGCCGTGAAGCACTTGTCTCAGGCTTCTGCTACACCTTTACCGGAGGATACCACCACGCTAAGTACGACACCGGAGATGGTTTCTGTGTCATGAATGACCTGGTGATTGCTGCCCGACGGATGCAGGCCGAGGACAAGGCGCAAAACATTTGGATTGTCGATATCGATGCCCACAAAGGGGATGGAACGGCCCCATTATGTGCGGGCGACCCCAGCATTCGTACCCTGAGTATTCATATGGCAGACGGTTGGCCCTTGGACCGCGATCCTTATCTACCAGATGGAAGCTTACACCCATCCTTTGTGCCAAGTGATGTAGATATCCCCATTGCCTCCGGAGAGGAGGCCGACTACGTCAGTCGTCTTGATGAAGGATTGCAACGCATGGAGGCCTTTGGTATCCCTGACTTGGCAATAGTTGTTGGTGGAGCCGACCCCTACGAAAAGGACGGGCTTCCCTCTACCGCGCCGCTCAATTTGACGCTGCGGCAGCTAGATGAACGTGATCACCTGGTGTACAGGCGTCTGCATGAGCTTGGTATTCCCCAAGCCTGGGTCAAGTCTGGTGGCTATGGAGCGCACGTATGGGAAGTCTTCTCACAGTTTCTTTTGTGGGTGTTACCTGAGCGCTTAGGACTCTCGTAGCGGGCCGAGTCCCTCCTTCTACAGGCCGAGGATCCACCGCGCATAGGAAAAATAAATAAATAGACCTACCGCGTCGGCAATTGAGGTGATAAGTGGGCCGCTCGCGATAGCGGGGTCGAGTTTAATTCTTGTCAGCACGAACGGCATGAGCATGCCTATGAGGTTAGTCATGACAAGCATCGTTGCCATAGTCATGAACACCACCAGGCCTATAGCCGGGCCGCCGCGGAATATTCCCAGAACAGCACCAAGTGCACCAAGGGACAGGCCTATGGCAGCTCCAATGAACAGTTCTTTCATGAAGACCCGGCCCCATTGTCTGAGGTGAATGTCGCCGGTGCTGATTGCGCGGATCATGAGGGTTGCGGACTGTGAACCAGCATTACCTCCGGTGTCAATGATAAGCGGAATAAAGAAAGCCAAGGTAACATAGGCTGCAAGGGTTTCTTCAAATGCCGAAATGACCCCCGAACTGATAAGGTTAACAAACACCAGGATAGAAAGCCACCCGATGCGGCTGCGAAACAAACGAACCGCGCTGGTCTCCCAGTAGCTGCCTTTGAGTGGGGCAATAGCAACGCTGCGATGAAAGTCCTCGGTTGCTTCCTGTTCCGCGACCTCAAACACGTCGTCAAAGGTTACAATTCCCAAGAGCACACCACCGGAATCGACCACCGGTAGCGCAATTCGGTCGTAGCGCTGCATTATGCGCACCGCTTCCTCGCGGTCCTCATATGCTGAAATGCTCACCACAGTACGGTCCATGATGCTGTCGACCGTTTCATGAGGCTCCGCCAGAATAAATCGTCGCAGAGGTAAAGCATCGAGCAAACTACCAGACTTGTCTGTAACATACACCGTATTTACGGTCTCACTCTCGTCACCGTGCCGGCGAATATGATCTAAGGCTTCAGCAACGGTCCAGCTAGGTCGTACTGCAACATAGTCCGGCGTCATGAGACGCCCAATACTTTCCTCAGGGTAACCAAGGAGCTGCCTGGCCTCCTTTAGGTCGTCCGGACTCAGCAGCGTCAAAAGACGTTGAGTAACCTGACCTGGTAGTTCACCAAGCAGCACGGTACGATCATCCGGTTCAAGCTCGGCCAGAATGTGCCGGGTCTCGGCATCTGTGAGCTCCAACAATAGGTTGTCGCTTGTTTCGGGATCGAGGAAGGCGAAAATATCGACCTTGAGATCTCGGGGCAGGGCTCTAAATAGCAGCACCCGATCATTTTTGTCAATCTCTCGTATATAGTCTGCCAGCTCGGGAGCGACGATTTCGTACTCGGGCCATTCAACGTCAGGCGCTACGAGACGAGTCCAGTTCTTGTTCTCTATGCTTTCACGAATGACATCAGGTAGAACAGTCTGTAGCATAAGCACTCCTTTGGCTTGGTTCTCACAAAGTACAATCTTACCGGCATCATTGACAAATGACTACCGTATCGCTATAGTGAAGCCTCATTGAAACGGAGAGGTGTCCGAGTGGTTGAAGGAGGCGGTCTTGAAAACCGTTGAGCCGCAAGGTTCCGTGGGTTCGAATCCCACCCTCTCCGTCGCAGCGTTTAGTTAAACCACTGGAGAGGTGCGAGAGTGGTTGAATCGGGCTCCCTGCTAAGGAGTTGTGCTCGTAAGGGTACCGAGGGTTCGAATCCCTCCCTCTCCGTATTGGTTTTGTGCCCATAGCTCAGTTGGATAGAGCGTTAGATTGCGGATCTAAAGGCCGGTGGTTCGAGTCCACTTGGGCACAAC
>REEM01000144.1 GCA_007695055.1 Spirochaetaceae bacterium | reverse complement strand
TGATTGACGTAGAAAACATTGAGGTTGTTGACGACTACACTATTCGCATTCCCACGAACGAGCCATTTGCAGCAGTACTTACCTATCTCGCCCACAGTTCATCCTTGATCGTAAGCAAGGCGGCAGTTGAGGAGTACGGTGCGGACTTTGGTGCAAACCCAGTTGGAACCGGGCCTTTCAAGCTCTCTCGCTGGGATCGTGGTACTGCGGTACATCTTGAGCGCTTTGACGAGCACTGGCGTGGCCCCGCGCAGGTGGAACGACTGACATTCCGCGGCATTCCTGAGGGCAGCAGTCGAACCATTGAGGTTGAGACCGGTGGTGTCCATGTGGCACAAATGATACCCGAGACGGATTTCCGTCGCCTCCGTGACAATAACAACGTGGAGCTTCACGAATACGCTGCCATGAGACTGCACTACATCCTGTTCAATACTCAGGAGGAGCCCTTTAACGACGTGCGCGTGCGGCAGGCGATCAGCTACGCCCTTGATATTGAGGAACTCGCGGAGGTCGCCTATGGTGATGCCGGAACCCCGGCCCGTGGATATATGAACAGCTCAATCTGGGCCTTTAATCCCGATGTGTACATGTACCCCCGCAGCATGGAGCGTGCCCGCGAACTGCTCGCCGAGGCCGGTTACCCCGACGGCTTCCGCATGACCATGACCATTGACGACAACGCACCACGCCAAACTATTGCCGAGATCATGGGCAGCCAACTGCGGGAGCTTGGAATAGAGATTGATATTGAGATTATGGAGTGGGGCGCATACCTGCAAATGACTGCCGGTGGTGAACACGACATGGCACAGTTGGCGTGGCTTGCAAGCACCGGTGACCCGCATCATGCGCTGCATCCAAACTACTTCTCCGGAAACATTGGCGCAGCAAACCGTTCTCACACCGAGCTACCCGAACTAGATGAACTTCTCATGGCCGGTGTCAGCGAACCTGATGCAGCACGTCGTGAACAGATCTACCGTGAGGCTCAGGAGCTGATCTCAAGTTTTGCGCCCATTATTCCAATAGCCGACGACCGTGAAGCGGTGGCGGTAAGGGCAAACGTCACGGGTTTTGTTCCTTCGCCATCTGGCTACCACATGTTTCATGAGGTCGGGCTTAACTAGAAACGGCAAAGGATTCGCGCTCCATACACCTGGCGCGAACGGCGAGTTTGGGGCCAGCAAACGCTGCTGGCCCCATCGCCTTGTGAGGTAGAACACGAGTGATACGCTACATCTTCAAACGACTAATCTCGCTGATTCCAGTACTCCTGGGTGCCACCTTCATCGTGTTCGCAATCATGTTCTTCACCCCCGGAGACCCTGCCACGCTCATGCTCCCACAAGATGCCACTGCGGCCGATATCGAAATGATGCGAGAGTTCTTGGGACTGAATGAGCCCTTTCTTGTTCAGTACCGTGACTTCTTGTTCCGTTTGGCGCAGGGTGATCTAGGAAACTCCTTTCGCACCGGTCAGTCGGTAGTTGGACTCATCCTGTCCCGACTCCCGGCGACAATGCAGCTCGCAACCGCCTCGTTGGTGGTCGCGATCATGATCGGTCTCATTGCTGGAATCATTGCCGCGGTGCGTCAATACACCGTCTGGGACGGTGGTGCAATGGTTACCGCGCTTCTGGGAGTCTCAATGCCAAACTTCTGGCTGGGACTCATGCTGATCCTCTTCTTTGCAGTCTTCTGGGCCAATCGCTTTGGTTATACGCTGCTTCCGGCATCTGGATACGGGACACTTCAGCACATGATCATGCCAGCGGTTGTCCTCGGAACGGCTCACGCGGCCTTTATTACTCGGATAACGCGCTCCTCAATGCTGGAGGTACTGAGACAGGACTACATTCGAATGGCAAAGGCCAAAGGATTGAGTCCCTTTAAGGTTGTTTTCGTGCATGCCTTACGCAACGCCCTAATGCCGGTAGTTACCATCATTGGTCTGCGTTTCGGTGTGCTTCTTGGAGGTTCGGTTGTGACCGAGAGAATTTTTGCGTGGCCCGGGATTGGGAGGCTTCTTATTGATGCGGTGCGGGCTCAGGACTACAACGTGGTGCAGGGCATTATCTTGACCTATGCCATTATCTTCAGCCTCGTCACTCTGGGGGTTGATTTGCTTTATGCTTTTATAGATCCACGGGTCAAGGTACGGTATAGGTAGCTTATGGCGGTAAAACTACAAAACGCAACGACTGGCGAATCAATGCCGGTTCAACCCATGCTGCGCACTGGGCGCAAGCAGCGCACTCGCTTTGACGAGACGTGGCGCCAGTTCCGAAAGAACAAGTGGGCTATGTCCGGGGTAGTTCTGTTGAGCTTTCTGGCCTTTGTTGCAATTGGTGCCGACTTTGTTGCACCAGAAGCCATGGATCAACAGCAGCTCGGCCGCCGTTTTCTTGCGCCCTCGGCAGAGGCTTTGTTGGGAACCGACCACCTGGGCCGCGACATTCTCTCGCGCATCATTCATGGTTCCAGGCTCTCACTCTCAATCGGCTTCATCACTACATCCATAGGACTTGTGATTGGTGGTGGCTTGGGAGCCATTGCAGGTTACTACGGTGGGTCACGAGATCAGTTCATTATGCGGATCATGGACGTGATTCTGGCAATACCCGGATTCATATTCGCCGTGGCCTTGGTGACGGCCTTGGGACCGAACCTAACCAACTTAATGATTGCCGTTGGGGTGAACTCTATTCCCTACTTCGCCCGGATCATTCGCTCCTCGGTTATGTCGGTCAAGGAGAATGAGTATATAGAGGCGGCTAGAGCCCTCGGATGCAGCCATACCTGGATTATTCTGCGCCATGTCATCCCCAACGCCTTTGCGCCAATTCTGGTGCAAGCAACCTTGAGAATAGGTGACACCATAATCATTGCTGCCGGACTGAGCTTCCTGGGACTTGGCGCCCAACCGCCGCTACCGGAATGGGGAGCAATGCTCTCCGGAGGGCGCCAGTATCTGCGAGACGCATGGTGGATGGCGACCTTTCCCGGAATCGCAATCATGTTCACGGTCTTGGCTTTCAATCTGGTTGGTGACGGACTTCGCGACGCACTTGACCCGCGGCTGAAGAACTAAGTGACAAGGAGCGAAGCGTGAGTAGTGAATACATCCTAGAGTTGAAAGACCTCCATGTGCATTACGTAACCGACGATGGGACCGCAGAGGCGGTCAACGGTATAGATCTAAAGCTCAAGCCGGGTGAAACACTTGGCCTGGTGGGGGAAACCGGAGCAGGAAAGACCACCACCGCGCTCTCCATTATGCGTCTGGTTCCAGATCCTCCTGGACGAATTGTGGCTGGGGATATCTTGTTTCGGGGGGAAAGTCTGCTGAGGAAGACCGAACGCGAGATGCGAAGGATTCGCGGAAACAAGATTACCATCATC
>REEM01000016.1 GCA_007695055.1 Spirochaetaceae bacterium | reverse complement strand
TAGGTAAAGACGCCAGGGTTCCGCCTCACCCAGTCCGGCAGCTCAGCATAGCTCGTAAAATGGCCATGTGGTCCGGCCGAATCATACTCGAACACAAACTGGGCGCGTCCATAAGGAGCCTCGAAGCCATCGGTTGGGTAGCCAAAATCATAGGCCGCGGTTTCGGGAGCCACATAGCTCTGGAAGTTCGGCAAGATATCCACAATAGGCCCGGCCAGAACGTTGGCCTCCTTCGCTCGTTTGAAGTTCTCACCATTAATCCACATGAGGTCGATACTTCCGCGAGTACGATTAGCCTCGCGCTCGGCAAATAGTCGGTTAACAAAGACAGGCGCCTCCATCGGCACCATTTCCAACGTGATTCCGTACCGCTCACTCATTTCGTCGGCCACAAAGCCCCGGATCCATGCATTGATTATTGAGGAGCCTCCCCACATATGGAACGAAACCTGTGAACCCTCGGCTTCCGCTACTATTTCTTCCCACGACGCCGACTCCCAGTCAAAGGAAGCTTCCTCGGCGGCACAGGCACCAAAGCCCATGATCAAGCTCGCAACCAGCACGTAAGGCACCCAACGCACAGTCCACGATGAGACCTTTCTCGAGACCGCCTGTGGCCATCTCCTGGCCTGGAAAATATTGTTCATACCTGTTGTTCCTCTTTAAAAACTTGTGTTACTCGAACCCGGACACGTGTCCCGGCTTCAAGTCCGCTTTCCAGACTAAATACATTGAGCACATGCTCATGAGTGCCGTCGCTGAGCCGTACTCGATACAGCACAAGCACCCCAATGCACCTGACTTCCTCAATAACGCCGTTACCTTCCGGGTCGGCGGTAATTCCCATGCTCTCTGCGCGACAGAAGTGCGGAGCCGCAAGAGCTACTTCACATCCGTTGATTCCTCTCCGAAGCTCGTCGACGCCCGCGTCGGTCTCCATAAAATCCAACAACTTAGCGGGGAAGCGGCTAACAGGCCCTAAAAAGCGTGCGACATCTAGTGAGGCTGGCCGTGAGTAAATTTCGTCAGCCGGGTCGAGTTGCTTGAGCTCACCGTCAATCATAATGCCTACACGGTCACTCATTGCAAAGGCTTCCTCAAGATCATGCGTAACCGCAACCGCGGTTATTCCGAACTCGTGGAGCATTCTCCGCAGAAAGAGCGCGGTGTCCATCTTGAGTGTTTTATCTAGATGGGCAAAAGGCTCGTCAAGCAACAGGAGTCTGGGACGCACCGCAAGGGCCCGCGCCAGCGCGACTCTTTGCTGTTGTCCCGCTGAGAGCTGTCCTGGGTACTTGGTTGCCTTATCTGCAATCCCGAAAGAGGTCAGGAGGTGCGTGACTCTCTCCTTTATCTCTCGTCTCCGGATCTTTCGGGCGCGCAGACCAAAAGCCACATTGGCGGCCACGGTCATACTCGGGAAGAGCATGAAGTCTTGAAACACCAGTACTACCGGATGTTCACGACTGGGCTTCTCCGAAAAGCTAATCTCTCCGGAGTCCCGCGCCTCAAGATTGGCCAACAGGCGTAGCAATGTTGTCTTGCCAGCCCCGGACGGGCCCACAATAGAGATAAACTCACCTTTGTGAAGATCAAAGCTCAGTCGGTCAACAGCCTCTACCGTTCCGTAGAGTTTGGTGAGCTCGCGAACGCTACAGAGGACACTCTCAGTCATATTCACTCATCCCCGAAGATCCGTACTGCTTCCACAAAACGTTGCCCGGCGGTGAAGAGGATCATTGCTGCAAAAGCCATGGTAATCCAGCCTGCATAGCTTGGCAGGAGCATCATAAGCGAGAACATAATGAAGCCCTCGGTGCGCTCTGCTACGCCCGCCTGGTAGTAGAAGCTCTTAACCCCACTCTTGTCAGCTACCGCGCCTACGGTAAGAAATACCGTCATAGATATGATAATGGCCGATGTCAACACCAGCAGCTGAATGGCTATCTCGGGAGTTCGTAGGGCTACTCCTAACACAACCGCAAGCTCCACAATCCTGTCAAAGGTTACGTCCATTACTGTCCCAAGCGCCGAGCTTTTTCCGGTCTTTCGCGCTACGGTTCCATCCAGGACGTCAAACAGTCCAGACAGCCACAACATAGAGACCGCCAAAACCCGCAGTTCAAAAAAAACCAGAAAGCCAGCTGACACTCCCAGAAAGAAGGATATGAGGGTCAGCGTATTCGGACTCAGTCCGAAACGAATACACAGAGTGCCGCCTTTTTCGAACAGGGGCTGAACTATTTTGCGGGCATGGGTATCAAGCATAATGAAGGATCCTCATAACTATCTGGGTGTGTACGCGCGCCCCTACCAGCTGTATACTGCGCCTCGGGTGGATACTCTATGAAACAAAAGAAAAAAAATGGTGGAGCACTAAGCTCGTATCTTTCGCGACGCTGGGCAGAGGGCAAGCTTGCGCATATAGCTCCGTTTCTTCCCTCCTCTGGCACTATTCTGGATATTGGCTCCGGCACAGGTGCGGTGAGCAGAATACTCAAGGAACGAGGGTACATTGTAAGCTCGGTAGACGTTCAGGACCGAAGTCTTGTCCCCGAGGATGCCCCCATCCTGTATGACGGAGCACGACTCCCATTCGCCGACAGCAGTTTCGACAGCGGTCTACTCCTGACTGTCCTTCATCACACTCCGAATCCCGTCGAAGTCTTGTGCGACGCCGCGCGTGTCTGCCGCCAGATTATCATAATTGAGGACGTATACACAAACCCTGTACAGCAGCATCTGACCTATTTCACCGACAGCCTCTTTAATATGGAGTTTCGCGGCCACCCCCATTCAAACAAGACCGACAGCGAGTGGCGTGAGGCCTTCCAAGATTTGGGGCTTAGGCTCACTCATGCTGAACAACGAAAGGTACTCCTGGTGTTTCGGCAGTACGCATATAGTCTTACAGTGCCGAAAAGGCCTGCGGAGTCATACACCGCAGGCCCAACAGCATGATGCAAAGTCAAATCCAGCCGATTTCGCGTTCTTAGGCGCTTTCCTCGGCTTTCTGGTCAGCCGCGGATGCTACTTCAGCCACTGCTTCTACATCGACCTTCTTCTTGAGAATGCTCGGAAGGAAGGACAAGCCCACCAGTATCAAAGCACCAACTGCAAAGTAGATCATGATCGTTCCGAGATCTGCCCCGGATGAGGCTGCCCCAGCTATGAAGACAAAGGCCATTGTTCCCGGCAGCATGAACAACCATGACAACAGAGCGTAGGTGACGAACGGAATCTTGGTGAGACCGTAGACGTAGTTCTGCACGTTGAACGGAAAGAGCGGCACAAAGCGAGTGATCATAAGCATGCGCCAACCGTGCTTTTCAACACCGTCATCAATTGCCTTCAGCTTAGGATTCTTAGCTACCAGCTTCTCTGCAAAACCACGGAAGGCATAGCGACCGGCAAGAAATGCAAGCGAC
>REEM01000017.1 GCA_007695055.1 Spirochaetaceae bacterium | reverse complement strand
CTTTGAGCCTCGTGTTATAACCGAGGAGACCGCCGAGCGCTTGCGAAACAGGTCGGCTCCATCTGAGCCACCGCCGCCGCGGCATAACGCCTTCCTGGATGCCTTGTATCAGATCACTACTCGCCGTGATGCCGAGCGGCAGATTGTACCCTATCGTTTTCTGGGGCGCCCCACACAGGTGCACCAAATGCTATTGGAACCGCTCCGTCGCGTGGAGGAAGAGCTAAACGAGTTGTCCGTCTACGACCCGGAGGTGAGAGCCTTTGTTGCCGGACTTCATCAAATAAGCGGGTTCTTGTGGCGTAACATAGCTGGCACCCAGTCCCGGAGTTATCACGGATACGGTGTTGCGGTTGATCTCATTCCAAGGTCCTATGAACGCAGATGGGGCTACTGGCGTTGGGCCATGGATGGTGGTGTTGAGGAATGGTGGGATATTCCCGCCGAGCATCGCTGGTCGGTTCCCGACCCCGTGCTCCTGGTTTTTGAAAGCCACGGTTTTGTTTGGGGCGGCAAGTGGTTGTCTTTTGATCCTATACACTTTGAGTACAGGCCCGAGGTGCTTCTGCTCAACGAGCTGCGATCGGCTCGTGACGACTAGGTCGTAAAAGACGACTCAGTCCTGAAATAGGAAAAACCGGAAGCATAGGCATGCTTTTGTGAAGCTCGAATGACCCTCTCACGGGTAATGTCCCGACAGATGTTCAAGGTCGCAGCCCCATCTCCGTTATCCCCTCCGACAGCCGCGCTACTATCCCCGCCGACATCTTGAGCCCCGGTTTGAATGAGCGTGCACCTGCGAGTTCCGTTGTCCTCGGCATTGAGCGCCATGACGGCCTCCATGGTCGTGCCTGAGCCTCCATAACAGTCAAGGATGGTCTGGTTCTGGTTTGCGTTGTCGCAGGGACGCCCAATCTGTAGCAAGTAGCGCATGAGCGCAAGTGGTTTAGGCTGACTGAAGACCCGTCGACCATCAAAGAGCTCACGGAGCTCGGCAGTGCCATCCTTGCTGTAGCCGGACAGGTGTTGTGCAGGAAATGTTGAGGGGGGCTCACCCTCGGCAACTCGCTGCAGATAGCGCTTCACGCGTGCCTCACCCCGACTCCAGGTAAGTTCACCAGCGGCTTCAAGCCGTTGCAGCTCATGCTGAGAGTATCGTGGAAAACTCCCGTCTGGAGCCTGCCACTCACGACCGTCGGAAAAGCGAAAGATGTAGGGCTTGGCGTGATTGCGTGCATAGAGTTGATCTAGACGGTAGGGGCCTTTTTCGTCCTGGTCATTATATGGGTAGTTTTGAAGCTTGTCGCTTGGGACCCGCAGATAGGTGCTGCGGTCTTCGCTGTTGACCAGCAAAGAAAGGTTCTTGGCGTAGCAGATCACGTGTTCGGTATTTCTGCTGAAATCCTTGCTGCTGTTGCGCACGGTGTGCAGCGAGCGAATGCTCATGATTGCAACACGGTTTTCCGGGCCAAATATCTCACTCATCAGGAGCGCGAGAAACTCCAACTCTCGTTCGGCTATGCTAACAAAAATAATACCGGTGTCTAACAGCAGTTCGCGGGCCAGGACAAGCCGCGGGGTGAGTTGGAACAGCCAACGGTCCTGTCGGCTCTGGGGTTGGTCGTGTCCGTTCAACACCGAGGCAGAGGGCCTGCGGTGAGAATTCCGGGCCGAGTCCTTGCCTGTATCGTCGTAGACCCAGGACCCACGCACCGAGTTGCCGCTGTTGTAGGGTGGGTCGAGGTAAATTCTGTCGAATCTTGGCGGTGGCTCGGCTATAGTCGCTGTAGTCGCTGCCATGGCAGCCATGACCGGCAGGTTGTCGCCCTCAATAATCCAGTGCTCCGGAGCTTCATAGTCAGCCCGATGCTGGGAGCTGTAGGACAGTTCTGGAATGCGAGTAAACTCAGCCGGACGTACCGTTTTGTGCAGTTCTAAAGCGACTGCCTTACCGGGAAACTCAATACTTGCCACGTTATGTCTGGTCGCCCTTGCTCACGGCCGTTTCAACGACGCACCAAGAAAGAAGTAGACCCCGGGTTCTTCCTGAGACGTCTGTACGGCCAAAGAAACATCTTGTGCCATTACCGATAGATCTCGAATGCTTGGTAGGGTGTCCTGTGCGACCGGGCTGTCCTTAATGTCTGAGTGCAGCCCGTTAATCTCGTCAGATGAACCAAGGTGAATAATAGCCAGCTTTCCTCCGGGCCGTAGTGCCTGAGCTGCAATCTTGAGGAACCCCTTCTGGTCGTCAAAGTGAGGGAAGCTGGAGTAGCAGATAATGCGGTCTATTCCTTCCGGTGCAATCTCTTCAATAAGCCTTTCAACCGAGGCAGTGTGCCAATGAAAGCGTTGATCATGCCCAAACTTGGTTTCGGCAAGCGAGATCATCTTAGGAGATATATCAATTCCAAATACCCGGCCCTTGGAACCAACTCGTGGTGCAAGATATTTGTAGAGAACACCTGTTCCACAGCCAGCATCCACCACAACCGACCCCTCGGGAATACCAATGCGATCAATGAGTTCAGCCAACTGCTGTTCCTGGGCCGGGTTCAGCCTTGTCATGGTGTCCCACTCGGTTGATAGCGCATCAAAGAACTCACCACGCCGAGCGTTCCCATTGGGCTTGCTTGCGGCCTGAGTTGGAGCTGCCTCTTGACCCGTCGCTCGACCCGTCGAAGTCTTCTTCTTGCCACCAAATAGCTGTGTAAAAAACCCCATCCTTGCTCCTCCCACAGGGCTACAATAACCGCACCCGCCCAGTTCGGCAAGTTACCATGAAAGGGCGTCCGCACTATTACTCTGCTGAGCGTGGGTAGCTGTACTCCAATCCGTCTGGGCCCCGGAATACATACGCAGTTGGCTCCAGTCTGAGTAGCGCGGACTCAATAGGAACCTTTCCACCACCTCCCGGCAGATCAAGGGCGTAGACCGGCACCGCCGGGCCACTTAAGCGCCGCCGCAGTTCCTGCATGAGAGTAATGCCGTGAGAGATAGCAACCCTGAAATGGGAGGTCCCGGCCGCTAAGTCTGTCTGGAGCAGATAGTAGGGTTTGACCCCGGCACGATACAAAGCACGCAACAACTCCTCAAGGGTGTCGATATCGTCATTAATTCCACGCAGCAGTACTGCTTGGTTCAAGACCGGTATTCCACAACGCATAAGGAGTCGAACCGCGGCGGTAAACGCAGGGGAAACCTCGCGAGGATGGTTCGCGTGGGTAACAAACCATGTGCCACCTGCGCCGTTGTCAGAGTCCGCGCTGCCGGGAGTAGCACCGCCCAAAACCCTGCCATCCGGCTCCCCGCTGCCGGGATTATCACCGCCCGAAACCCTGCCGCCCGCAAGCATGCGAGCGGTGGACTCTGTTATTCGTGACGGGTTTACCACCGGAATGCGACTACATATGCGAACCATCATGTCCGGGCGGGTTGT
>REEM01000018.1 GCA_007695055.1 Spirochaetaceae bacterium | reverse complement strand
TCTATCACGCATGCACTCCTACCCCTTATTACAAGGTTTTGTGCACGGTGATTGTTCATCTCGACCAAAATCGGCTTTCTCTCCACGAACACCGCGTTCCCGGAGGGGCCTGCCGAGAATACCGACGGATAGAATGCGCTCGGCCGGGGCCCGTTGGAATGCGGAACCGATCTATCCCGTGACCCGGCGCGACAAGAGAACCGCGTCGTTCCCGGTATCAACATATATCTTGCGACCACCGTTGGCCCGGGTCCACTCTATCATTTGATTGAGCATGTCAGTCCCAATGCTGCGCCCGCGCAACTCCGGAATTAGGCCTATCCATTCAATCTTACCGGTATCGTTCCAGTCTTCATAAACAACACCAGCGAGACCGTCGAGGACTGGCTCCGTATTCTCCAAAGCGGCACCACAGAGGAACGCCAACACCTGTTCAATAAGATCTTCACCGAGACATCGGACACGCGCCTCATCACACAGATTTTTGATGCACAGAGCATTGGCAGCTTCCTCAGAAATCTTGACAGGCCCATGTTCAAGCCGCATATAGAGCGCCGGCGCAAGGTCTGGCGCTATCTGTACTGTAACATTAAAGAAGCAATCCCCGAGCTGGACTGGGTGGAACGGAAGCGGACATGAAGGTAGAGCGTAGCTCCTATGAGGCACTGTACCACCTTCAAGACCGCTGTCTGGCGCAGATCTTTGCCAGAGTACTTTCGTCGAGCTATCTCGCGACTCACTCCCATTTTTCCGGAGCTTCAGGTCGATGTCGACGCGCGCGACTTCAAACGGGTACTGGTTCGTGAGGCGTCACTCACACTCAAGATCGACTTCGTAGCCGACAGAGTTCCCCGAGTCGGCTTACCTGAGCAGCGCAACGGCATCGTCATTGACTGCGTTCGGAACATTCTTGCCAACAAGCTCACCGCCGTTCTTGATAGGGATGAGGGCCGCGATATCATTGATATCCTCAGCATAGCCAAGCATTACCGCTTCAACTGGAAACAAGCTCTGACCGATGCAGAGCAGAAAGCGATGTTGACGGCGGATTGACCGCGGCCCAAGCCCGGGCTAAACTTAAGGGGTGAACTGGACGGCGGAAGATACACGCGAAGTAGCACAACGCAGGCTCAAAAAAGAGGCCGTACGGGCCGCAGCTCTTGAGCAACGGCGCAGCGCCGCCCATGAACATGCCGCCAAGTTGGCACAGGAAATTGGAGCAGCAGATACAACGGTGAGACGGATTTGGGGCTTTGGTTCTGTCTTTGACCGGCGCCTGCGGTTTCGCGAGGGCTCGGACATAGACTTGGCCGTGGAGGGTGGCTCCATTGTTGCGTGGAAAATGAGCCAGCAATCTGATTGGAAGATTGACTGGGTTGAACTTGAGGAACAGGATGACTCAATGCTCCGCTCAGTTCAGTCCGCAGGAGTAGTCCTCTATGAGCGATAGCGATCGCCTGCGCCTGTTGCGGGCCCAGTTGGAAGACGACTATCAATTCATTGATGAAAGCGCTCGGCGTCACACCGACACGGTTGTTCGCGCTCGCCATGCACAGGATGATGAGATGGCAACAACCGCCGTTGCCTACCTAGTGCATAACGTCTACACCGCCTTTGAAGGCTACTTCCTCCGAGTTGCCAAGCACTTTGAAAACAGTCTAGATGATGCAGCGTGGCACAAAGAACTGATAGACCGAATGAAGATTGCTATCCCCGGTATTCGCCCCGCACTCATAACGCCGGACTTGGTGGAGCCCCTGGACGAACTGCGCCGTTTTCGGCATCTGTTCCGAAATATGTATAAATCCCGCCTGCGCAAAGACCGCGTCAACGAGGTCTCAGAAATTGCATCTCAGGTTGTGCAAGAGTTTGAGCAATGCCACAAAACCTTTGCTGACTGGATAGATACGCTTCTGGCTGCGGAAGATACCGAAGGGTAGATCAGGCACTGTACCTGGTTGAAGAACGGGCATCCGACAGAAAGGCCGAATGACGTGATCACCAACATGGTGATACTGATGAGGGACTAATGTCGTAGAACTCAGGGACTTAGAGCAGTTTCTCCAACACCGAGTCGGTGGGGAGGGCGAACTCCGACGCAGGCTTAGTTCACCGCGACGTGAAGTCCTCACTTCCAGCAAGTAACGAATGCCCGTAGTTCAAAATGACTTTGGCCAGTGACAGGAGTTCCGGTGTCGTTCGCATAACATCAGCGAAGAGCTCCGAGAGATCCTCTGTTTGATACTCATGCGCGATATCGTTTCTAAGATCTTTATAGGCGCGGAGTGTTTCCACCGAGTCCACAAGCCCACGCGCTACGGCCCGGTTAGCGGTATCAATGAGCGTCCCCGGTTCCTGCAGTTCCACTGCGTCAATACTCCGCAGCACCTTGTGCACAATAAGGTCTGCAACCCGCGCATAACGAGAGGTGAGGTTCTCATAGTGGTCGTACTCCTCGGCGGTGTACTCGGCCTTGGTACCAATAGGCAAGCACTGCGCGTAGGAGCGCTGCAGCCACCCCATACCTGCCTCGAGCTGATCCAGGGCCTGTATAAGCAGGTCAACCGACGCGTGCTTTCTCATGAAGCGGCACTCCTTTTTCTACGGCACACGCGAACATGGGGTTGTTGCGGTCGGCAGTTACTACGATATCGATCTTTTGCTCGCCAATCTGGTCACAAATCTCATGGCGTATAGCATGCCGCTCTGTGCGGCAAATGTGTTCAGAGAGTATGGCCAGGTCGATATCCCCACCACGGCGCCGGTCATCTGCACGCGAACCAAAAAGCCAGATTTCTGCCCCAGGGTCTACCCGGTGAACTGCGGCAACAATTGCCTTCTTTTCATCTTCCGTGA
Organism: Spirochaetaceae bacterium; assembly: GCA_007695055.1. Taxonomy (GTDB): domain Bacteria; phylum Spirochaetota; class Spirochaetia; order DSM-27196; family SLAA01; genus SLAA01. The sequence continues at coordinate 591 of REEM01000018.1, read as the reverse complement.
GCCTCATACACTCATTGTAGCATTGATGCGGCCTCGCCTTCACGCCGAACTTTCTCTGTAAATGAAATCATTTCGTCTCCGACATCGACCTGAGGAGTGGTGTTCAACAGTGAAATCAAGAATTACGTGATCCGGATACCCGCTCTCGGGCAAAGCCTCACGAGCTGCCGGTAGAGATAACTGAAAAAGACGGAAAGATAGTCATTACGGCCCCCAAGGGTTCTGGACGAGATGCTGTCACGCGTAAGGAAGGAAAACATGTATTCACCCAATGAAACGGGTGATTCCGTTAGAAAAGTGGAATGGTGAACTCAAAAGGCTACCCGTTCGAAGTCGAGGTAAGCGGGAAAGCAATATCCGCACCTAAGATTGTAGAACCCCGGGACTTAGTGCAGTTTCTCCAACACCGAGTCAGCAGTTGCATGGGGTTCTATGATCTCATCAAGTGCTGCTTGGAGCTTTGGCACATCGCTTACTCCGCGGACCCGGTTTAGCTGTGCTGAACTGAGTGTAAACCTACGCTCAAGCTGCCTAAGGAGCGCCTCTGCAAGGCCCTTAGCCTCGCCTCTTGCCTCGCCTTCACGCCGAACT
>REEM01000164.1 GCA_007695055.1 Spirochaetaceae bacterium | reverse complement strand
CAAGCATCCACATAACCTCGGTCTCGGGGTTCTTACAGTCATACACAGGCTCAATAAAGCGATCCCCAATCCAAACATGGGTATGAGTGTTGCCTTTCTGTGAAAGAGCGCTCATTTGCTCACCAAGATGGAAGGTTGAGGGAAGGAGTACGTCTGCGAAGTGACTCACCTCTGAGTAGTTCGGAACCGCGTGGGCTAAGAAGTCAAGCTGAGACAAGGCCTCTTCCCACCGCTGTGTGCCGGGTGCTGAGTAGGCAAAGTTGCTCCAGTACGCCAGTACAACCTTAAGCTCGTAGGGATCCTTTGCGAGCATTGCGTCTGCGGTGCGATTCGTTACAACACCACCACCGCTGCGGCCGCTGTTCAGAGCTGGCATGTTCTTGTAGCCACGCTGGTCAATCTTCTGGCGACCGGCATTATCTTTTGCCAGTTGGTCCTGGTAGTCTCCAGCGCTTGGCGCACTGTTGAGGCTTGCGCCGCGGCCAAGAATGACACCACCTTCATGATCATTACTGCCAAGCAGTCCTGAAAGGGCATGAACAGCAATGGAGCTATACGCGCCACGGGTCTGCATGTTGTTTCCGCCACCCATCATGACAACCACGTAGGGTGCTGCTGCAACCATGTCCGCCACTACTCGACGAATCTGCGCGGCAGGAACTCCACAGATCGGCTCGGCCCATTCGGGAGTACGGTCTTTGAGCTCAATGTTCCACCACTTCACCACGCCGTTGGTGTGCACCTCGTTGAAGCTGTTCTCAGGAACATCCTGGCCAACTACAAAGCGGTTACGGCCGTCGGAAAAGTCTCCAACAAACTCCTTGCTCCATCCTCCGGTTACGAGGATCTCATGAGCCATTGCAACTGCAAGCGCATCATCCTCACCCGGAACAACTGGAAGCCATTCGTTACTCTTGGCTGCGGTGTTGGAGAACTTTGGATCAATGGTGGCCATTTTCATGCCACGCTCAAGCTGCCGTCCCATTGCTGAGGTGTAGTAGGACACCTGTCGGAATGAACACAGCGGGTCTACACCCCAGGCCAGAGTGAACTTGGTTCGCTCTAGGTCGTAGTCACGATATCCCCAGAAGCCCTGAGTATAGTAGGGGCCAAACTTCTCGGCCTCGGCACAGATTGAACTATGTGAGATATTGTTCGGGGAGCCCACGACCTGAGGTAAGCGACTGTAGAGGATATCGTTCACGTTGGTGTAACGACCTCGAAATGTCGCAAACTTATGTGGTTCGCCGTTTTCTCGGAGTTCAACAATCTTGTCGGCCAGCATGCCTACAGCTTCGTCCCAGCCAATTGGTTCCCAACCTGGATCTTCGTTCCGACCCTTATTTGGGTTGGTACGTTTCATCGGTTGCTTGATGCGATCTGGATCGTAGAGCATTTGAATAATGAGGTGAGAACGACTACATGATGCGGAGCCGTTGACTTTTGAACGAGCGTTACCCCGGATCTTGAGTACCCGGCCGTCAAGAACGTAGGCCTCTTTTGAACACCACGATGTACAACCAGCACATCCGGCAGGCTTCCATTCACCCTGTGCGAGCGCTCGAGGACGACCGTCTGCTTGTGGTCCGTCCTGAACGGCTACACGTGTTCCGGCACAACCGGACAACACCGCAGCTCCGATACCGGTCGCTGCCGATACCTTTAAGAAACTTCGTCGTGAAAGTTTCATCTACTGAACCTCCTTACGGAAAATCAAAAAAATTGTAGGCGATGTATGCTCTCCTTCGCTCGTTGCGCGGGTGCACACCCCTTGTCGTTTGATGTCTTGTTCGCTTCACCTCCGGCGGCTGGAAGTCTCGGACTCCCGGCCTAAACTTGGCAATTTTGGCAATATTATTTTTGGGAGCTTATAATAATAATCTATATATCCCAAAAATGCATTGCGGCTTTAAACACAAAAAACCCTAATTAAAGAGCTGACCAGATGCTACCACGGGTATCGATAACCGTCAAACTATTTATGAGAAAATCACTCAGAAATTAGGATATTAATATCGATATTTTGATTTTTAAAAGCTTTCAGGTGCCAGGTGGGACTCAAGCGCTGCTGCGGTGTGGCCTCCGGCCTGCAGGAGTTCAGCCGGGGAGCCAGCTGCTACTACCGTCCCCCCGGCTGCACCGGCCTCTGGCCCAAGGTCAATAATGTGGTCGGCTGCGGCAATGAGGTCCAGATTGTGCTCAATAACCACAACACTGTTGCCAGCCTCTATGAGGTGCTTAAGGGCCCGGCTCAGAAGGCCAACATCGGCCATGTGCAGCCCAACGGTAGGTTCATCTAGAATAAAGAGGGTTCGCTTACCGGAAATTGAGTTGCGCCCACGTGCAAGCTCGCTTACCAACTTAATGCGCTGGGCCTCGCCTCCGGACAGTGTGGGACTTTGGCGACCCAGGTGCAGGTAGCCAAGTCCAATATCGTTCATGAGTTTGAGAGGCCGCTGAATTTTGGGATGCGCAGCAAAGAACTCTGTCGCTTCGGCAACCGACATCTCTAAGATATCGGCAATAGATCTCCCTTTGAAGCGCACCTGCCGTGTCTCCTCTGTGAAGCGCTTGCCTCCACACTCGCCACAGACCTCGCTGACATCCGGTAGGAAACTCATTTCTATCTTGATCACCCCCTGACCAGCACAGTGCTCACATCTTCCGCCCTGTGTGTTGAAGGAAAAGCGCCCTGCCTCGTAGCCGCGAATCTTTGCCTCGGGGAGTGCGGCATAGAGTTTTCGCACATCATCCCAGATCCCAACATAGGTCGCCGGGCAGGAGCGCGGAGTGCGTCCTATAGGACTCTGGTCCACCTCGGCCACGCGCTCCAGGTGCTGGGTACCCTCAAGCGACACACAGCCAAAGGGCAGCGGCTTGGCCTTGGACATAGACCCAGGCGTGGACTTAGAAGGCGGTGCGCCGCGCCCGCCAGCAACGCCGCCGGGAGCACCGACCCCCAGGCGCTTGAGCGACTCATACAGCACACCACGCACCAGACTACTCTTTCCGCTCCCTGACACGCCGGTGACACAAATGAGTTTCCCAAGCGGAAAGCGCACCGTAAGATCCTGTAGGTTATGAAGTGTCGCCCCACGAACGACGAGTTCACCGGAGTCCGTGAGCTGCCTCGGCGCGCCCGGCACATCCGGTTCGGAAGGCTCGCTCGCAGGCCCACCAAAGGCCGCACGCCCCGGAGGCGCACTCAGATATCGAGCAGTAGCCGAGTCCTGACACTGAAGGAAGCCCGCGGCCGGGCCGCAGTAGACTACCTTGCCGCCCTCGCGTCCGCCACCGGGGCCAAGGTCCAGCACCCATTCGGCGCTGCGGATTGTGTCCTCGTCATGTTCAACAACGACCACGGTGTTTCCGCGCCCACTGAGCTCGCGCAGCGCGCCAAGCAGCATGCGATTGTCACGCGGGTGCAGACCTATGGTTGGCTCATCTAGCACATAGCACACGCCGGAAAGGTTCGAGCCCAGAGCCGAGGCCAGTCTAATCCGCTGCGCCTCTCCACCCGAGAGAGTTGGTGCAGACCGGTCAAGCTGCAGGTAACCAAGCCCCACCCGTTTAAGAAATCGCAAACGCGCGGTCAGCTCCTCAATAATGTCTCGCGCAACCCTGAGCTCGCGCTCGCCGGAAAGGAGCGCCGGGAACTCCAGCTCGGCACGATCCACGCTGTAGGAGGTGAGCTCTGCAATGCTGTGTCCGGCAAAACGGACAAAGCGTGACTCGGTACGCAGCCGCGTCCCCTCGCAATCGGGACAGAGTTCCGGCTCCCAGGAGTCCGGGTTCTCCGGCGCCTCCGGTTGTTCCTCGTCGTCCTCACGCAGGGTCAGCAGGCCGGTACCCTGACAGCTAGGGCACCAGCCATGGGCTGAATTGAAGGAGAAGTGCCGGGGGTCGGGCTCATCAAAACTCCGGGTGCAACTCGGGCACACTCGCAGTGCAGAGAACACCTCACCGGACGCCAGCTCGCCCGTTGTGCGGCGGGGTGCAGAGGCGGCAGGCTCACGGGCCTCGCCCGCTGGCTCAGCCGGGTAAACTCGAAACATGCCCTTCCCAAACGAGAGTGCGGTCCCGACAAAAGTCCTCAGCTCTGCCTCGGAGCGTGGGTCTACCAGCAGCTCCCCTACCGGCAGCTCAATGGTGTGTTCCTTGTAGCGGTCAAGCCGCGGCCAGTCGGCGGTTGGCGTTAAGAGGCCGTCAACACGCAAAAAGTCGTAGCCCTTCGCCGCCGCCCAGCGCGCCGTCTCGGTGTAGAAGCCCTTGCGGTTGCTGACCAGCGGCGCGGCGATGCTCACACGGCGGCCGCGGTACTTCCCAAGGATCTCAGAGAGAATCTGTTCCTCTGAGGAGGAGCTAATAGCCACGTTGCAGTCCGGGCAGTACTGCGTCCCGAGCCGCACAAAGAGCAGGCGCAGGTAGTGATACAACTCGGTTACGGTTGCGACCGTGCTCTTGTAGCCACCGCGTGTTGTGCGTTGCTCAATAGCAACCGTTGGTGGCAGGCCGGTCAGAGAGTCAATATCGGGACGTGCTGCGGGCTGCACCAGTTGCCGGACGTACGCGTTAAGCGACTCAAGGTATCGTCGCCGACCCTCGGCAAAGAGAATATCAAAGGCCACCGTGCTTTTCCCGCTGCCGGAGACACCAGTAATGACACTGAAACGACCACGCGGCAGTTGGGCAGAGATGTCCTGCAGGTTGTGCTCACGCGCTCCCTTAAGCTCCACCAAGAGATCGCCTTGGTGCGCACCCGCGCCCCACGGCACGGGGGCCAACTCACCCCACGAAGCGGGACCCGGGGCCACAGGCAAGGGTGGCGCTCCGTAGGTCGGAGAGCTTTCGGCAACCAGATCCATGTCGGTCTCCACCACGTCGTCGTGGCCAGACTCGGTTCTCCACAGATCAAGCCCGTTGCGGTACTCGGATAGTGCGCGGCCGGTGTGACCAAACTGCCCCTCAGCCAGCATCCCCGGACTTCCGCTGACCACCAGCCTTCCTCCTGCATCGCCCCCCTCAGGCCCAAGCTCAATCACGTGGTCACATGCCCAGATAAGGTCAAGGTTGTGTTCAATTACCACGACACTATGCCCGGCCGTGAGGAGACTCCGGAAAGCGGCAATAAGCACCTCAACATCCAGCATATGGAGCCCGACCGATGGCTCATCAAAGAGAAACAGAACCGGTTTCGAACTGCGCTTCTTGGCGAGTGACTCTGCAAGAAAGCCAGCAAGCTTCAGCCTTTGAGCCTCACCACCGCTGAGAGTCGGCACCGGCTGGCCAAGGCGCAGGTAACCCAGACCAACATCAAGCAGGGGCTGAAGCCGCTTGAGCACCGCCGGAAAGGCTTCAAAAAGCGCGCAGGCCTCACTCACAGTCAGTTGCAGCACCTCGGCAATGGAGTAACTGCGGCTGGAGTCCGGACTGATTGTTATTTCCAAGATTTCAGGACGGAAACGCTTGCCGTCACATTCGGGACAGCTCAGATACACGTCGCTGAGAAACTGCATCTCAATATGTTCAAAACCGTTCCCGCCGCAGCGTGGACAACGGCCGTTACCCGAGTTGAAACTAAAGGTTCCCGCCGTGTATCCGCGCTCGCGCGCCTCAGGCGTGGCCATGAAGAGCTTGCGAATAGCATCAAATGCGCCAACGTAACTTGCCGGGTTGGAGCGGGTCGTTTTGCCCAGAGCCGACTGGTCCACCAGCACGATATCGGAGAACTGCTCAAGCCCAGAAACACTGTGGTGCAGGCCCGGTGACACTCCACCGCGGCCAAAGAACACCGCACCGGCCCGGTACAGAACCTCCTCAACCAGGGTAGACTTCCCGGAGCCACTGACACCGGTCACACAAACCAGCCGCCTTGTTGGAATATCTACATCGATATCTTTGAGATTGTGCTCACCCGCTCCCTTTATGAGCACCGGTTCCGTACCAACCGTTTTCGCCGGATCCGCGCTGCGCGGCGCCTGCCTCGTCGCGCCGGGAAACGAACCCGCCTCGGCCGTCGCGCCGCTGACCCCACCCGGCTGGCTGACGCCAAGCGGCCCAACAACACTGCCCGACATCCGCGCCCTCAAGGCCTGCCCCGTGGGTGAGTGCTCGTTCTCAAGCAGCGCCGCAGGCGTTCCGGCAAAGATCAGCTCTCCGCCATGCTCACCCGCCTCAGGCCCTAACTCAAGGATGTAGTCAGCGGCCAGGATGAGCTCCGGTTCGTGCTCAACCACCAGGAGCGTGTTGCCCGCGTCACGGAGCCGCGTCAGTATGCCAATGAGGCGCGCAATGTCGCGACTATGCAGGCCAATGCTCGGCTCATCCAGCACAAAGAGCGTGTTTACCAGCGATGTTCCGAGTACGGTTGTGAGATTAATGCGTTGCACCTCACCCCCGCTAAGTGTGCGGGACTGGCGGTCAAGCGTGAGGTACTCAAGCCCCACCGCCACAAGGTAGCGCAGACGGGTCAGGGTCTCGTCCAACACTGTGCGCACCGCCTCGTCGTCGTGCGGTGTGCCGTTCCCGGCGGCTGGCCCGTTTCCGGCCGCCGCTCCGTTTCCCGCAGCGGCCGCCGCCGCGGCCCGCCCGGCAGCGGCGGCATCCCGGAACTCACCAAGCAACTCCGCGGCCCGACCTATGGGCAGGCTCAGAAGCTCGTGTATTGCTATTCCGCGTTCATCTGCATGCGACGCTATGGGGAGCCGCCACAGGAGCGCCTCGGGAACAAGGCGCGACCCGTTGCACTCCGGACAGACGTTATAGGCCCGGTAGCGGGACAACAAGACGCGAATATGCATCTTGTAACTCTTGCTCTCAAGCCAGTCAAAAAAGCGCCGTGTGCCGTACCACACACCGTCCTCCCACTCGCCCTCACCCTCTATGACCCAGCTTTGCTCCTCCTCGGAAAGCTCGCGCCACGGGACATCGACCCTGACTCCTTTCTTAGCCGCAAAACTCAACAGCTCGTCACGGCACTCACTGTAACTTGGCGTCTCCCAAACCTTAATGGCTCCTGCGCGCAGGCTTTTTCCCGGGTCGGGAATAACAAGGTTGTAGTCAATCTCTATCACGCGTCCGAAACCGCGACAGACCGGGCAGGCCCCAATGGGCGAGTTAAAGGAAAACAGATTTGGCTTGGCATCACGATACGCAATGTCACACTCGGCGCAGTGCAGCTCGCGGGAGTAGCGTTGCGTCTCCAGCACCTCACCCTCAGCGTTCACGCGCCTCAGCTCCAAGCGTCCACGACCGGTCTCAAAAGCCGCCTCAAGCGAGCCAATGAACCGCTCCCGGTTTTTGGCCGACAGTATCAGCCGGTCCTGGGTCACCTCAAGCAGGCCCGTCCCTACCGTCTGCACCCGTTGGTAGCCTCGAGCCGCAAGTGCGTCCCGTGCATCCTGTTCCGGGTATCCCTCAGGAAGCTGCACATGGAAAACAACCACAAAACGGGGCTGCTCTTGCGGTTCCGGCTGCGCTGGCTTGGCCGCGCTGGCAGAAGCAGACTCCAGCCGCCCGTATATAGAATCCGCATCATCACGGCTTACCGGCCGAGCGCACGAGGCACAGTGAATGCGTCCGGCCCGGGCGTAGAGCAGCTTGAGGTGATCGAGAATCTCGGTCATGGTACCCACCGTCGAGCGTGAGGTGCGTACCGGATTGGTCTGGTCTATAGCAACGGCAGGCAGAATTCCTTCCACCGAGTCAACCGCAGGCTTATCCATGCGGTCAAGAAACTGCCGAGTGTAGGCAGAGAAGGTCTCCACATATCGCCGTTGCCCCTCGGCAAATATGGTGTCGAAAGCAAGTGACGACTTCCCCGAGCCGCTGCGGCCGGTAAGGACGGTTAGCCCGCCAAGAGGAATGTCGATATCGATGTTCTTTAAATTATTTTGCCTGGCGTTGCGTACTCTTAGATTGTTGATGTCCACGGTCATAATGTACACAATTCAGGCCAAAACATGGTGCCGCTTCTCCCCGACTTCTTGCAAATACTGCGATATGCTAAACTAAGAAAACCATGGCGCACGCAGAGACAGACATCAACTGGAAAGACCCCAGTAACCAGGACACAGATGCCGCGATCTATGGCGACGAAGAGTTCTTCGAGAGCCCGGCCGCCGTGGACGAGGCCAGTCATAGCGCCGAGAGCGCCGACGAGACCACCGGCAGTAGCAGAAAGACGGTGCTCACCCCACGGGCAAAAGAGCTGCGCCGCCTCTCCAGAGAGTCCAAACTTGCGCCCTCACAGCGCATGCCCTTTCTGTCGGCGGCCGAACTGGACGAAATGCGAAAACCTACTGAGCGGGTGGGAATTGCTAAGCTCTTTGAGGCCTGCTGCGTTCATGGCACGGTACACTGGCTCAACCCCATAGCCGAGCTTAGAGGAATTACGGACAACCTGGGTAACTTTCAGGGCAGCCCTAAAGTCATGCGCCAGTTCATGTACCTCTTACTGGAACTTGCCCGAGCAGGAGTGCCGCCAGCAGCCTTTGTCCGCTATGTCATGATGCCCCGCATGGGGCTGGACGCCGACTGGCGCCGCTGGCGCGAACGCCACTTCTGGGCCCTGCAACGCATTGCCGAGTTGCTCATTTCTATGCGCGGCAAGAAACCCTTTCATGAAGAGTTCCTGCCAAACTCACGAACCCTGACCGAGGTTGTGCTGGTGAAGTACGTAGGCAAGCCGCTGGCACGCTTCTCGGTTGGAGTGCTGGAGGATGAGAGCCTTCTTGAACAGTACAAGGCTGGGTGGCAGTCCTTGCGCCTCAATCATCCGGTGTTTGTTTTATTTCTGCGGCTCAATGTCTTTCCCTTCTTGTACCGCCTCTCGGGGAAGGTAGATCTCATTCAGTTGGTGCCCATTGTCCGCGCTGCCGGTGAACTGGAGCCGGAGTTTGCAGACGCTTTTTCCCATGAAGACCTCAAGAAGGCCGAGGATATTTTCTCGGTCAGCCTCTACACAGACTTTGAGGCCAACATGCAGGCGCGCGCCGACAAGGGCCTGACCATCTTCTCATTGGTTCGTGAGATCAAAGCGTACCTCGCCATTATCCGCGCCCTTATTCGAACCAATGCAGGCATCTACCTCTCAGGATATTTTGCCTCACTCCTGCGTTCGGTCGTTGACCCGGACTGCGCGGAGGGCTTGGCTGAGCTCGTACCTACGGTCGCCGACACAGGTGGCATGGATGCCCTGCGCCGACACGCACGCAGCTTCACCTCCATTGATGAAGACCTGCGAACTCAGTACATCTATGACATTCAGAAGAACGGAGGCTTCCACTCCGAGTATCAACACAAACAGATAGCTCCACTCTTCCGAGATCCTGAACACCTCATTAACGCTCAGCGTCGTATCAAGCTTGGTCAGCAGCTGGGTATAACACTCCCAGATGCATCCGCCAAGGCGGGCCATACCTGCACCGATTTCGACCCGCTTCTCAAGGCCTACCAGCGCGAGCATCCACAGAAGGCAAGTCTCATAGACACCTTCAGAGCTGAACTTGCGGCGGGAAAAGACGCAACTTGGAAGCTTGGCCGTTGCCAGGAACTAGACGCTATGGGGAACGCAGCACGCGAGCTGTGTCTGTACGCGGGAATTCCGGGAAGCGCCCGCGGCCGTCCGGCCCAACAGGTCAGCGCGTTCAGTCTGACCGAGTTGTATGAGCGTTACGGTACCGCCAGCGAGCAACAGGCCTTGCGGACGCAGATGGAGTTTTCACTTCCGGTACATCAATTTACCGACGCTTTTCCCGAGATCGTCAACGCAAAGACCAACGCAGCCCTTCGCAAAAAAATCGACATCACGCTCCTGAGCGAGGCCTTTGAGACCGTTATTGGTGCCGAGGCTGGCGACCGTGGCGACCTCTCGCCGCGACAGGTGCTCCCGCTGCTCAACCGCCGCGCTCGACTGCTTGACGATGCCATTCGAAAGTATCGTGATGCCGAACTGCAAGGCAGCACCACCGCCTCGCGCCACATTAAGGGACTGTCCGCCCAGCGCGCTCAACTTGAAACGGTGTTTGAAGCCTGGGAAGATATGAACGACGATCAGCGCTTCGTGGTGGTGGTGTACATTGCCACACGTTTGGGAAAGGGGGGTGCCGACCCTCTAAGCTCCACTGTTCGTCAGCTGGTGCTGGCGCGCTACGGAACCCGCAAGGATATTGCCCAACGTGCCGAGTATCTCCAAAGCGACGTCGCCCCACACCGCCCAACCCTCAGGCAGCTTGGGTTGCTGCTAAACTATCTGGACTGTATACGGGTTGAGGCCCGAGTACATGCTCAGACGCTCTTTCCCCTACCGTCGGAGCTCACACAACTGTTGCCTGCCTTCGACACCTACCGGAGCACCCCCGGGTGGGCCTCTTTCGACGCGGCCATTCGCCGCCTGTTCCAGTACGGACAGCTCCAGACCGAGGCCGCCCGACTCCTGGACCTTCAGTCCGCACTGAACCGCGCAGCCCACACGCAGGAACCAAAAAGTAAGGCAATGCTCATACGTGCTTCAAAGTCATGTATGGATGCCCTGTACGGTGAAATGGGTGCGCCGGTTTATTCCGGAAAACCAGACACGATTCTCCGCCCCGGATTTCAGGTGCTCCGACTGGTAGATGCCGAGCACCAACGTGTGGTCGGAGTTGCCTACCTTGCCTTTTCCTCGGCTGGTATCAAAAGCCTCAGCGTCCCGCGTTTCTATTTCGTTTTTGGGTTTCACCTGCTCGACTGCATCTCACAGAGAATGGGAAGAACGGGAATGATGACCGTATATCTGCAGTTTCGCAGAATGGTAGAGCTACTGGCCGCTAAGTCCAAACTGCCGGTGTTTCTGCCGGGAGCGAGTAATCACTCCATAATCTCAGACTCAGAGGCCTTTGCGGACATTATCTTGATGTACGAACGAAAGCAGAAACCACGCGAGGCGGCCGATGCGCTCAAGCTTGACCTACGGTTTCCCGCTCGGGACTACGCGCGTGGCTCTCTCATTATTGACCCTGCAAACAAGATGAGTTTTCACGCCGAGGCCGCCCTCAAGCAGCTTGGCGGCTAAGGCTGCTCTACAACCAAGACAGCTCGAACACAAAGACGGCGTTACTCTATATTGTCCGCATTGTTATTATTATTCTCGTCCGGCATGTAACGACTGTACTCCACCATAAACTGCGGATAGTCGGGTTTTGACATGCGCATGCGCGTCTGAGTCACCTCAAGCCCGTATGCACGAGTTCGGTCTTCAGGCTCCATGTCGATGTTGGACCAGTCTTCACCGTCCTCGGAGATTTCCTCTGCCGTTACCTGGAGCAGGCCTTCTTCATCCAGTTCTAGAACCCCACGAGACCCAATGCGAAAGGCTTCTTCCCGGTGGTAGGTAAATGTGTAGGTTGCGCCTTCAATATTCCACTCCCAGCGGACCTCTCCCTGCACACGTTCCCAAGTACCCGCAAAGTCAAGACCGTTCTGGTTGTTTGGCTCTTCCTGAGCCGGGAGTATCACCACAGTACCAAGTACCAAACTCACCATGAGAATTACCTTTACCAAATTGCGCATTGCCTGCCTCCTTAGGGCGCTACTCCCCATATAGAGTATCGGCATATCTTGACTGGATACTCAAGAAAAAATGCGGCACTATAGTGACAATGAACACCTACTGCTCACACATGTCCGCACGGTCTCGAGTCCGCGCCACAGCCTTTCTTCTTTGGGTCATTCTTCCGTTTGGTATTCTCTATGCGGTGCCATCTCAACCCGACGCTCGAGCGACTGAGAACGCCCGGGTTGTAGTTGGGCGTTACGAACTCAGTCGCGATAACGAGGGCAGGCTCCTTCGCTCACGTGACGGATGGGTAACGGCAGAAGATATATCGCGGCCCGCACCGGGTTTCAGCGGTGTACCGGGAGTAGCTGGCGTACAGGGATTCGTCCGCATTGCAGCGGTGGCTCAAGACCCAAACAACCATCTGCGTTTTGCTGCGGTGGGTGCCGACGACCTCTACCTCACAACCGACGCTGGCACAAGCTGGGAGGCCTTAGACATAAAGTCACGGCCGACAATCAACAGCAGCCTTAAGTTCACCGCAGTAGCAATCTCACCTCATAATCCCGATCATCTTCTTCTTGGCACCTCTTACAACGGCTTCTTTGAGAGTACCGATCGAGGTCGCTCTTTTAGCCGCCTAAGCTCGGGGCGAGCCTTCGCCTTCATGGACCGCGGCGCTGGTTTCCAGGAAGAGGTCAAGGCTCTAGGCTTTGACCCGACCGAACGCAATCTCATGTACTTTGAACTCGCCTTTGGCGGCGGCAGCTACAGCTATCGCCGAAACACGGGGGAGGTCAAGTCGGTGACAGATCCGGAACTGGTATCCTTCATGAGGGGCGGTACGAACGCAGCGCTCGGGGTGGAACTCCTTCACACCACCACCGGCAATGGCCCTGAGAATGCTCGTATCTCCGAGCGAGCAGCGACCGACGATCAAGCCGCGTTTCGACGCAGTCGTGCCGCAGACCGCACCGGAATTTACATTGCCGCCCACCGCGCGCGTGGACACCTGCTTGCTGAGTATCTAGACCTTGTTGCCGAGCACGGAATGAACAGTATTGTCGTAGACTTCAAGGACGACTTTGGCATGCTTCGCTACCACAGTAGCAATGAGACCGCACGTGCGGCTGGGGCTGTTCGCCCACTTTTTGACGCGGCTGAGCTGATTCGGGCCGCGCATGAGCGCGATATCTACGTCATTGCACGCGTGGTGGTCTTTCAGGACCCAAGGCTGTACGCCTATGATAACCACCGTTACGCACTCTGGGACTCACGACTAGATCGCCCATGGGGAGTGTTTCGTTCAAGCGAGGACGGCGAACGCCAGGTTGAGTCCTGGGTAGATCCCTATTCGGACTTTGTCCATCAGTACAACGTTCAGATTGCCCGTGAGATACAGGATCTGGGCGTGGACGAGATTCAGTTCGACTACATCCGTTTTCCTTCCGATGGTGCCACTCGAGACATTCTGGCACGCCACCGTGGAGAGAATACGGACAGGGTTGCAGCTCTGAGCACCTTTCTTTCCAAGGCGCGGGAAGCTCTGGAACTGCCTATTGGGGTAGATGTCTATGGCTTCAATGCCTGGTACCGCATGGTGTACTTGGGGCAGGACATTGAGGAAATGGCCCGCTATGTCGATGTAATCTCGCCAATGCTGTACCCCTCGCACTTCCCACGGAGTTTCCACGGTGAGTATGAATACCTGGACTGGGCCGAGTTTCTGTACCGCGAAGGAAGCCTTCGATCCACGGTTATTTCCGGAGGCGTTCTGATACGGCCCTACATTCAGGCTTTTCTTATTGGTAGTGAGTTGCAGTTCTCCACTCCTTACTATAGAGAGTACTTGCTACGACAGCTTGCAGGCTCTCGTGAAGGTGGCGCCTCGGGCTTCACCTTGTGGAATGCCTCTGGACGTTACTACATGATAGGGGAACCGCTGCTACCGTTCACACGCCCAGCCGAGTCCACGAGCGAGGAAGCTGCCGACGACCAGTCCGCCAACGAGGAACCCGTTCACGAGGACGCCACAACGGAAGAAGGAGAGAGGCAATGAGTAGAGGCTTCACCCTGACCTTGGTGCTGATATCGGGGTTATTTTTTTCATGCGTTTCCGGCCCCGCTCATGGCGAAAGTCCGCAGAGGAGCCCGGGCTACCAGACGGTTGCACGCGGTTCCTACTCGGGGGTGCTGAGTCAACGGGAGGTGCTCATTGAGTCAGAAGCCGCCTTTGAACGCCTCTGGCGTGAGCTCCATTCCGGACGGTCTCCAGTGCCCCAGAAACCAAGCATTAACTTTGAAACTCATCAAATAGCGGCAGTTTTTGCCGGAGAGAAGCCAAGCGGAGGTTTCTCGGTCGAGGTCACCACAATACAGACCGAGGAGGACTACCTGACCATCTATTTTCAGGAGCAAAGCCCTTCACCAGGAGATATCGTCACCCAGGCCCTCACACAGCCGTATCATATTGTCCAATTTCCACGTACTGAACGCGATATCAGATTTCGCTCGCGCTCGCAGTAACGCGACCTACGTCAGCTGTGTCAGTCGGCCGTGTCGTCGGCCGTGTCGTCGGCCGTGTCGTCGCTTGAGCTTTCCGCGACAAGCTGCGAGATCATTGGGTCTTCAATATGCGCAAGCTCCGTGATCACCGGCTGAGTCATAACCCTGGAAATAAACTCGCTAAAGTCCACAATGATCTGCAACAGCAGCTCCCAGTCGGCGAAGTTCACAACCTTTTCCGCCTCAAAGGAATACAACTGCTCCCGGTACCAAATGCGTACATCTCGCCCACTCTTGGGAGAGAACACGCCGTTATTGTGCACCGTATTTCGAATGAGCCGCATGATGTCTGTCACGGCGCGGTAGTGTTGCCGTTCGTCGCGCATGAACTCATCTATGAGGTAGTAACAAATGTGGCGGAAATCTACCCTGAGTCGCTTATAGGTCTCAGGCGCCAGGCTGCGCAACACCAAACGGATGCTTGACTCAATACTGGAAAAGGTTGCCTGGATCAGTCCAATCTTGGTGAACTCAGTGTAGCGGCTAACGTACCCTTCCAGATATTCATCGTCAGGCGCAGTTCCCATGCTCCGGCCCCACCACTCGCGGTCGGTCAAGTGCTGACCGACAAATATCATGCCCAGGAGGCAGGCATGGAGTACGCTTTCGACCTTGGAAAGGCTTGTAGTACGCGCATCCACCGCTGCCTTGGTTTCCTGGGAATAGAACTCTAGCACCCGGGCGCTGTCCTGCTGAACCGACACCAGCGCGCCTTGTATCAACTCGGCCAGCTCAAGGGCCGCACTGTCATGAAACTCATATCGCATAGAGGACTCCGTCTTGTCTGCCATTACTGTTGGTCAAAATTCTCGGATACAAGCACACAGTTCACCCACTCCGGTTGCAGCTCGGCACCAAGCGATTTGTAGAACTCAATTGCGCTGCTGTTCCAGTCCAGCACCTGCCAGGTCAGTAACCGGCACCCCTTACTCCGGGCGTACTCTATACATCGCTTGAGCAGTAACCTGCCCAGACCCGCGCCCCGACGATGTTTAGTAACAATGAGATCCTCAAGGTAGAGATAGCGCCCCTTCCATGTCGAGTACCGGAAATAACACAGTGCAATTCCAATAACGGTAGAGCCTTCCTCGGCGACAAAGCAGTGAAACATAGGCTGCTCTCCAAAGCCGTCAGCACGCAAGCCTTCCTCGCTATTCTCTACACGATCAAGCGCCTCTTCGTACTCGGCCAGCTCAAGAATGAGGGTATAGATGGCTGGAATGTCTGCCTCTGTCGCGTCACGAATGACAACATGTGTTTCGGGCTGGGCAAGGTTTGACTGCACAATAAGCTCCTGTCACGTTTGTCTGGCTACGATACTTGCGCGGCAGGCAGGGGTCAAGGTAGGCTTGTGCAATATGTGGATGTTGCGGGTGGCAGATCTGTTCTTTGTGGTGTTTCACACCGCGTTTGTGCTGTTCAGCATTACTGGCTTTCTCTTCCCAAGGCTGAGAAAAGCCAATCTCATTGCCCTCTTACTCACTGCAGCGTCCTGGTTTGGACTTGGTTTACGCTACGGGCTCGGCTTCTGCCCACTCACTGAGTGGCACTGGCAGGTGCTCCACGCCATGGGCGAGCGGGGGCTTCCTCGCAGCTATATTCAGTACCTATTTGAGCGGATCCTGGGACTGTCGCTGCCAGCCGCGTCCATTGACATACTGGTTGGGGTTGCCTTTGGTCTGTCGCTCATTCTGTCGGTGAGCCTGAATCTGCGTGACTATCGGCGGCGGAAGGACTCTCGCCCGGATTCACGCCACTCGGATTAAGTCCCGCAGGCTTCCGTCCACCATACACCGGCGCCTCAGTAAGACCTGATGCGTGGTGATCCTCAAATCCTCGCCCCACGTCGTCTGCCGAGCCTTCACTTCGGCGAATTAGATAGCGCAGTTTTGGGTTGTGGAGCGCCTCGAAAAGCCGCTCCCGGGCGCCGGAGCCTTCCTGTGCGACCAAGTACTCAAGAGCCGAGCGCATGTTCCGCCGCTTTGAAGTGGTATCAAACCCGCAGCGACAGGTGAATGCGGTGAAGCCCATTTCATCTGCAAAGGCTAGTATGTGCTCCTCACTTAGCCAGGCAAGCGGACGGATAATGGTCTGCTCATAGTTGTCTAGAGTCAGTACCGGCAACATAGTGGAGAGCTCACCCTTGTGGGACATATTCATAAAGAAGGTCTCAAGAATGTCGTCCATGTGATGTCCAAGGGCAATGCGTTGGAAATTATGAGCACCAGCATAGCGCATGAGCTCAACTCGCCGCTGTTTTGAGCACCAGAAACAGTTCATGCGTCGACCTGGTTGAATGCGCTTCTCCAACTCCATTGGTATCTCAACCAAGGGAAGTCCCCAGCTGTCGCACAACTCAGAGATCTGAGCCAAGGTCTTGGGATTTGAGAACTCGGTACGGACATGGGCCGCAGTAAGTTCAAATTTAACCGGGAAGTGTTTCTGTTTTCGTGACAGATGGTATGCAAGACTCAGCGAGTCCTTGCCGCCGGAGAGGCCAAGCAGGACTCGGTCACCCTCGCGTATCATGTTGTAGTCAAACAAGGCCTTATCAATACGTTTGCTGAGAAGCTTACTGAGATCACTCATTTATTTACAAACAGCTACACGTAGAGATAGCGCTTAATCTTCATGGTAGGAGTCTTCTCAAACGGTACCGGCTGCTCAACAAACTCGGCAATGCGCGAAAATGTGTTGAGTTCCTGATTTACCCGCTGCTTAAGATCCTCAAGAAAACCAGAAGCAATCTCATGAAGCCGGGTCATTTCCTCGGATCTTCGCTCCTCAAGGTCGGAAGCGGTGTTTTCCATGAGTTCACGTGCCAGTTCAAGCAACTCTTCCACATTGTCGCGCAGATCCTCAGCCTGGTCAGCCGCATAGGCCAACATCGCTTCGTAGTTGAGGTGCACCTTAGCAACGAGTTTACCCCCCGCCTGATACACCAAGGACTCCGCTACCAATGGTTTGGAGTTAATGACAGCCTCTATTTCCTCGGGGTAGATATTTTCACCACTCGGCCCCAAAAGCATGTTCTTGATCCGGCCCCGGATGTACAGTCGCTGCTGCTTATCAAAGAAGCCCAGGTCTCCGGTGCGCAACCAACCGTCCTCGGTAAAGGTCTCGGCGGTTCGTTTGTCATCCTTGAAGTAACCACGCATGACGTTGGGGCCGCGCACCTGAATCTCTCCCTCTCCACTCTCAGAGTCTTTCTCAGCAATGCGCACCTCGGTGCCCTCAATGGCAGGGCCTATGGCGCGGTAAAAGGTGTCAGCGGGTGAGGAGCCAGCAATGAGGG
>REEM01000019.1 GCA_007695055.1 Spirochaetaceae bacterium | reverse complement strand
CTACGGTCCTCTGATTACCTGTTGGCCGCTTACCCTTTTACCGCACCCGCAGTCATTCCGGAAACGAACGCGCGCTGAGAGAATCGAAACATGGCAACGGGAAAGACCAGATAGATGAAAACGGCCGCCATCAAACCGAAATAGTCCAATTCGAACTGCCCTCTGAACGTGGCAAGCCCCAAAGAGAAAACCCACTTGGACGAGTCCATAACCACCAGGATGCGTGCGAAAAAGAACTCTCCCCAGACCAGATTTGTGGTGAATATGGCGACAGCCGTGACGCCGGGAACGCAGAGCGGCAGTATGACGCGATAGAACGCTCCGAGTCGTGTACAGCCATCCGTCATCGCGACCTCCTCGAGCGAGGGTGGGATCGCGTCGATGAAACCTTTCAGCATCCAGACGCACAACGGCAACGCAAACAGGATATTGGCCAGAACCAGCGACGTCAGGGAGTTAACCAGCCTCACGTACCGAAACATCATGAATGTCGGGAGAATCAGCACCGCACCCGGCATCATCCGGGATCCCAGAATGACATTCTCCACAATGCTGTTGAATCGCGATTTGAAGCGCGACAGATTGTACCCGGCTGCCGTGGCAATCAGAACTCCTGCCATAACCGTGAAGGCCGCCACAATAAGGGTATTGTAGATCCAACGGAAGAAATTGTCTCTGGATAGTGCGGAGTGAAAACCCCTGAGGGAGAGTGACGTAGGAACCAGGTTCGGAGGCATGTTGTAGGCGCTGCCCCCGGCAAATGCGGTATTGACGGTCCAGTAAAACGGGAACAAGGCCGCCACCAGGAGCACAATTATCCATGTGAAACGAACGACGCGGTACGCCTGCTGCCCTTTCATATCGTTCTCCGCAGCAAACGCCTGGCCCCAACCACAATCGACATGATAATGAAGAGCGTCAGAACTCCTGCCGCCGCCGCCCTGTCAAAGTTGTAGAACTCGAACGCCTCGATAAACGTATAGAGAGCAAGAGTCTCCGTAGCCCTCAAAGGGCCTCCTCCGGTAAGCACAAAGATCGTTGTCACGGCCCGAAAGGAATCGAGCAGTTGTACGATAACCAGCATGGAGCTTACGCTCAGCACCCCGGGGAAGATGATATGGCGGATCTCCTGCCTCTTGTTGACGCCTGCCACTCTGCCGACGTCAAAGTAGTCCTGCGGTATGGTTTGAATCGCAGCATAGATCATCAAGAGCCCGATCGGGTATTGCCGCCATACAGTCGACGCAATGATCGAGATCATTGCCAGTGTCCGGTCACCAAACCAGTCCAGCATACCGCTGCTCAGACCGACTTGAAACACAAGCCAATTCAGAACACCGTAATTCCTGTGAAGCATCCACCGCCAGATCAAACCGGTTGGTACCAGCGGCATTGCCCACGGCAACAGGCAAAGTGCAAATATCAGCTTCTTGAAGCGTTGCTGATCGTTCAGAAAGACCGCTGAGTAGAAGCCGATAACGTAGGTAAATGCCACTGTGCAGACAGAGAACACCAGGGTTATGGCAATTGACCGCCGAAAGAACGGATTGGCGATAGTCTGTACATAGTTCGTCAGCCCAACGAATCCGGTCCCCAGCAGAGTTCCAAATCCAACCTCGCGAAAGCTTTGAATCACGATAATCGCAAACGGAATGGCAACCAGCAGTACCACCGTCAGTACCGCCGGAAGAGATACCAGCCGTGCAACCATTTCGTCTTGTTTCAGCGATGATCGCTTTCGTGTCACCATAGCCTTTCCATAGAGTGATCACGATGCACGGCTGGCCGTGTCCCGTCAAGGATCTACATGAAGGAGTGCGGTGCCTCGACACACCGCACCTGGCTGTTCACAAAGAGGACTCTCTCCACAACTCACAGCTATGCTAACCTGCTCTACTGCGGAATACCCTTGCTTTCGGCCCACCGAACGAGGTGAGCCTGAGCTTCGTCCAGAATAGCCCTTACCGGTCTGGTGGTTTCCATTGCTTCGACAAGGTAGGGCATAATCTCCCGTTTGAACTCCGCACTATGAGCTTCAAAACCAATTGGATCGTATCCGAGCGCATCCACGTACTGCTCGCCAATCATCTTCATCTCGTGCAGGAACGGCGCGTTTGCCGCGATCCATTCGTCGGAAGGAAGATCCGTTGTGCTTCCGAGCCGGCCGGACTGTTGGACCCACTTAACTTGATTCTCGCTGCTGTACATGTGCTCAATCAGTTGCCAGGCCAGATCTTTGTTCCTGGACGCGGCGGGAATGCCGAGCCAGCCACCCCCGGTGAGGGATCCTCTAGCCGGCATAGGTACACTCACCACCTTGAGTTCTCTGTAAGAGGACGGATTTCGGTCCATCACCATCCCCGCCAGCCAGGTACCGACAACCATCATTGCGGCCTTTTCCTCAACAAACAGATCATAGGATTCCCCTTCGGCAATTCCCATAGGCATGAGTCCTTCGTTCTTGAAGCGCCGTAACCATGTCAGAGCATCGACATTTGCCTGCTGGTTGACCGCGAGCTTCCCGGGTTCCGAAGTGAAATGTCCTCCGAAACCGACAAACCAGGCAAGAACCGTTCTGGTATAGTCATGAACATTGGCACTGTCCAACCAACCAACATAACCCCATGCATCCGTGTTTTCCTTCACGGCTTTGGCTGCTGCATAGAACTCTTCAAGTGTCGACGGGGGCTCCTGGATTCCTGCCTCGTTAAGGATTCGCATATTGGCGTGCAACATCCAGGGCGGAAGAGCCCTTAGAACGGCGTAGACGCTTCCATCGATCTCGGCCACATGCCGTACAACCGGCAGCAAACGGTCGTTCAACTCTGAGTTCTCCAGGAACCGATCAAGAGGCTCCAGATAACCAAGAGGCTGAAGCACCAGAAGCTGGTCCGAGAATATCGGAACCAAGTCGGGCGCATCACCGCTGAGGACCTGTTGCATGATGACCGTCCGATAGTCGGAAGCAGGGATACCGCTTGTCCTGATAGAAACATGCGGATTCATCTCTTCGAACTCCGCAAAACGATCTTCGAACCAACTCCATGCCGGAGTACCCAGATCCCACGCGATGTACTGGAGTTCTACTCGCGGGACGCGGGCTTCCTGTTCTCCACGGGCAAAAGCCGTACCACTTAGGATCAGCACCAACAGAACCATTACCGCGACAACCCGACTCGCACGATTTGCCATGTTTCCCCCTTCGGCCAAACACTTGTCAATTCCCACATCGGAATTGAAACGTTTGCGCAACCGTTTGTTTCGAACGATACCATGACGTGACTGGTCTGTCAAGGTTGTTTTGGCCGTCAAATGGGTCCAAAGCGTCCACTTGACGAGAAAGGCACACCCGTGCTATGGTTGAACAAACGTTTGCGCAATCGTTTGTTACACCGGCATGGTGCGTAACCTGATCTTTGCTTTGCGGCGCAATCGGCATTGCCAACTGGAGGAGCAC
>REEM01000167.1 GCA_007695055.1 Spirochaetaceae bacterium | reverse complement strand
CCCTCGTAACTCTGAGCACCAAGTGCATTTCCGCTTGCACCAGTTATCCGCGCGAGAGTGGCACGCGTCCCGGCGACCGACACACCGTCACCTGCATCTTGAGCCACCAGATAGTAGCCGTCACCAGGTCTGGTTGTACGAGTGTGATCCTGTGAACCGACAATGAGGTAATTCACAGTACCGGATGTATACACACCGAAGCCGTTGAGGGTATTGCCACCGGATATAGTAGTAAAGGTTGTTCCATTGTCGCTTACAGCAACACCGCCCTGACCGGAGATGTAGAGTCGGTCACCGCCACCGTCGTTGAACACCACCGCCGCACGCGGTTGGGTGATGATGGAGTCGACAGAGGGCAGGCTTCCAATTGTGTTTCCGCGGAACACCGTTGTTCGCGTGAAGAAGGTGTAGTTTCCCTCAAAAAATGCGCCGCCGCGAACCGGATAGCCACCAGTGTCCTGCGTAGCGATTACACCCGCACCGGCTGTTTTACCAATTTGAACAAGCTTGTAGCTGTTCGCCTCGCCGCTACTGTTACGGCCAGCAACCGCCGCTCCGAAAAGCTCATTATTTACAAGAAACAACCGAATAATCTGATGTCCCTGTGTTCCAAGCGAGATCCAGGGTCCTTCAACCGACTCTCTTTTATATACGTTCCAGCTCGTCGCCTTGTTGTTGCGAAACGCGGCATAAATCACGCCGCCACCAGGCTCACCCACAAGGCTTATCGCATGGTCACCAGATGAGGTGAACCCAGCAGGGTGGGGCGCATTACCCCAGTCCCGTGGGCCGCCAGCTACCGGGCGGCGCTGCACGCGCATGTAGGACAACCAGTACTCGTTACCCAAACGCGCCATGCCAACAATAGTGGCGTCCTCGCCCAGTTCCGAGTCCGGAACGTCCTGTTCGCGTTCAATGGAGGCAAAAATCCCAAACGGTTGATCCTCGCAGGCGGTAAAAAGCAACAGTCCACCAAGGAGTAGGGCAGATAGCGCCCCACGTAAGAGTTTCAACCGCGTGAGTCCGAGCTTGTTTGTTGAAGAATTGTGCTGCATAGACACCTGTTTAACGTTGTGTGTAGTCATATATCGCCTTAGAACCGGTAGACTGCGGTAAGGGTGATTTCAAGGAAGTTGCCAAAGCGGGTCTCATCCTCAAGTTCTGAATCAAGATAGATCTGCGGCACCCACCAGTACACAAAGTTGGTACCAAAGGCCCATTCCGAATCTAAATTCCACAATACCGAAAAGCCGGGTTTGAGAATAGGGTCAACCTTAAAGGCCTCATCGGGAATACGTGAGAAATTCACTCCCGCACCAAGATAGACCGGAAACTCCCAAGGATAGTTGCGAAAGAAATATGTTGCCCGCGCTGTAAGCGGAACCATGAAAAGCGTACGATTGGGACTAAAGGTGAAAGTTCCACCAAGCTCCCCACCAAGGGTAAGGTTGGAGTTAAGAAAGGCATGCCACTGGAGATTTCCAGTACCGCCCAAGGAGAGATTCGTGTCTTGGATCCCGTCCGGACCACCTGCAAAGAACAGTGGAATGAAGGGCCCCAGGCTCAATGAGAGCATTTGATCCCCACGTCCGTACAGTGGAGTAAACTCTTCATCTGCCTGCGCAAAAACTCCACTTGGTACCGCAAAAAGCAGCACAGCTGTTAGAAGTAAAAAAAGAATAGTGTGTTTTGAGACTCTCACGCGGATGTCGTCCTTGTATGTGCCTACGGCGGACCGTCGTGGCGGATTAGTATAACGTACTAAGCTTGAAAGTTATCACGGAGCAGGGCGGAAAATCAAGCCAGCCCAAATCAGTCTATACTACCTTCATGGAGCGCCGTCGAGGTGTAGCATGCACATTACGGCTGGCCCCGGCTGAACTGGAAAAAGCTGAACTTGCGCCAGCGCCGGTTCCGTGATACATAGATTACTATGGCAGCAAAAATTATAGACGGGAAGCAGATCGCCGCTGAGGTTCAAGGCGAACTTGGTGCACGCATTCAGAAGTTAAGCGCACGGGGCATTACCCCGGGGCTCGCTGTGGTGTTGGTAGGGGAGGATCCCGCCAGTATTTCCTATGTCACAGCCAAAGAGCGAGCATGTGAACGACTGGGTATCTTTTCAAGCGACAACAGACTCCCATCAGACACCTCTGAGCAGGACCTGTTGGATCTTATTGCCCAGCTCAATGCAGATCCCCACATCCATGGAATTCTTGTGCAGCTGCCGCTCCCAAAACATATAGACTCGGGAAGGGTGATTGCGGCAATAGATCCGGCCAAGGACGTTGACGGCTTTCATCCGGTCAGTATGGGTAATATGCTGTTGGGACTCCCCGGATTCATTCCCTGCACGCCACATGGCGTACTGGTTATGCTGGAAAAGAGTGGTTTCAAGACCGAAGGCGCCGAAGTCGTAGTCCTTGGGCGCAGTAATATTGTCGGCAAGCCTCTTGCAGCCTTGCTGTCGCAAAAACGCCCCAATGGCAACGCGACCGTCACCGTTTGCCACACCCGCACTCAGAATCTGGCCGAGCACACCCGCCGTGCGGATATACTCATTGCAGCTGCTGGCAGTCCGGGAATGGTCACCGGCGACATGATAAAGCCCGGTGCAGTGGTCATTGATGTCGGAGTCAATAGAGTTGACGCACCCGACACAAACAAAGGCTACCGTCTGCAGGGAGACGTCGTGTATGAGGAAGCCTTGCAGGTTGCTGGCGCAATTACCCCGGTACCAGGCGGTGTCGGCCCTATGACCATTACCATGTTGCTGTTTAACACGGTGGAGTCGGCTGAGAGGGGGTGAGCCAGCCCAGGGGCCCCGCCGGGTGTCCCCGCCCGAGCCAGACGCGGCCCGAGCCAGACGGATGTCAGACGCGGCCCAAAACCCGCGGAAAAAACCTGCTCGTACCCGTTAAACATCATACACAACTCATGCTAAACTCGGCCGATGGTAGATGTACAAAGTCGCGGAGACTCCCGCAACATTCCTATACAAAAGGTGGGCATTCGGCGTTTACGCTACCCGGTGTCGGTGCTGGATAAACACGCAGGACGACAAAGTAGCGTTGCAACCGTAGACCTGCTGGTAGACCTACCGCATCATTACAAGGGAACGCATATGAGCCGTTTTGTTGAGGTGTTTCACGCCCACTACAAACAGGTTGAAATGCCCCATTTCCTGGACATGCTTGAGGAAGTCCGCGTGAGTCTTGAGGCTGAGCGCGCCTACTGTGAACTCCGGTTCCCCTATTACATGGAAAAAAAGGCTCCGGTTAGTGGGCTTCCCAGCCTATTGTATTACGACTGCAGCTTCACCGGCGAGGTTTCAGCCACCGACCGCCACTTTGTCGTAGGGGTCGATGTACCGGTGACCACCTTGTGCCCCTGTTCTAAAGAAATATCCGCACGTGGCGCCCATAACCAGCGCGGCCGCGTCGGGGTCAAACTTGAGCTTGGGCCCTTTTTCTGGATTGAAGATGTGATAGAAATTGTTGAGAATGCGGCATCCTGCGGCATCTATACCTTGCTCAAGCGTGAGGATGAGCGTTACGTTACCGAACGTGCCTACGACAACCCTGCATTTGTGGAGGATCTTGTGCGCGACGTATGCCTTGGCATTGAGAAGCGCTATGAGTTCCCTTGGTTTAGTGTAGAGGCAGAGAATAACGAGAGCATTCACAGCCACGACGCCTTTGCATATCTGGAACGCAGACGAGACCAAGTAGCGGCCACGCCCACCAAAAAGCCAGGCAAGGATCAGCCATGATTAACGTTGTTTCCCAAGCAGAAGACAAGGTACTGCTCCAGCGAGCGCTCATTAGTACCGCCGACAAGACCGGGCTGGATCTTCTCATAGAGGGCTTGTTAGCCGTGAACCCTGACATCGTCATGTACTCCACCGGCGGCACCTTCTCCCGAATTGCAGAGATCATTGGATCCGGGTATGAAGGCAGCCTAAAACAGGTCAGTGACTACACCGGACATCCGGAAATGCAGGGTGGACTGGTGAAAACGCTTGACCACAAAATCTACCTGGGCCTCCTTGCGGAGAGCTTTAACCAAGCGCATGCGCGTGACCTCAGCACCACTGGCGCCGAACGCTTGGATCTGGTGGTGGTCAACCTGTATCCGTTCGAGAAAACCGTCGCAGCTGCAGATATCACCACTGAACATGCCCGCGGACAGATAGATATTGGTGGGCCGTGTATGCTGCGTGCAGCTGCTAAGAACTACCTGCGGGTCGCGGCGCTGTGTGAACCAGCCGACTACCAGGGTTTTCTGGCCGTGCTCAGGGAAGGGCATGGGACTACAAGCCTACAGGACCGTTTCATGCTTGCCCGTAAGGTCTTTTCGCACACCGCCGCCTACGATGCAGCAATAGCGTCATATCTGGCCAAACAAAGTCCAGGTGACATAGCTCGCACCTATCAACTAAGCAATCCTGAGGAGCAGTAATGTCTGACTTACGTTCAGCATATAGTCGAATACTACCGGATACCTTCCCGGGGCAAATGGAACTCTCCTTCATTGACGGAACAGAACGACAGACCTTAGTCTATGAGAAGGTTGAATGGAACATTGATGGTGAACGTAAGGGCTTACGATACGGGGAGAATCCAGATCAACCTGCCGCGCTCTACAAACTCATAAACGGCAACCTCTGTTTGGGTGAGGTTGAGTGCTTAAGCGACGGGAAACACCTGGTCTCGGATGTTGAACTGCTGCAGTCCGGAAAACACCCGGGGAAGATCAATATCACCGATGCTGACAGCGCGCTTGGTATTCTCCGTTACCTGCAGACTGAACCGGCGGTAGTTATTGTAAAACACAATAATCCGTGTGGGGTTGCGGTTTCGGACACCCTGGAAAGCGCATATCGCAAGGCCTACCTCGCCGACGCAGTAGCCGCATTTGGTGGTACCGTTGCGGTGAACAGAGAGTTGGACCGCGCAAGTGCAGAGGCTATCATGGAGTCCTACTCGGAAGTCGTGGTGGCCCCAGACTATGCCCCGGGAGTGTTAGATATTCTTGCAAAACGCAAGAATCTACGAGTACTCCGAATAGCAAACATGGAACGACTCGCCGAATGGATGCCACGGCGTGTGCTTGACGCAAAAAGTCTCATGGACGGCGGCCTGATACTGCAGTGGAGTTATGTATCATCGGTGACTGCCCCTGAGCATTTCTTGCCAGCGCGTTGTGAGTTTCAAGGCACAACCTACGAGGTAAAGCGAAGTCCCAGCGATCAAGAATACAAGGATTTACTCTTTGGATGGCTCGTTGAGTCGGGTGTGACCAGCAACTCGGTACTGTACGTGAAAGACGGAGTAACGGTAGGTATAGGCACAGGCGAACAAGACCGGGTCGGTGTAGCCGAGATTGCGCGTGATAAGGCCTATAAGCGTAACGCGGAACGACTTGCACGCACGCTGTTCGGCAGACCGTTAAGCGAACTTACGGATCCGGAAGAACGCAAGGAACTGGACAGACTCAATAAAGAAACGAACGGCGGTTTGCGTGGGGCGGTCATGGTCTCTGACGCCTTTTTTCCATTCCGTGACGGCATTGAGGTGGGTTTACGAGAAGGCGTGGTAGGCGTGGTACAGCCGGGCGGCTCGCTGCGTGACTATGAGAGTATAGAGGCATGTAATGAGTACAACGCAACCATGGTATTTACCGGACAACGTAGTTTCCGCCACTAGTGGAGCAGTTCTCAATGACTAAACAATTTTCGCGTACCAACCTTCTCTTGCTCGCCGTGCTTGTGCTCCAACTCGCAGCCTTGGTCGCGGGAGCGGCGTTTATCCTTGCGCGTATAGACGGGCTTGATCAGGCACGACGGTCACGTGAGGACTCCTTGACCGAGGAGATTCGCAGCAATGCGGAAATGCTTGAGGCGGTCGTTCGGACACTGCACCTTGACAACGAGCAAACAAATGAGATGAGAGAGCTGCTCGGGTTACCGCCAGTACGACCGTCCGCGCTGAACGATCTCATGCAGCGAGCAGACTCGGATTCTGGCTCAACACACCCTCTCACGGAAGCAGTACAACGTCTCATCCAGCACAGAAACCATGAAGACGCTCGTGAGTTCTTGGCAGGCTTTGTTTCCAGTCCAGGTTTCGCCGAGGCTCTGAGCGGTCTAGATCTTCGGTATTCCGAGCGCAGCGTCACTGAAGGTGAGCTAACACGGAACGGCACCCGTTTCTTCCGGCTACAAGCATCTGCAGATGAGGTGTCGGTCTTGCCCATGACCGGAACCAGTAGGACCTTTGCGACCGCAAACACCTCGTTCCAATCCTACCTTGAGCGCAGCAGTGCCGAAATTGAGACACACCTGCAGGCGCTCAGCCGTCGCCGACAGGAGTTTTCTGAGCTTCCACAACAACCGCAGGTACGCACCGCCTTGCAGGAACGCCGAATAACCGCTCACCTAGCCCAAGGTGAACAAAGAAGTGAACTTGAACTGCGCAACAACTACGGCGAGACCCTGCACACGCTCAGGTTTTCCTATGCAGAAGGTACCGTGCGTGGCTTTGGCTCCGGTACGATAGGCGTTGCCGAGCTTGCTCAGAAGCTTCCACAGTTCATTCAAGAACTGGATAACCGACCTCAGGTTGAACGCGAGGTTTCGCGACAACGTGACAAACTGGTTGAACTCTTGTCGGAACCAAGTTTAGCGGAACAACTGCAAGAGAGCGGTGTGCGCATAGAAACTACTCCGCGAACGAGTCAACGCCACTACCTCTTTGATGTTATTGACCTATCCCGTAACCGCAGTATTGGCGCACTGGGGCTGCATAGAGATGATGCAACACTCCGCCTTTTTGACTCCGAGGATGTCCCAATTGGACCCTTGCCTGAACTGCAAAACCATGTCTTGAGTACGAACTCCCGAATGAGTCCGGTGACTGACATTACCGTTTCCGAAGGCTCACGAACATTTCTGCTCATTGGTGTTCATGAGCGCATTGCGGACGTGGTCATGATTGCGCACGCAAATCCAGGCAAACAAAGCATCAGCATACTCAGCATTCCTCGTGATCTTTTTTACCGTGGCCGCCGAGTGAACGCAGTTTACCAGGTCTTTGGTGTTGATAGGCTCATGCGTGAACTCAAGGAGATTACTGGGCTGCATATTGACGACTACATCATGGTTGATATGTACGCATTTATCGATGTGGTCGATGTAGTAGGCGGTGTGACCATAGAGCTCGAGGAACCGTTGCGCGACCCCAACTTCGTTGTGCGAGACGAAGGACGTTGGACAACCCTTGCCTATGATGCGGGCACGCAGGAGCTTAGCGGAATTGAGGCGCTGCGCGTTGCACGCTCACGCGGTACCAGCTCCGACTTTGAAAGATCGCATCGTCAACAGCAAATTGTGGAAGCCGTGCTGCACGCACTTCGCGAAATGTCACCCAACCAGTTACAACAGGCAGCTCGCTCAGTATTCAGGCACCTTGATAGCAGCCTGAGTCCTATTGCGGCAGTGAACCACCTCCTCCGGTATCGGGACTATACCGTTGAACGCCGTGAGGGACTGGACACCTCGAATGTGCTTTACCACACATACTCCAATCTATATTTTCAGGGTAAGGCCCCGGACGCTGAGGTCGATGAGGACTTTGACAGAGGTGCGTGGATCCTGCTGCCAATAAATGACGACTGGAACGAAGTCCGCAACTACGTACAGTCAATCATACTCGGAGTACGCTCATGAACTACTTAGAACCTATCACACCATCTAACCAGGAATTGGTGAAAACGGGCACCAAAGGGGTGGCCTCCCTTGTCGTTGGCGGAGCATTACTCCTCCTACGTGGAGTGGGCGGTATTTTTGGCATAGTACTTGGTAGTGCACTCGTTGTGTTCGGCAGTACCGTCAGTGCAAAAGCCGACACAACCGACGATAGACTCGGTGGTCTTGTCAGCACAGCAGCCGGTGCGCTCACTATACTGGCATCTCTTCCGGTTGTAGGCGGGATTGCCTCTTTTCTCATGGGCCTTGGTGGTTTTAGCCTGGCAGTGTATGGTGGTGTGGAGATCTTTCGCTTCTTCCGTGGTGCCAGCCGTCGTAAATGAGGAGTAACAGCATGCCGTGGAAACTAATCTTTTTTCTTCTTCTTATGGGAGTAGTAGTCTTTTTTGCCGGTTTCAATCTGGGGAACGCTTCTGATATTTCCTTTGGTTTTCATACCTTCCACGATGTACCGGTCTTTCTCAGTCTTGCTATTGCTTTTTTTGCGGGTGCGGCGGTCACATTACCTTTTAGTTTTCGCAAATACTTGAGCAAGAGAGCCCGTCCTCCGAAACAAAAGAAAGAGAGTAAGAGGAAAGGAAGAGCCCCGCATGCACCAACCGATAGCAGTTTGCCAACACTCCCGCATTAGGAGCCACCGTCGCTTTGCACGCCTTGTCTTATGTGCCCTATTGGCTACCGGGGTGGCCTTCACACTGACCGCGCAATCAAGCTCCAACGAGTTGAGTTTTGCCGACTCACTCCAACGCCTGGAGCGTCAACCAGAACACCCACAGTTCTTTGAGCGGCTCACCGAAACCGCACTCCTTGCCGACAGCCCAGGGCTGGCATCCGAAATACTTCTGAAACATCGACATCGAATACGCCGCGCGCATGAGCTCGCTGAAATTGATCTGCTCCTTGGACGTTTTTCGCAGATTCGCTCCGATCTGAGCGGTGCTCTTGAGTACTTCTCAGCGGCCGCTGCGCCGGACACACCAGTCCGTGCGCGAGCCCTGAGTTCGCTTGCGGCCTTACAACTGGAACTAGGGGAGGTTGAAGCAGCACTCTCAAGCGCACAACAATCCTTGGAACTCATAGGTAGCCCGTCCTCTGAGCTCAGCGAGAGCAACGGATTGAACACCAGAGATCCGGAGTTCCTAAGCTGGGAACGGAGCGTGTTGACCCAAACCTCTGCCTTGGCCGCTTTGGGTCGTGCCGATGAAGCACAAGACTTGCTTGAGGCAAAAGTGAATGAGTCAAGCCGCACAGCAACGCCAGCTCTCCTGCTACGCCTGATAGAACTCGCGTCAGAGCAGGGCAAGCACGACGTGGTGGAGAAGAGCTACGATACGCTGGTAGCCTCCGCCCCAGATAGCCCGGAACGACGCTTGGCTGCACGCTACAGAGAGGGCGGTACCGAGGGTGTTGTGGGTGCTGGCTTGGTTGAGTACTTTC
Source organism: Spirochaetaceae bacterium (assembly GCA_007695055.1). Taxonomy (GTDB): domain Bacteria; phylum Spirochaetota; class Spirochaetia; order DSM-27196; family SLAA01; genus SLAA01. Next base: position 8,231 of record REEM01000167.1, on the reverse strand, counting down.
CCAGTCCTTCGCGGCTGCTTTCCGGTGGGAGCCCAGAACTGGCCACACGGCGTGAACCCAGCGTCGCGGCCACCCCTGACACTCCATCCCGGGCTGAGCCAGCGGATCCTCCCGAACCAGGCGCCAGCACCTCCCGTGAAACTGACACGCAAACCCGTGGTGTCACCTCGGCCCGAAGCGTCTACGGTGTACAAACCGGATCTTTTCGTGACGCTGAAAACGCGGAGTACATGGTGCGGGATCTTGAGGATCGAAACTTTGCAGCCCGGCAACGCAGTCGAACAGTTGGCGAGAATGAGTTTCACCAGGTCTATGTCCCGGTCGCTGGAGCTGACCCGCAGGAGATACTAGTGCGGCTCAAGGAAGTAGGCTTTGAGGGTTTTCTTCTCTTTGAGTAAGGAGCATCAAATGGCCAGGCTTGTGTTCCTACATCATCAACCGGAGAGGGTTTTACTCCTCATCCGAGTGTATTTCAATCTGCTCGAAGCGGCGTGTGCCACTCTCAAGTGAAACCAAGCCATCGACCTTGAGTCGGGCAGGTGTGAGCTCTATGCGCCGTATGGTACGGTCTTCACTTTGGGTCTCGTAGTACTCAAAACGAAAGGTCTCCCTGTTGGTTACGAGTCCATTTCTGTTTATCATCTGCAGCTGTAAGACCGGTGAACCCAGCTCGTACAGAGCAAATGCACCGCTGCTTTCGGAGCCATTCTGCCGCATGGTGAAGTGTGGCGCCGAGAAGAATATTTCTTCACCACTGTCGGCGCGGAAAAGTCCATCCGGAACGGTTTCAATGTTACGAGCAACACTCCCGCCGCGACTCAGTAGGCTCTGCTGCAGGCCAGGTGTCAGCCGCCTGTAGGTACCGTCCCACATGTCGGTACCTTCCAGGTTGAGCGTAATGCTGTCAATAGAGGAAATTGCAATGGAAGCCTGCCGCCTTACGGTCTGAATTGACTCATTGCGAACATTTACCCATAGGCCGGGTCCGGTGCGGTAGATGGTCTTATAGGAATTCATCCATAGGTAGGACTCCTGAGTCTCCCCACGATAAAACACAATACTCTCACGGACCGGATCAAAAAAAACGAGCTCACCGTTAGCCGTAGGCCCAGACTCTCGAAACCATGGGCCTGAGAGAAACTGATGAATAGCGTTAGTATCTGCATCATACAAGGCCGATAGCTGCGCTTCTTCTATGCCAGTACCTGGGATTTCCTCATCAGCGCCAGCAATGAAATCTCCCCGCCCGGGGTGGTAGTAGTAGGTAGTCTTTATCAAGTCAAGTGGGTTATCACCGTCCTCGTTACGCCTATACAACGCAACGGGAAAGGCTGCCCCTAATGCCTGCGCGTTGTTGTAGGCGTCGGATCGTTCCATCTCCTCAATCTCAATACTTGCATCGGCCGAGATAGAGAGTATTGACTCAAAGTACAAATGTGATCCACTCGGGGAGCTGGTGCGGCGAAACACATCCAGAGTTTGATTTCCTCGGTTGTCGGTTCCAAACGCAACGATCTCGGGACTGTGATCACCGGTAAGGTCCTTGTTATAAACCGCGAATGTCCGAATATTATTCGCACTGGTGACGCCTTCCCAAACCGGTACGTAACTGCCACGAACTCCGTCAAATGCAGCCACAAGTAGCCGAATCCGGTCGCTGGAGTCGTCTCTTCGCTTATAGACAATAATCTGCTCATCCATCTGATCCATATCCAAGTTGGCGTTAATGATCTGGGACACGACGTAGTCCTGCGAAAGCGGCACCTTTGGTTGTGGGGCTTCTTCACGATCTTGAATGCTCACCGCAGTGCGTGGGCGGTCGGACAAGGAAATATCGCCTCCCGCAGAAGGAATGATAAATCGTGGGCCACTTACAGAGGGAGCTGCACTCGACGGCTGTCCATTACGAAAACCCGCTACGACCAGGAGAATGAGCGCAACAAAAACAAAAACGCCAAGCGCCGCCAGCGTGACAATTTTTCGGAGATCAAGCATAGATGCAGTATGATGCCAGAGGCCTATCTTTGAAAAGCCCCCTTTCCATGAGAGTCATTCCCGAACAGTAGCATCAACTGCTTTGACAAAGAGCAGTGTTTTCCGGCACTATTGAGCATGGAAACCCGCAGCATTTACGATAATATCTCTCCACTTGACCATAGATACTATGAAAGTAATCGTGAGTTGTTCGATTCTCTCGGCCTGTATCTCAATGAGCACGCATCGGTACGTTACGCCACCCAGGTTGAGTGTGCCTTACTTGCCACCCATCTAGATGCACGCAACGAACTTACTCCCGAAACCGAGGAGCTCCTCAACCGTCTTCCGCAGGAGATAGATCCAGCCGAGGTATATGAAGAGGAACGAACCACCCAACACAACGTTCGGGCCTTGGTCAACGTCATTGCGCGGCGGCTCCCTGAAAACTGCAAGCCCTTTCTGCATAAAGGCGCAACCTCGGTCGATATTCTGGACACCGCGGCAGCACTGAGGTATCGCGACGCGGTGCACAAGGTTTTGGCGCCACTTCTAGCCGATCTGGTGCTTGATCTTGCCGCTCTGAGCGAGCGCGAGGCCGACACACCGCAAATTGGCCGTACCCATGGGCAACATGCAGTACCTATCACCTTTGGATTCGCGGTCGCGGAGTACACTGCGCGCCTTGGAAAGTCGGTAGATGCTCTCGTGAGCTGTGCGGGCGATCTGCGAGGCAAACTTGCAGGTGCGGTAGGAGCCTATAACGCCACCTCGCTGCTCTACGCCGACCCCGAGGCCTTTGAACGCCGTCACCTATCACGCTTAGGCATTGAACCGGCTGAGTACTCTACCCAAATGGTGGAACCGGAGTATCTGTTGCGCATGTTGCAGGAGTGTAACGTTGCCTTTGGGATCATTGCGAACTTAGCTGACGACCTGCGTCACCTGCAACGCAGCGAAATTGGTGAACTTCGTGAGCACTTTGGTTCTGGGCAGGTGGGTTCATCTACCATGCCGCAGAAGCGCAATCCATGGAACAGCGAACATGTGAAAAGCCTATGGAAGGCCTTTAGCCCACGCATACTTACCTACTACATGGATCAGATTTCCGAACATCAGCGTGATCTCTCTAACTCGGCATCGGCCCGTTTTATTCCTGAGTTCCTGGCCGGACTTGCCGCGGCGGCATCCAGAATGCGCCGCATAGTTTCTGGCCTGCAGGTAGACCGCGAGGCAATGCTCCGAAACCTACGAATGACCGGGCCCATGGTACTGGCCGAGGCAGCCTATATTCTGTTGGCCGAAGCTGGCTTTGCCGACGGACACGAGCGGGTGCGCCGCTTGACGCTTGACTGCGAGGAGCGGGGACTCAGCCTGTCGGAACTCTTAGCTGAAGACCCAGAGCTTTCTGCCGCACTCAGTTCCGGACTCGCGGCAGTTGGGGCGCCTGCAGCAGAGGAGTTCTTTAGCCAGCCCGAGAACTACACCGGCCGCGCTGCTGCTCGGGCTCGCCAGATTGCACAACGCCATACCATCCGCATGGAAACTCTCAAAAAGGAGCTTGACCTATGACCTCAACCAATTTCGAGGAAACGCTCAGTTACGACGATGTACTACTGTTACCTTCATACGCCGATATGTTGCCCTCTGACGCCGACGTCACTACCGAAATTCTCCCGAACGTTCGGCTCAACATACCCATAATGTCAGCAGCCATGGATACCGTCACTGAAGACCGGCTGGCAATTGCGCTGGGTCTTGAAGGTGGGGTGGGCGTTATCCACCGCAATCTCACTCCAGAGGAACAGGCGCACCAAGTTTCAATTGTAAAGCGCTACCTAAACTGGATTATTGAGAACCCTCTGACCGTTGACAGAAAACAACGCGTTTCAGATGTCTGGGATCTCATGAGTCGTTACAATATATCTGGGCTTCCGGTGCTGGAAAACGACCGACTCTGCGGAATTATCACCTCCCGCGACATGCGTTTCTGCCGCGACTACAGCAAGCTTGTAGAGGACGTAATGACCCCAAACCCGGTGGTTGAGGTAGGTACACCGGACATAGAAAGCGCGCAGCATAAGTTTGACGAGTACAAAATTGAAAAGCTCCCGGTCGTAGATAAAGAGAACCGGCTCACAGGGTTGATTACCGTTAAGGACATGGAGAAACACTCCGCATTTCCTCGAGCAGCCTTGGACGAGTCAGGACGCCTCTTAGTAGGTGCTGCGGTTTCGCCCAACGACATCGATGTACGAATGCCCCTGTTGCGCGACGCCCGGGTGGACTTTGTGGTGCTGGATACCGCACATGGAGACTCCGCCAACGTCGTCAACGCTATAAAAAAAATTAAGGCTAACTACAGCGTACCGGTTGTCGGCGGGAATGTGGCCACCCGTGAAGGTACACGCCGCCTCATTGACGCGGGTGCAGACGCAGTTAAGGTTGGAGTTGGCCCGGGCTCCATCTGCACCACGCGGGTTGTGGCCGGTATTGGTGTGGCGCAGTTCTCTGCGGTTTTCTGGGCGGCAGAGGAAGCGGCAAGTAGCGGGGTGCCCATTATCGCCGACGGTGGTATCAAGTACTCTGGTGATATAGCTAAGGCTATCGCCGCCGGAGCGTCCACGGTCATGATTGGTAACCTGTTCGCTGGCCTCAAAGAAGCTCCGGGACGGGAAATCATTTATGAAGGACGCATCTTCAAAGCATACAGGGGTATGGGCTCTATCGGGGCAATTAGAAAGGGCTCCGGTGACCGCTATCAAATGAACGACAACGAAGAACCTGTACCAGAGGGCGTAGAGGGCCGTGTTCCGTACAAGGGCGAACTCAAACCGTACCTGCATCAACTCGTTACCGGCCTCAAAAAAGGTATGGGCTACTGTGGCTGCCGCAGCATAGATGAATTGCGGGCCTATAAGAAATTCGTTAGAATAACGGCCGCCGGGCTCAAGGAAGGTCACGTTCATGACGTGGCGGTTACCCAGGAGCCACCAAACTACTCACGATAAGGAATTCTCTACATGAAGCTAGTTGTAATTGGGGCCCAGTGGGGTGACGAAGGAAAAGGCAAGATTGTCGATTTCCTCGCGGAAGAGGCAGATGTAATCGTACGATTTTCCGGCGGAGCCAACGCAGGCCACACAATTGTTCATGACGACGTGACCTACAAGCTGCACCTGGTGCCTTCCGGCATCATAGCTCCCGACACGCGGGTAATTCTTGGGAGTGGAATGGTCATTGACCCTGAATCCTTATTTAGTGAGCTTGACCGCCTTACCGAGCAGGGCATTGACTGGGAAGGACGGGTATTCATCTCGGATCGGGCTCATCTTGTCTTGCCGCATTACAAAGAAATCGACATAGAACAGGACCGCACACGCAGCAAACCTATAGGAACTACCGGCCGTGGTATTGGGGTTGCCTATGCGAAAAAGGCATCTCGAGACGGCATGCGCATGATTGACTCTTTAGATCCGGCGCAGGTGGAGTTGTTGCCGCCCGAGGACCGCACATTTATAGCGCGGTTTGCGGCCCGATACACTCCGCTTCTAGTCGACCTTGCGGCATTCATGCGCACAGCTGCTTCAGGCGAGCACCACCTGCTTGAGGGAGCCCAAGGCGCACTGCTCGATATAGACATTGGCACCTATCCCTATGTGTCCTCGGGAAGCTCTGCAGCGGCAGGCGCCTGCGTCGGTGCTGCTATTGGCCCTCGCAGCATTGACCATGTGCTTGGCGTATTCAAGGCCTACTCAACACGCGTGGGCAACGGCCCTTTCCCCAGTGAGTTTCGAGGCAAGGATACCGACGAACTTGAAGAACTGGTGCGTGAAACAGGACGGGAGTACGGCGTCACTACCGGCCGGCCTCGTCGCTGCGGATACCTTGACTTGGTGGCCTTACGCTACGCCTGTGCCGTCAACTCGGTAGACTCACTGGCGCTGACTCACTTAGATGTTTACGACACCGTTGAGGCGCCGAAACTCTGCATTGCCTACGAAACCGATGCAGGGGTTATTGAGGACTTTCCCTCGGACATCAACATTCTTGAAGAAGCACGTCCGGTCACCAAAAGCTTTAGCGGCTGGAACTGCCCAATTGGCGAGTGTAAAAGCTACGAGGAACTCCCCCAAGAGGCTCGCTCCTACATCGAGTTCATTGAAGAGTTCATAGAAACCCCTATCAGCATGATCTCTATTGGCTACGAACGTGAGCGAACCATTGTAAGGCGGAATCCGTGGACGGTCTAAACGACAGCATTCTCATTCTGGATTTTGGCAGTCAGACAACCCAGCTCATTGCCCGCCGAATCCGCGAGCTTGGCGTCTATACCGAAATCATTCCGGGCGATGAGCCACTCGCCGAACACCTGCATGAGCACGTGCGCGGCATTATTCTTTCAGGCTCACCAATGTCGGTGCTCGATACCGGGTCGGCACAGCCAGATCCGGTGCTCTATGAAGTCAGAGTCCCCATACTTGGAATCTGCTACGGGCTGCAACGCATGACCCATGACAACGGCGGTGAGGTAGCAGCAGCTGGATCGCGTGAGTTCGGCCGTGCACGCATGCAATTCAGCGAAGCACATCCACTGTTTGAGGAAGTCCCAGATAGTTTCGTAAGCTGGATGAGTCATGGCGACAGCATCCTCAAGCCAGCCGCAGGTGGCAAGGTCATAACGCGTTCCGAGCACGGCCTTATTGCCTGCGTGGACTATCCCGAGCGTGGTATGACAGGCATTCAATTTCACCCTGAGGTCACACACTGCGAGCACGGCACCCGCATTCTGCAGAACTTTGTGTTTGGCATGTGTGGTGCCCGCGCTACCTGGAGCATGGATGAGTATCGTGAGCAGGCCGCACGTGATATTCGGGCCCAGGTGGGCCAGGAGCCGGTTCTGCTGTTGATATCGGGCGGGGTAGATAGTTCGGTTGCGGCTGCACTCCTGCTTGAGGCCCTACCACCGGAACAAGTGTATTTGATGTATGTCGATACCGGCATGATGCGGGCCGGGGAGACCGAGCAGGTTTCAGCCGTTTTGGGCGAACTTGGAGCCAAACACCTGTTTGTCATTGATGCCTCTGAGCGCTTCCTCTCGGCCTTAGCTGGCGTTGCCGACCCGGAAGAGAAGCGGCGTATCATTGGCGACATGTTTATTTCGGTGCAGCAGGACGAGGTGCGCACCCATGTTCCCGGTAACTATTTTCTGGCTCAAGGCACACTCTACACCGACCTCATTGAGAGCGGCAAAGGCGTAGGTAAGAACGCAAAGGTCATTAAGTCGCACCACAACGTGCGCTCACCCCTGGTAGAGAAAAAACGCTCCGAAGGGCGCATTGTGGAACCGCTTGCCGCCCTGTACAAGGACGAGGTTCGCGAGCTTGGCCGCACCCTTGGCCTGCCTGAGAGCACAGTCGGCCGGCACCCCTTTCCAGGGCCGGGCCTGGCAGTACGCATTCTTGGCGAAATCACGCCGGAACGCTGTGATCTCCTGCGGCGCGCCGACGCAATCTACATAGAAGAGTTACGCGAGCGCGGCTTGTACGACGAGATCTGGCAGGCCTTTGCTGTGCTGCTGCCCATCCGCGCGGTAGGCGTCGCTGGGGACGCACGCGAGTACGGTTCAGTGCTTGCGTTGCGCGCAGTCGTATCACACGACGGAATGACGGCCGATGTCTACGCCTTTCCTCCCCAAGACCTTCTGGAGATCTCGGCCCGACTCACCAACCAGGTTCCGGAAATAGGGAGGGTAGTCTACGACATCTCAAGCAAGCCCCCCGCCACCATCGAGTGGGAGTAGTGACACTTCTTGCTTAACTTGACCTGTGCGCGGCGGTGAGGTATCATAGTAGTGGAATGAAGGAACACGGGGGTGTTCCGGTTTCGACTGGGGTTGTCGACCATATCCGTGGCAGGTAGAGCGCCGTTCTCTTAAACCGGCACCAATAGTAACTGCAGATAACGCAGACTACACTCTCGCCGCTGCGTAAGTAGTGACGACGGGCACCCGAGGCGCTGTTCCGAGCGTCGGTGTTGCTTGTAACAGACCGGGACTAGTCAGGTTTCTTACCCACGAAGACTTGGCGAAACTTAGTGGGAGTAGGCATGTAGGGTTTGTCCCTTACACCTTGCATCGCCGAAAATTAAGTAAAGGACTAAACCTGTAGAAGCGTATATGGGGCGCCTTAGGACGCGGGTTCGACTCCCGCCACCTCCAAAACTTGAAGGGCTGCATGCGAAAGCATAGCAGCCCT
>REEM01000096.1 GCA_007695055.1 Spirochaetaceae bacterium | reverse complement strand
GAGTCCGAATTCGCCCCTATGTCATAAGCCCCGGCTGATATACTCCCGGCAGCCCCAGGTGTGGGACGTTCATGGTGCGCTAAGCCAGTATAGTCCTCAAAAAGATCCAGTGTCGCACGACCAATCTCCTTGTTAACCAAGATGACACGCCGTGTGTAGCCCTCAATCCCGGCCCAGCGATCCAGACCCCGATATAACTCAATGAGCTGCGCCCGACTCACATTCTCATGTGGATTTCCTCGGTCTACAATGATTGCCAATGCATCCGCGGCTATAGGTCGGTACTGAAGCAGTTGCTCTTCCTGAGGCGAAATAGCACGTGACACCATTCCCATGTCTGCGGTGCCGTCCAGCACCGCCTGAACACCGCGGCCGCTGCCACCACCCTGAGTAATGACCTGAATCCCGGTTTGGGCAAAGAAAGCCTCAGAGGCGGCCTCAATAATGGGCTGTATTGTTGTTGCCCCCAGTACCGTGAGTTGGGTTTGCGCCATCGCAACGGCGGGGAAAAGGAGTATTGAAACCAGTAGACATAATCGCCTCGTCATCTCGGACACCTCTTGAGTATATCGATATTATTGCAACGATTTTATGATAAGGGCCCTATAATAAACCTCACCGAACTTGTCGTCAATGAATAAGGCTAAAGATAAGCGTAATTTCTATGAAATTGGGCATAGGCGGGCCGTAGCCCGCCGTGCCACGCAGGACATGTCCCGCTACATACTCTTCCAGAACTTGTAGTTGGTTTCTTCTATCTGTCGTGCCTTTGGCATGCGAAAGAAGCGGCGTTTGCCCTCGGCGGTTGTGAACATAAACCCATGGCGTATGAGACGATACGGGATACGGTTAAAGGTGCTGTCGAGTGCCAAACCCTTTGAGATCTTGGCGTGCTTTATCTTGAGGTCGACAATAGCATCACGCAACTTAGAGGGGTGCAAGCCAGGAATTGGAGGCTGCATGAGCGGATTCACTTCAAAGTCACTGAGAAATGCCTCGGTGTCGAACTCCAGCTGTGTGTAGAACAAGGTAGGCACGCTCTTGGTGCTGCTTGCGTCGGTAATGGAGTCACCAAACTCCATAATGTTGAGTTTGCTGAGCACCAGCATTCGCACAGGAGTGATCTCGGCAAAGACCCGCAACACACCAGCGGCTCTGGTTTGAATCTGGTCCGGATCATCCGGCACGAGTTCAAGGCAGGCAGCCTCGGGCGAGGTCAAGTACACTTTGTTGATCTTTTCAATGTCTATGTGTTCAAGCACGCGGTACACCGAGATAAACTTTGTGGCTTTGGGCCGACCGTCCTCATGAGGCACCAGTTCCTCCAAGGCTTCTTCTATTCGAAAATAGGGATGCCGAAAGCTTGGGTCGATCTCTGCAAAAACGACCTTGCCGTCGTAGTGGCGAGTTGAACCGGCAACGTAGTGCCGGGCGAACTGTTCCGGATTGTACTGAGACCCAACCAAGGACGGGTTCGGATGCAGTATCAGGTAAAGGTGTTTATCGTCACTCATAATTTCAACTACCCCCAGTAGCGTTGTAGCATTGGTGCAATTACCAGACTAACTACAGCCATTAGCTTAATAAGAATATTCAAGGAAGGACCGGCGGTATCCTTGAAAGGATCACCAACGGTATCACCAACAATTGAGGCGTTGTGGGCTGCAGATCCGCGACCACCACTTGCGCCTGCCTCAATCATTTTCTTAGCATTGTCCCAGGCACCACCAGCGTTGGACATAAAGATGGCCAAGACGACACCGGATGCAGTGACCCCAACCAAAAGACCTATGAGCATGTCAATGCCGCCGGTGAAGCCGACCAGTACCGGTGTTGCCGCTGCAATTATGCCAGGCAACATCATTTCACGCAGCGCCGACCTGGTGCTAATGTCTACACAGAGGCTGTAGTCAGGCTTCTCGGTGTCCAAGAGGATACCCGGCTTCTCGCGGAACTGGCGTCGGACTTCTTCAATCATAGCAAAGGCTGCCTTGCCAATTGCATTCATTGAGAGTGCACTGAAAAGGTATGGAATGACTGCGCCGAAAAAGACACCAACCAGAACGGGAATTGACATGAGGTCAATCTCACCCGCACCTGACTGCTCCCGAAAGGAGGTGAAAAGGATAACCGCAGTAAGGGCGGCAGAACCAATAGCAAAACCCTTACCAATGGCTGCGGTGGTGTTTCCAACCGCGTCTAGTTCGTCGGTGATCTCACGAACTTCCGGTGGGTAGTTTGCCATAACCGCAAGTCCACCGGCATTGTCGGCGATAGGCCCGTAGGCATCGACCGCGAGCTGTATGCCAAGAGTTACCAGCATGCCGAGGGCGGCAACGCCAATGCCGTAGAGACCCGCCAAGGCAAAACTGCCAAAGATTGCCGCGCCAATAACAAGAATGGGGAACACGCTGGAAAGCATGCCCATTCCTATCCCGGTAATAATGGTCGTTGCGGCTCCGGTTTCACAGGCCTTCACAATTGCGTTAACCGGACGCGTATTGGTGCCGGTAAACAGCTCGGTGAGAAGTCCAATAGCCACACCGGCAGCAAGGCCAATGACTGTGGTAAAGAACAGGTGCCATGGTCCGGAACCTGCATAAAAGGTCTGCCCGCCGAGAATCCAGAAGATAGCCGGAATAGACATGAGAGCAGCCAGTATTGCAGCGCCAAAGGTACCGGTGTTCAATGCCACCTGGGCAGACTGTCCTGGCTTGGTGCGTACGAACTGCACTCCAATGATGGAGGCTACGACACCAATTGCGCTAAGAATGAGTGGGAAAGACAGGAGCCGTAGCTGTATTCCTTCACCACCGGTGACGGTGAGGGCCAGTATCATGGTACCAACCAGAGACCCGACAAAGGACTCAAAAAGGTCGGCACCCATACCGGCTACGTCACCAACGTTGTCACCAACATTGTCTGCAATAACGGCGGGGTTACGAGGGTCGTCCTCGGGGATTCCGGCCTCAACCTTGCCAACCAGGTCGGCACCGACATCGGCTGCCTTGGTGAAGATACCACCACCTACACGCGAGAACAGTGCAATGGAACTTGCGCCAAGTGAAAAGCCCGAAAGGATAGGGAGAATAGTAAAGCGCAGGGTATCGGGGTCTGATCCCAGAAAGAACACACTACCACCAAGCACGGTCACAACGCCCAACAGTACCAGGCCGACCACACTCATACCCATAACGGTACCACCGGAAAAGGCGACCTTGAGCGCGGCGTTTTGCCCCTGAAGAGCGGCATGGGTTGTGCGGGAATTTGCCGCAGTTGCAACGCGCATTCCAATAAAGCCAGCGAGCCCCGATGCAAACGCGCCAAGAACAAAGGCAGCTGCTTGCAAGCGAATGTAGCCGGTATTGGCCACGGCCAAGAACGCCGCCACGATCAGGACAAAAGGAATGAGCACTTGATACTCACGGCTGAGAAAAGCCATGGCACCCTCGGTTACGTATCCTGAGATGCGTTTGAG
>REEM01000089.1 GCA_007695055.1 Spirochaetaceae bacterium | reverse complement strand
CTGCCGCGTAGCAATTATGGCAGCTAGTTACGACGTCTCCTACGTCGCGCTACCGTTGTTGGTAACCGCTCTTGCGGTCTCAGGCGAGCGCGTCAATGCACTCTCAGTCCTTGGGCTGCTTGTGCTGGGCTCCGGTGCCTTCTTCACACAGGGCTCCCCGACCGCGGCCTCACTCAAGCGGTTTGAGGTCGGCGAAGATCCAGGGCAGTAGCTCCGACACGGTCGGGTGTGGCAGCACCGTTTCCTGGAGCACGGTGTAGGGAAGCTCAGCCTGAATAGCCAGGGCGAGCATGCCTATAATTTCATCACCTCCAACTCCAAACACCGTTGCTCCCAAGAGCTTCTGCGTATCCGCATCTACCAGGAGCCGAATGAAGCCTTGAGTCTCGTCCTTCTCGCGCGCTCTATTGATTGCGCTCATCTGCCGGGTTGCTTCCAGCACCCTGTGCCCAGACTCACGCGCCTGTGCCGTAGACATCCCTACCCGCGCTAAGGGTGGATCAATGAACATTGAGTAGACCAGGGTTCGATGTGCAATGGTGCAGTTGCCACCCTTGAGGTGATCTATGAAAACCTGTCCATCATGCACCGAGGTATGCGTAAAGGCACCTCTGCCGTTGACGTCACCCAAGGCGAATATGTGCGGTGTTGAGCTGCGGCCGACATCGTCAACCTCAATATACCCACGCTCATTGGTTTTCACGCCAGCCGCCTGCAGGTTCAGCCCTTCAGTGTTGGGTCGCCGCCCAACACCAATGAGAATATGGGAGCCATGCAGCTGCGCGACTTCTCCGTTCTGGCGATACTCCAGGTTAATGTTGCCTTGTGAACCGCTCAGCTTGAGCGCCTCGGCCCCCAATTGAAATGAAATACCTTCTGACTCCAGCACTTCAAGCGCAACCTGACTCACATCCGGGTCTTCTCTTCCAATGAGCCGGTCGCCATACTCCAGCACGGTGACCCGACTACCAAGTCGTCTGAAGGCTTGAGCAAACTCCAGGCCGATGTAGGAACCACCAAGCACCAGCAGGTGTTCGGGGAGCTCCTCCAGCGCCAGAATCCCTTTGTTGTCCAGCCATGGCACCGAGTCTATTCCTTCAATTGGCGGCTTAACAGCCGTTGCGCCGGTGTGAATAATAATCTGCTCGCCTCGAATTTCCTGCTCACCGACACGAAGGGTGTGGTCATCTATGAACTCAGCCCAGCCACTATAGAAATCACTTATGTCCTCGAGCCAGGCCTGGAATCCCTCCGAGCTTGGTACGCGCATGTCGTTAACCCGCTTCATGACCTTGGCAAAGTCTACCGACAAACTGGCGCTGTTCACGCCAAAGTCGGGACCACGGCGGGCCATGTGGGCGGCTCGTGCACTTGCAACCAAGGTTTTTGTGGGCGTGCACCCCCAGTTCACGCAGGTACCGCCAACTCGGTCACCTTCAACAATTGCAAGTGTACGCCCCATCTCTAAGAGCTCCGGGACTATACTCCCGGTAGCCTGACCGGTTCCAACCAAGATTACGTCGTAGTTTTTCATGTGCTCTCTCCTTGTTCCTCCGATCAATATACAATAGGTTGTATCTACAATCAATCTTAGGTTTTCGAATGGTACCGCGCGGGCTCCGGTTGTTTCCGACCGCGGCCCACCATGACTATACTTAAGGGGAGGTGATTCACATGAACAACATATTACTTGGACGGACCGGGCTCAAGGTTAGTGAGTTGTGTCTTGGCACCATGACCTTTGGGCGCGAAACCACAGAGAAAGACAGCCATGCAATTCTTGACGCCTATGTGGAGGCGGGCGGAAACTTCATAGACACCGCCGACGTCTACTCAAAGGGAATCTCGGAGCGCATTATTGGCAAGTGGCTACGCGGAAAGCGCCGTGAGGACTTTATCATTGCGACCAAGGTGCGCTACCCCATGGGCCCCGGTGGCAACGAGACCGGGCTTTCGCGCAAACACATTATGGACGGTGTAGCAGCAAGTCTGGAGCGGCTGAATACTGAATATATCGACCTTTACCAAATCCATGGCTGGGACCCGCTAACCCGGCTTGAGACAACCCTGGGTGCCCTGAGCGACCTGGTGCACCACGGCAAGGTGCGCTATCTGGGTGCAAGCAACATGCTGGGGTCGCAACTGCAGAAGGCAATTGATGTTGCGGTGGCGGCGGGACTTGAGCCCTTCATGACGCTCCAACCGCAGTACAACCTACTGGCACGCGGAACGGAGTGGGAGTTGCTGCATGTTGCCCGTGAGGAAGGCCTTGGTGTGCTTCCCTGGAGTCCGCTTGCTGGTGGATGGCTCAGCGGAAAGTTCCGTCGTGGTATGGATGCGCCACCGGAAGACAGCCGCATTGCACGGGCAGAGAAACACGGCTGGATGGAACGTTGGAGCAGGCGTAACAATGAACACACCTGGGGCGTACTCGATGCGTTGTTCGCAGTAGCCGAAGAGACCGGCAAGACCCCGGCTCAGGTCGCAGTGAACTGGCTCCTGTGTAAGGATGTAGTAAGCTCTCCCATTATGGGGGTGCGAACCATGGAGCACCTGGTGGGGTATCTTGGCGCGGCTGAGTTTCGTCTGAGTTCGGAGCACATGGCTCGACTCGACGCCGCGAGTAATCCCGACTTTGGCTACCCCTACGACTCAGACGCCGAGTACATGCGCGTGCGCGACTGAGTTTGAAGCCGGGCCGGTCGGCCTCTAAGCTACCGAGCAGTGCCAAACCTCTTGTATGAGCAGCGCATTCAGGATTTAATAGTTAGATGTTCTCATCTATTCGCTCTACACCACGTATCCTTCCACGATCTCTGCTGTTTGTGCTGGGCATACTCGCCATAGTTCTCAGTGTTCCCGGACAGACAGCCGGAGTGAGTGCCTTTACCGGCCCGCTCATTAGCGCCATGAGTATGAGCCGAGCGCAGCTCAGCCTGGCCTACCTCATTGGCACCATTGCCAGTGCGGTCATGCTTACTCCCGCCGGAAAGATTTACGACCGCCTTGGCAGCCGGGCAACCGGCACTGGCGTTACGGTGGCTCTGGCACTGAGCTTGGTGGGTCTGACGCAGGCACCGCGCGTGCTGGGCATGCTTGCCGCAGCCGGTATACCAAGCGCCGCGGCGGCGCTCATCATTATGTCCCTGGGCTTCTTCCTCATACGTTTCTTTGGGCAAGGCATGATGCCGCTCGTAGGCCGTACCATGGTCCTCAAATGGTTTGACGATAAACGAGGTGCGGTAAGCGCGGTAATCGGCAGCGTAGTACCCTTAGCTTTTGCGGTAGCGCCACCGGTGTTCAATGGACTTATTTCGAGCTTTGGCATGACCGGAGCCTGGTTTATCATTGCAGCTGTTCTCGCCCCGGGCTTTGCGCTAATTGTAGCCTTTACCTTTGGCGATCCTCCCGCCGACTACCAACCGCCGGTTGCCTCCTCGGACAAGGCTGTTGGCTTGGTTATGAAACTGGCAGTGGGGTGGCGATCTATGGCGGCGCGTGCTGGCCGCCGAATGGGTTTGCGTCCGAGTAAGGAGCCCATGCGCCCGGAAAGAGACCTCAGCCTTGCCGAGGCCCGGCGCTACCTTGCCTTCTGGGTCTTCCTTTTGGTAGTTACTTTGGGATCCGTTCTCATTACCGGCCTGACCTTCCATGTAGTGGCCGTCTTCGCTGAGGCCGGTATAGGGGCGACCGCCGCCCTTGCGGTATTTTTTCCAGCCTCGTTGATATCCGTGCTTATAACACCTATTGCAAGCATGGCCAGCGACCGCCTCCCGCTCAAATACTTTGCTATGATGCATGCCGCAGCCCTTGCACTTTTCCTTATTGCAATTCCGCTATTGTCATTTGGAGCACCGGCCTATGTGCTCTTAGTAGTTTCCAAGGGAATGGCCAGCTCAATGTTCGCGGTCAATCATACCGTTGTCTGGCCACGCTTCTTTGGCTTGGAGCACCTGGGCAGTATCTCCGGATTCTCGGCCGCGTGGTTCGTCGCAGGCAGTGCGCTTGGCCCCTATCTGTTCAGCCTTTCGGTGGAGCTCACCGGATCCTTCTGGGGCGTCTCTTATGCAATTGTACCTATCTGCCTGGCTCTCCTCGTGGTAGCAACGCGGGCCGATAACCCAAATCTCCGCAAGGCGCGGCCTTAGAGTAGTTCACCCGGAGGAGTTCACCGGGAGAAACTCCGCGACGGAGTTCCCCGGCATGTCATGGGTGGGATGTTCCACCAACACCACTACTCGTAGCCATGAAAGGCTCGGTAGGAGAAGAGAAAATGCTCAACGGCGGGGGCAGGTTCAAGCACGGTTCCTGCCAGAGGGCCGGACAGCGCCCGCCCGGTAATGTCCCAGAGGCTACCGGTTTCATTGTCGCGGAAGCCTTCCCCATGCTGCACAAAACTCAAGGCCTGTCCTGCTGCATGGGCGTAATAGGCTGCAGCGCTGCCTACATCGCGCCCCTCTGGAATGCGGCTGGAGTCCAAGGCACTAGAGGTACCACGCTTGCCAAACACAGCAATATCCTGCCCCTCAAGCTCCAGGTTAAGCACTCCATGCTCAAAGAGCTCAGTGTACAGCACCGCACGTGCGGTCTCACCATGATAGACCGTGAGCACACGTTCCATTGGATTCTCGCCCTGCTCTGTACGGTCCGGGCCGCGATAGAGGAAGGGCTGGGCCGAGCGGTCGTAACCCTGGTATGGATTCCGCCCATAGTCCCGAGCGTAGCCAGTAGCACGCGAGAGTACCTCTGCTGCCGGAAAGGCTCCCTTGACATCGCGCCAGGCAAGCATGCTTGACGGTACAAGGCGGAGCCGGTGGCCGGTGTACTTCCCCGCTATTCCTGCCCCTGTTGCCTGTATCCACCAGGTCTCACTCGGTCGGTCATACATAATCATGTTGCTGTAAATGAGGCGTCCGGACACTCCAAAATCCAGCACCTCATTGCCCAGACGCCGTTCAAATACCATTCCCGTGTTGCACAGCGGACAGTAGGTAACCGCAACCGGAAGCCCACCTATACTGTCGTTCACAATTTCGTGCCAGGTAAGAACTCGCAAGGGATAAACCTTTGCCTGACCCTCAGCCCGAACCAAGATTACCGGTTCCTGGTCTTCAAGCCACCGGTCCGCCTCCGCTACCCGCTCAAACGATGGCTCGTCAATTGCCGGAATACCGTCCTTGGGTGGGCCCCCGGCAATAATGTCGTTGAAGGAAACCGCTGCCCGGGTGAAGTCGGTGCTGAACTCGCGGTCTGCGCGCGGGGGCGGCGCCTGGTTCTGGTACTCGGGTGGAAGGTCAATGTCGGTGGAAGACGCCGACCCAAAACGAGCGCTCAAAGCAATAAGGCGCGACATGTGCGCTTGCTCTGGCGACGGCTCTCGGCTTGCTCGCTGCAGCGGCTCGCCTTGCGCCCGCTCACCCGGCGACTGTTCGCCCTGCGCTCCTGCACTGGGAGCCTCTCCACTGCCACCGGCTGCGCTCAGGACAACGAGTCCAACAACGAGCGTGAGCGCCACAAGGAAAAAACCAAAATAGGGTGATAACTGGCGTGATCTACTGTTCATAAAGCTGGCCTCCAACGTATATTATATTGTAACTACAAGTTGTTTAAGAAATCAAGCTCGCAGCTCAGTTTGTTGTAACTGCAAGTATATTGTGGTATCGTACAGTGAGGAGTAACTCAAAATGCATTACACGCATGATCTCATTATCATTGGTGGCGGCGCGGGCGGCCTAACAACTGCAGCAGGTTGCGCCCAGCTCGGATTAAAGACTGCACTCATTGAACGCGAGCATATGGGTGGTGACTGCCTGCACTTTGGCTGCGTTCCGAGCAAGACGCTCATTCACACTGCGGGGCTGTTTGCCGCCGCGGCTGAAACCAGAGCATACGGAAACACAGCCTACACAGCGCCGGTCGTCGACATGCAGGCGGTCAATGCACGCATTTCCGCGGTCATTGGGGCCATTGCCCATCACGACTCACCGGAGCGCTTTCGCAGTCTCGGAGCCGAGGTCTTTCTGTCAGCCGCGCGGTTCCGAAACGATCATGAGCTTGAGGTCGACGGTCAGGTGATTTCGGCAAAGCACATTGTTATTGCAACCGGAAGCCGTGCGGCGGTACCCCCGGTACCTGGCCTGGCAGAGGCCGGGTATCTCACCAACCGAGACGTGTTTTCCCTGCCTAAGCTCCCAAGCTCCCTGGTTGTATTGGGTGCCGGGCCTATTGGCGTGGAGCTTGGCCAGTGCTTTACGCGCCTGGGATCCAAGGTGACGCTTGTAGACATGGCGCCCCGGATTCTCCCGCGCGACGACGCCGAGCTTGCCGAGGTCGTAGCTACGCGACTGCGAAGCGAGGGCATTACCATTATTCCAGGTGCCAAGGTGGAACACGTAAGCACCAAAGGTGGAATGAAGCAACTCTCACTCAGCGGCCCAAACGGTCAACAGCTGCTTGAGGCTGAACAGATCCTGGTGGCGGCCGGGTGCACGGCAAACACCGGCGAACTCCAGCTTGAGGCTGCGGGCATAGAGGCCGGACGCGGGGGCTATATCGCCGTCAACAACAAGCTCCAGAGTTCTCAGTCGCATATCTACGTAGTGGGTGATGCCAACGGTGCCTTTCCGTTTACCCATGTCGCCGGAGCCGAGGGGGCGCTGGCAGTTCGGCGGATAGCATTGCATGCCGGGGGCAAAATGGATTACCGTACAGTTCCCTGGGTAAGTTATACCGAACCGGAGTTGGCCGCTATTGGACACAGCGAGGACTCGGCACATGCTGCGGGTATATCCGCCAGAGTAGTGCGCCAGAGTTTTGCTGGCGTGGACCGCGCCCATGCAGAGGCTGCCACCGAGGGCCTTATGAAAATTGTGCTCGACACCAAAGACCGGGTAATTGGAGTGCAGATTGCAGCAACAGGAGCCGGAGAGCTTCTCCCTACCGCGGTTGCCGCGGTGCGGGGCCGACGTAAATTCAAGGAGCTGAGCCTTGGGATGCTGCCCTATCCCACTATGAACGAGGTCTACGGGAAGGCCGTGTCGGCCGAGCGTTCCCCATTGCTCTTCAATCCACGGGTGCGTAGCGTGCTCCGCACGCTTTTCCGCTATCGCGGAACAGGCCCGACGACAGAGGTCAATCATGAATAAAACCAAAGGAAACATTCGCGTGGCTTTGGTGCTTACAGCCGTAGTCGCGCTCTTTGTTGCCGGTTATCTGCTTGAGGCACCACGCCACTTGCAAACAGCGCTCACCTGGGTTGACGGCCTTGGCGCCTTGGGCCCGGTTGTGTATATAGGCATGTACGTTCTGGTGTCTGTGCTGGTAATCCCGGGGTCTATTCTCACACTTGGTGCCGGAGCGGTGTTCGGGGTGGCTCGTGGAACGTTATTCTCGGCCCTTGGCGCCACAGCCGGGGCAACCGCGGCCTTTCTCCTGGGCCGCACGCTCCTCCACAACTGGGTTGCCCGCAAGGTGCAGTCAAGCCCGCGCCTTGCGGCGGTAGATGAGGCAGTGGAGCAAGAGGGATGGCGGCTGGTGTTCCTGTTGCGCCTCTCACCGCTGGTACCCTTTAGCATGTCCAACTATGTCTACGGGCTCACAAAGGTACGCACGCCGCATTATGTGCTGGCATCCTTTGTCGGCATGCTTCCGGGCGTACTCTTGTATTCCTACATCGGATCTCTGGTACGGCAACTCGCCGAACTTGGCACCTCAGGCGCAAGCACAACGAACGCTGAGTGGGCTCTCTATGCTGTTGGACTTGTAGCTACGGTGGTGGCAACCGGGAGGGTGACCATTGTGGCACGTCGTGCCCTTGCGCGAAAGAAGATTGCCCTCGAGGTCCCGGACACCGAAGCCGCAGGCGGAGCCTAAGGCGGCCGCCCATGAGTAAGGGCCGTGCCTAACGCTCCTTAAGTCCAGACGTAACGCAGTACTTCTTCGCGCACCTTGATGAACTCCGGCCGGGCCTTTACCTCACGACCAAGTCCGCGAGTGCCGTTGGTGCTGAAGCTAACCGGGATATCGGCAAGAGTACGTGCTGGCCTGTCGCTGAGCACGAGCACCCTCGTACCCAGATAGACAGCCTCTTCCACACTATGAGTTACCAATACTATTGTCTTGCCGGTACTGCGCCAGATCTCGCGCAGCTCATCCTGAAGGTGTTCACGCGTAAGAGCGTCAAGTGCACCAAAGGGCTCATCCATGAGAAGTACCTTGGGGTCGTTGGCAAGCACCCGCGCAAGCGCGGCACGTTGTTGCATTCCGCCAGATAACTCATATGGATAGCTCTTAGCAAACTCGGTCAGACGTACCATCTCCACGTACTGCTCCGCAAGCCTTTTGCGCTCCACCCGCGGTAGGCCGCGCATTTTTGGTCCAAACTCAACGTTCTTTCCAACAGTCAACCATGGGTAGAGCTGAGGCTTCTGAAAAACTATGCCTCTGCGGGGGTTGGGTCCGGTCACCGGCTGACCATCATCAAGCACCTCACCCCGGTCGGGAAAGAGGAGTCCGGCGAGTAGCCGTAGCAGCGTGGACTTACCACATCCTGACGGCCCAACAATGGAAAGAAAGGACCCTGTCTCTATATCCAGGCTCAGCCTTTCCACCGCAGGAACCACGCCGCTACGGGCGCTGTATGAGTAATCGACATTCCTCAGTTGCAAAACGGGCATGTTGGTCATAAATCGGGTGCCATTACTCCTCTAAACTGTTTACCGCACGTTCAAGAAAAGATGCATCAATAGCGCTGCGAAACACCTCTATGTCTGGAAGGGTTCCGATAGTCTGCTGCTCCACCAAAAACTCGGCCGTAGCATGAAACACCTCGGCCAGCGCCCCCGGGGCCGCACTTGTTCCAAGATACTCACTCCCAAGCTGTTCGTGGCCGGAAAGCAGTTGCAGGCCAGCCATTTGGCGCGCGGCCTCAGCCTCCGACATCTCAAACTCCCGAGCAACCGCAGCGGCGGCTGCCTGAGGGTCTTCGCGGTAGAGCGCTATGGCCCGTAACTGGGTCTCAAGGTAGCGGACAACGAGCTCGGGATTACGCGCGGCAAAAGCTTCTCGCACAATTCCTATATCGCCTGTCAGATACCCCAGTTCTGCTAGCTCACCACTGGTAATAAGCACATCTCCTCCAAGCTCCAGCAACGCGGCAAGACTGGGCTCCCATACAAAGGCAGCGTCGATATCTCCACGTTGCCAGGCTGCTAGAATGTCGCCGGTTGTCATGTCAAGAATTGTGACCGACCCCGGATCTACATCAGCCTCACCCAAGGCGGCAAGCAAATGGTAGTGCGTCGTAGCCCCAAAAGGAGCCGCAACACGTTTTCCTACGAGATCTGTGACCTCCGATATGCCTGATCCCGTCCGAACCACCAGAGCCTCATTCTCACCGATAATGTCGTAGATAAAGATCACCCGCGCTGGCACCCCTTGAGCAATGGCGGCAACCGTAGTTGAGCTTCCGCCAAGACCGATATCGACACTGCCAGCGGCAACCGCGGCATTCAGCTCGCTGCCGGAGTTGAACTGCACCCACTGAACCGGACGTCCAAGATGCTCCTCATGCCACCCAAGCTGCTTAGCAACCATGGCCCCGTTGGGAATGGTCTGGTAACCTATAACCACTTCCTCTCGCGTTGCCTCAGACCGCCCACCAGCGTATACGGGATGAAGCGAGCCTAAGCCTGTAGCAATGAGTATGACAAAAACGCCCACCCAGTAACTGTAGCGGAGTAACTTATTTCGAACTGACACACTGTGCCTCCTTTATCCTTTTGTCCTTTGACCTTCTTCCAATTCCGGGACTTATTCTACCAAGCCCTTCCATGGGACGATGCGTCGTTCCAACAGACGTACAACTCGGTCAAGTGCGAGCCCAGTAACACCCATAACAAAAATGCCTGCAAAAATTACGTCGGTACGGAGAAATCTGCCCGCGTCCAACACCATCCAGCCAACCCCGGATGTTGCGGCAACTATTTCCGAGGACACAAGGGTGGTGTAGGTAAATCCAATGCTGACGCGCATGCCGGTAAAGATCGAGGGCAGACATGAGGGGAATATTACATGGCGAAAGACCTGCGCTCGACTTGCCCCCAACGCCAGTGCGCTTTGTATGCGTTCGGCAGGGACCGAAGCAACCCCTGACATCGCGCTAATTGAGAGTGGGGGAAAAGCGGCCAGGAAGAGCAAAGCGACCTTGGACTCGTCCCCAATACCTAGCCACACTATGAGCAGCGTGTAGTACGCCAAGGGCGGTAAGGGCCGGTAGAACTCAATCAGCGGATCAAAAAACGCTCGTACCCGGCGACTGTAGCCCATAGCCAATCCAAGGGGTACGGCCGTTGGTAAGGCCAGCAGGAAGCCGACCAAGACACGTCGCATGCTGGCGGCCAGATGGTACGGCAGGGTGCCACCCCGGTACCCGGTAAACGTTATGTGCATGAGCGTGCGTGCCACGGTCCGAGGGTGTGGCAAGAATAACTCAGGGACAACTTGCAACTCAGCCGCCACAGTCCAGATCAGCACGACCGCGGCAATGCCCACCAGACTCAACCAACGATATCCTATTAAACGAGCAGGCATGCTGTTCCTCCAAACCTCTGCGGCGCAACCTTAGCACAGTGACGACTCACTTTGGTACACCCTGCTAGACCCTGGGGAATATTGTATCTACAAGCGACTACAAAAGGCAAATTCTTCACTGGACTTTCTGCAAAAAAAGTTGTACTTGTATATACAAGAATACTGGCGTTTGGGAGGCTTTGTGGAAGAGAATATCGACAATCGACGACAATTATGGACGGCACTGCTCGCCTTCGGCTTCCTGGCCATAGCTAACGTCGCCGCCTGGGCAGCACCCCAAGCCGAACTCTGGCCACGCTGGGAGGCGCACAACTCAGGTTCTACCGAAACACTGGATCATTCGGCCTGGGCAGCCTTCCTTGAAAGCTACCTGGTGACCGGGCAGCACTCCGGCGTGAACCTCGTCCGCTACGGCGAGGTCTCGCCCCGCAACCGAGAACGGCTCGACAACTACATCGCACAGCTTGAGTCAACCGAGGTCTCAGATCTTAACCGCAACGAGCAGATGGCGTACTGGCTGAACATGTACAACGCTGTCACCGTACGTCTCATTCTTGACCACTACCCGGTAGAATCCATTCGCGATATCAAGATCTCGGGCCCAGTATTCAACAGGCACCCGTGGGACGCAAAGCTGGTCACTGTTGAGGGTGAAGACCTAAGCCTTAACGATATTGAGCACCGGATTATCCGCCCAATCTGGCAGGATGCCCGCATTCATTATGCGGTTAACTGCGCCGCTATGGGCTGCCCCAATTTGAAGCCGGAACCGTTCACAGGAGAGAACTATTCCGACCAGTTCGAGGTAGCCGCCCGGGAGTTTATTAACCACCCGCGTGGTGCACGCATTGAGCGGGACAGGCTGCATGCCTCAAGCATCTTCACCTGGTATGAGGATGATTTTCGCCTACCGCAGAGCGCAGAGGGCGATATCGCCGGGGTGGTTGCTCATATGCTTGAGTATGCCGAGCCTGAACTTGCCGAGCAGCTTCGTCGCTACCAGGCTGCAAACTACAGACCCCGCCCCCGTTACGACTACGACTGGAGCCTTAACGAACCGTAGACGGACCGTAGAGGAAGCGTCCAAGCGCTACATTGCACCCAAGCTGCCACCTGCATATACTTAGACGGCAATTGCTGTTGTGTATTTCGGTAGGAAGGGAGCAGGCATGGCCAGCACCAAAGACTCACCTCGACTCGGTTTTCGGAAGGGCATAGAACCGGTTCTGGACCATATTATGGTGGCCTGCTTCTTTCTGGCACTGGCGGCATCTGTTATTCACGTCGCAGCTCAGAGAACCCAGTATGCGGCTTCCCTTGACCCGCTGTTTACCTACTTAATTCCAATCGAAACCCTCATCCTTGGCGCTATCCTCCTGCAGAGGCACCGCCTCTCGGTTACGGTAAAGGTAGTATCAATTGGCTTGCTGTTGTGGCCCTTGATCCTGCTCTCGCTTATGCGAAGCGGCCTTGTCGGTGTAGGCGTGCTCTTGATCTGCACCTTTATCGTCTTCAGCTATGTCTTTGTTCCTTTAGGTCGTGGACTGCTCATTACCGTGCTCAGTAGCCTCCCGGTATTTGCCTTAACCATTGCGGTCGCTCGCGGCGCTCTTCAGTTTGGCCCGGAAGTCACACTGCGTCACAACAGCCCAATTCAGTGGCTTCTGATTGGACTTACACTTGTCCTGTTTGCAACTATCTCAAGCAGCGTCATTCATGCCCTTCGCACACGACTCTCGTCCGAGATTGCAGCTCTTCAGGAGTCCAAGGAGGGACTTGAGGAGCTCAATGAAGAGCTTGAGAAGAACCGCCAGCAGATGAGTGAGCTTGCCTACACCGACTCATTGACCGGGCTACCAAACCGGCTGCACTTTGAGCGTCATGTGAAGGAGCGCATTGCCTCGGGCGTCCCTTCCGCCTTACTTGTCCTGATGGACATCCGCAGCTTCCGCGTTGTCAACTCGCTCTACGGCCAAGCAAAAGGCGATGAGATACTAAAAACTCTCGGAAAGCTCATTCAAGGCGACCTTACCGAACACCAGTTTGCGGCTCGGATGGGAGGCGATGAGTTTGCAATCTGGGTGGAAGACAGAAGGGAGAGCCACATTGGAACCGCGTTTTCCAACTTCATGAGCAAGGCTCAGGAGCTTCTCCCGGCCGAGCGCCTCGGACATCGCCTTGAGTATTTCCACGCTGTAGCAGAGTACTCGAATAATGGCACCTCGTACGAGGAGTGTTATGAAAATGCAGGCATAGCGCTCCGTAAGGCCAAGGAGTCTCCCCAGCTGAATATGGCGATGTTTACCGAGGCAATGCGGGCAGAGGCTATACGGCGGCATCACATGCTGCGCCTCCTTGAACAGGCAGTTTACAACAGGGAGTTTAGCGCCGAGTACCAAACCAAGATCAACCTGAACACCGGCGCAGTTGCTGGTGTGGAGGCGCTTGCGCGCTGGAGCACCCCACAGTATGGGCAGGTTAGCCCAGATGAGTTCATTCCACTTGTTATGCAGTCCTGGCTCATGGGAGCTTTCAGCAAGGTCATATTCGAGACGGTACTCTCGCAGGTACCAAGCTTGCAGCGCAGCTACGGCGAGCATATTTCGGTAGCGCTGAATATCTCACCCGCCTTCTTCCTGAGTGCAGGCTTTACAGACTACGTAGCTGAGATTCTTACACAGTACTCAGTAGACCCACACAACATCACTCTGGAGATTACCGAGGACATCTTTGTGGAAGACATATCGCGAATACAAGAAGTTATTCACACCCTCCGGGTACAGGGTGTATCGATCTCACTTGACGATTTCGGCAAAGGGTACTCCTCACTTCACTACATCAGCCACATTGAGCTGAATGAGCTGAAGGTAGACCGCTCCTTCACCGAAAAAATCTGCACAGACGCCCGCAGCTTTGGCCTCATGAAGATTATCTGCTCAATGGCTGACACCTTCTCCTTCAAGGTCGTAGCAGAAGGCGTGGAAACCATAGAGCAGGCCGAGAGGCTATGCGAGGCTGGCTGCGACACTGCGCAGGGCTTCCTCTACTCCAGGCCGGAGGCCGCCTCAGCCTAAGAACGCACCCATAAAGTGTTGCGGCGCCGGCCGAACCTGTGCTTCAATGTTTTTCATGTGCTAACTCCTGCGCTAGTGATTTGCCGTGTCTGGGTCTTGCATCTCCTGAAAGATCTCCTGGCAGCGGTGGCTATTGTCCATGAAAGCCCCGAACACGTCCGGTCCAAAACGCTCCTCGCCCCCCGCACCGCTGCGGTCGTCGCGCTCAATGAGCGCTACCGCCTCTGAATGGGTAAACGCGGTCTTGTAGGGTCGCGCCGAGCGGAGTGCATCGTAGATATCGCACACGCTGACAATCCGTGCAGCAAGCGGAATCTCTGCTCGGGCAGGCGGTCGCAATTCCTTGTAGTGCTGCGGTGTTCGGCCCACAAGTCGGACCTGAACACCTTCTGAATCAAAAAGCCCCGGATATCCCTTCCCGTCCCAGCGCTGGTGGTGATTGAGCGCAATATCCCGTGCGAGCACCAGTCGCTCATCTGTGCGGTCACTGAGCGCTATCATGCGTTCAAGAATTTGTGCTCCATACACGGTGTGCAACTGCATATGTTGCCATTCGTCGGGGCTAAGTGCCCGCGGCGCCTGCACAAGTTCAGGAATAGCCACCTTGCCAATGTCATGCGCGGCCGCCACCTGTCCTATATCCCGACACAATGCTCCATCCACACAGAGGCCTTGTGCCAACATCTCGGCGTATGCATTCACCCGCCAAATATGCGAGCCGGTAATTTCGTCACTGAATTCGGCGCTTGCACAGAGTCCGTGAATTGCCTGTATAAAGCGCAGGTCGCGGTCCTTAGCTACATCCAGCGCCACGAACAGGCTGTGAGCCGCATCTACCGCGGCCTCTAAGAAGGTGAGGTCCGAGCGTGTAGGAGCACCCGCTTTGTTGAAGGCAACAATAGATGTTGCACCAGCGTGATAGTTCACGAGGTTCCGCACCGGCTCGTCAATGAACGAGCGCACTTCCGGCGCGACCGGGTAGTCACGGTCAAACTCACTGCTGACCGCGTAGGCGCCACGGTCTGCAGCGACGGCATGTCCTGCCGCCCGAGAACGAAAAATGGGGGCGTGCGAGGCTTGGCTAATAGTAATGCTCCCGGAGCGAACAAGGTTTCCCTTCGGGCACAGTCGGAACCCTGCGGCATCGAGTTGGCCGGGAGTATCCTCACGCGCAAAGAATACCGCGGTGTACCCCGACTCAAGAATGAGTTGTGCCAACCGCTCATCGCCATTTGTCAGCAGATGTACTCCCGAGGCATCTTCAAGTGTAGCTATCTGGAACTGGCGGACCGTGGAGCGACGCTCACGTGATAGTCGTTCAGCACTCACATCGTTAAGCCAGACGAGGAGCTCTGGATCTCCAGTAGCCATACGGACACGAAAACCGTACCAGCGGTCTAGTTTCGGGCAGTAGAGTTCGTACGCTGGAGCCATAGCTTCATCCGGAAGACTCGAAACCTCACAGATCTTGGTGACGGCGTCTCCACCGGACTCATCTACCAGAAAGTCGTTAATGTTAGTTACCGAGTGCTCCGCAAACAGGGCTGCGGTATTTCCAAGCGCTGCCTCAATCTGTCCGTCCCTACACATGACAAAGGTTGGGTCCTCCCTCTCGGCCGGAAGGCGTAACAGAACCTCCTTATTCCGATTCGCGGCACGCACTGCGGAGCGACTCACGCTCGAAACCAGGAAGGGCACCAGAAAGGGAAACACGACCGCACCACCAAACTGCAGAAGTGATATGGAAGTGAGAATGGTACCCACGCCAAGTGCGACAAAGTAGTGGTTGGGACGGCGCAGCTCCTGCAGGAAGAGACGAACACCTATTGAGAAAGACGCGCGCATACGAGATCCTATGGCTTGCATATACAACTAACATGGTGGAGCATATCCATGATGTCAAGTGGGGCTCCCAAAGCATTTGACCAAACCAAGCTAAAAGTTGTATATACAAGCTTAGGGCGGTAGTAACTATGCCAAAAGACATAAACCGAAACAGAAAGCACCAAGAGGAACTCAAGCTCCATCTTATGGTGGCGACTACAGTCCTTCTACCGCCGCTGTTTTACCCAATTCTAACAAGCTATTTTGTTATCTATCCGCCGCTGCGACTCTTGCGCGACTTCATGATGGCTTCACCGCCCTTTTTGGTCTTCCTTGTGCTGTACCTAAGTATTCCGGCCCTTCTCCTGCACCGCAGTCTGAGGGCCATAACTCGTTATGAGGCGAGCAACGCTTCACCTGTCGTCACGGTGCGGGCAGCAAATGCAACTGCGAACTTTGCCAATGGGCTGCTGTTGGTTCTTCTTGCGGCAAGCTTAGTTGGCCCCGCCCTTATCGCGGCCACGGCAATCTATCCGAGTCTGAGTCTCACCTCGGACGCCCCCTTTGCAATGAGTTACCTCCGCTTAACCGCTGCCATTCTCGCGGGCCCAGCCGCAATTCTCATTGCTGCGGTGCCCCTTTTCTTGAAGACAGTAAGTAACCTCGAACGCCGAGCGCAAACCGTACCAACGAGCGGCCGAATTTTTTCCTTGGAACGCAAGCTGGCGCTGGGCTTTGTATTTGCTCCGCTCGTGATTGTCAGCTTATTTGGAAGCATGGTCTTTATGATTCTGGAAATGGTGCGCGTTGAGGGAAATATTGTCATTCCGGTTGTGATCCGGATGTTTGCCGCGATCGGCATAGTTTCACTGATCATGACCATAATGAACCTTCGCACCGTTTGCCGCCAAACCGTAGCTCCCATTGCCGAGATCACGCGAACCATTCGGGGCATGTTTGAAAGCCTCGGCAGGGGCGGTCGAGCAGACCTTCGGCCACGGCTCGCCATGCGAACATTTGACGAAGTTAAGTTGCTCGGTGACAGCATCAACGACTTCTTGGACGACCTCACGGCCACGCTTGCCCAGGTGCGTTCCAGCGCTTCTCAGGCCGAGACCGCCGGACAACGAGTCACTGCTGCGGTTTCTAAGTCTCGGGCGGAAACAGGCGAGCTCATACAGGTTGGAGATATTCTTGGGGCAAACGCTGATAATCTGGATGCGCAGGTTCGTACAGCAGACCAGCAGGCATCCGAGCTCCGCGCTTTCTCCGAGCAGGTGAGCCTTTTAGTGGGCGAACAAGCAAGCGCTATGGAGGAGTCAACCGCATCGGTCCGGCAGATGACCGACTCACTGCATACCATTGCAGATGAGGTCGAGGCCCGCATGCAGAAGACCCAGAGGCTGGCCACATATGCAGAGCAGAGTGAGGAGACTATGCGCGACTCGCTTACAGCGCTTAAGACAACGCACGAGAAGACAGATGCGATGCTGGAGACCGTGCGGCTGATTAACGCAATTTCTCAGCAAACAGATTTGCTGGCAATGAACGCAGCAATTGAGGCCGCTCATGCAGGTGAGGCGGGCCGGGGCTTTGCAGTTGTCGCAACCGAGGTCAAGAAACTGGCCAAGGAAGTGGCGGAGAACGCCCAGAACGTCTCCGTCACCCTTACCGAAATGGCGAATGGGATACGAAACTCAATGGAGAGTATGGAGCAGTCAGTTCACGCGTTTGAGGAGATTCGCAACGAAATTGGGACCTTGCACAGCGGCATGCAGAATGTGAATCAGCGCACCCAGGAGATGAGCTCAGGGACGTCTGAACTAGACACCGTCCTCACGCGAGTGCGAGAGCTTAGCGGAAGTGTGCGGGACTCCTCAGGAGACATGCAGCACCGAATGGAGGAGTTCGCTAAGCTGTCAGTAAGTCTTACCGATGTCTCACAAACGGTTCGTTCGGGTGCGGCCACGATGCACAGCACCGTGCAGCGCCTGGGAGACATAGCTCAAGACCTTGACAGCGCAGGTGACGAGAACCGAGTTTCCTCGACTCAGCTCAATGAGAACATGCAGCGTTTCCTCATAGGAGAGCTCTAGTTGGCAGCTCTCCTGTTAAACCAAGGCCAAGCGCGGGTCAACTGAGTTTCTGCGTCTCGTACTCGAGCTCTACACCAAACAAGGCCTGCGCGTGATCAAAGACGGTGCCAATGACCGGTATGTCCCATACTTCATGAAAGACACCATGCTCACCGCGTATTTTTTCAAAGTGTCGGCTTGAGCTTCTGGCCTTGGCCGAATTAACCATGTCCAGGGTGGCACGGTCAAGCGCAAAAGGGTTTCGGCCAATGAGTATGCCAATATCCTCAACAACCGGTACATCGTTGGCTGGCCAGCAGTCACAGTCCGGAGTTATGTTCATAGCAAAGTTGATGTACAAAGCGTTCTCGCCAAAGTAGTCATAGGCCGAGTAGGCATACTCGCTCACCTTCTCAATGAACTCCGCCGTTTCAGAGGCCGAGCCCGCACTCATGGCGCCGTAGTTGCAGGCAGCCACACACTGGCCACAGCCAATGCAGACATCGTAATCTATGACCGCTTTGCCCTCCACCATAGAAATGGCCTCTACCGGACAGACACGGTAGCACTGCCGACAGCCGACACAGGCCTTGAGCTTCACCACCGGCTTAGCCGCGGCATGCTGTTCCATTTTGCCTGCTATTGAGGCACAGCCCATAGAGAGGTTCTTCAGGCTCCCGCCAAAGCCAGCCTCCATGTGGCCCTTGAAGTGCGTGAGAAAGATAATCTTCTCTGCCTCAAGCACGCCGTTTGCAAGCTTGGTTTTCTGGAAGTGCTTGCCCTGAACCTCCACCTCACGGTACGCAAGGCCACGCACACCGTCGGCTGGCACAAATGGTGCGCCAACAGCTGCGTATCCAAAGCCATGTTGTTCCGCGGTAATGCAATGGTCGACACCGTTGTGGCGTCCGCCGGAATACAGGGTATTGGTGTCGGTGAGATAGGGTCGCGCGCCACGCGCCTTGAGCTCCTCAACTATGACACGTGCAAAGTTGGGGTTCACATAGCCAAGGTTCTCACGTTCGCCAACATGTACCTTGAGCGCAACAATCTGCCCTTTGGTGATCTCGTCAAAATAGCCACTTGCCGCCAGGAGCTTGCGGAATTTCTTCTCAAGTGAGTTTCCATACTCGGTCTGCATGTCGCAATAATAGATATTGTCCATGGCCCCAGTTTACTCGCCCAGGGCCTGTCTGAGCAATGCCAGCACTGCGTTTAGGGGGCTCCCGGATGTTTCGGCCGCAGTCCCGGCCGGGACGCATTGACCGTCACGCTCACTATTCGGGCTCCCGAGTCGCGAAAGCTGCGAATCTCATCTGGGTTCAGTGCCGAGCTGAGCACCGAGTCCGGCAGGTGTATGGTGGACTCTGCTGCAACCCGAATGTCTACAAAACCCGCAGCACGAATAACCGACAGGTACGCTTCTCGCTGCATAGCCCCGGCAACACAACCTACATACATCTCGGCTGAGTGGCGCAGTTGAGGCGGAAGATCTCCTTCTATGACGATGTCGGAGACCGCGAAACGCCCACCAGGTTTCAGTACCCGAAAGCTCTCGCGGAAGGCAGCCGCCTTGTTTGGCACCAGGTTGAGCACACAGTTGCTGAGAATGCAGTCGGCAACCTCGTCCTCAATTGGCATATTCTCTATCTCGCCGAGCACAAACTGAATGTTGGTGGCGCCACGGCGCGCGGCAAGCTCCCGAGCGCGTTCGACCATTTCCGGGGTCATATCAATGCCTATGACACGGCCCTCGGCTCCAACCTCGGCGGCTGCCACAAATGCGTCGTTACCTGCTCCGGAACCAAGATCTATGACAGTCTCACCAGCTTGAAGATGTGCGTAGCGGGTGGGGAGTCCACAGCCAAGCCCCAGGTCGGCATCTGGCTCGTAGCCCTTGATGGGTGTGTAAAGCTCCGTCACCATGGAGAAAGCTTCATCCGGTGCTGCCCCCGCGCCGACCTCCGGCCCGCCACAACAGGAGCCGCTGCCGGTTGCAATTCCTCCGTACCGAGCACGAACTGTCTCCTTGAGACGGGAATGATCTGTACCCGCCTGTTGTTCACTGCAGCAGACTCCAGAGAACAATGCTCCAAACTCCGCCGATACCGCTCTCAGGGCATTTTCGTCAAGGCAGTAACAGGTTGCCGGGCCTTCAACCTCGCCCCGAATGAGCCCAGCCTCCCGGAGTTCACGCAAATGCTGCGAAACGGTGGCCTGTGAGAGTGGCAACTCATTCACCACTGTCCCCGTAAAACAACGTCCGCACTCGGCCAAAAGACGGAGAATACGTACTCGCGCCGGGTGGGACAAAGCCTTTGCTATGCGGGCTATGCGACGATCGGCGTCGCCAAACTCTGAGCTCTTGTTCTGCATACGAACACCTTCACCTTCATTTAATCGTATACTTACGATATACGATTAAGCAGGCGTTGTCAAGCGCTGCTTTGTGTGTGAAGTGCACCCTAGCCTGGCGTTGTTTCCTTCCGGTCGCTATAGTGAGAGGATATGAGACTGCCATTTTGCTCAGGAGACGTGTGCCCGTGTTAGAAGTTCAGAGTATCCGCAGGCATTACGACGAGTTTGATCTTGAGGTCAGCTTCACGGTAGAGGATGGTGAGATTCTCACTCTGCTCGGTGCAAGCGGAAGCGGCAAGACAACAAGCTTGCGCATTGTCGCTGGCTTTGAACATGCGGAGTCGGGTCGGATTCTTGTGGACGGCACGGATATTCAGGGTGTGGCAGCACAGAACCGAAACATCGGTTACGTATTCCAGGACTACACACTATTCCCGCACCTGAACGTTGCAGAGAATATTGCCTACGGACTTCGGGCACGCCACACACCTTCTCACACCCGAACGCAGCGGGTTGCCGAGTTACTAGAGCTCGTGGGGCTCGACGCATTCGCACAACGTGCGGTGCAAACGCTATCCGGAGGCGAGCAACAGCGAGTCGCGGTAGCCCGAGCCTTGGCATGCGACCCCCGGGCGCTGCTCTTGGATGAGCCGTTCTCCGCAATTGACACTGAACGCCGTGAGGAACTGCGCCGACAACTCATTAAGCTTCAGCGCCGACTCGGTATTCCCATGATCTTTGTCACCCACAGCAGAAATGAGGCCTTGCAGATATCGGACCGTATTATTGTACTCCAGAACGGAACTGTGGTTGACTCCGGAACACCGGAGCAACTGTATGAGCGGCCACGCTGCATATACTCAGCTCGTTTCATAGGCCGAGCAAACATACTCAAGGGTGAGGATATTGGCGAAAGCCGTGGAACCTTTTACCTCATTCGCCCCGAGCATCTGCGAGTACAAGATGCTGACGCTCCCAGCGGGGGCCTTGTATTTGATGCGCGTTCCTGCGAGTCGGCCTATTACGGATCCGAGCGCGAACACCTCGTTGAAACCGCAATTGGCAGTCTTTCCTTGCTCAGCCCCGGGCGGCGCCGTCTCCCAGAGCGTTTTCGGGTGGAGTTACCGCGCGAGTATCTAGTGGAGATTGATGAGTAATGGTAATAAATCCTTCGCCGTCCACCACAGCCTCGCCCAAGCAGGGGCCGCTCCACCATGTCCTATATGCACTGCTGCTTGGCTTACTGAGCCTCATGAGCACATTCATCCTCTCCGACATAGCTCAGGCTCTCATGGTAGCTCAGTTCCTCACCGCAGGCTCACTAGCTGTTGCCCTCTTTCTTGTTGTTTCAGCTCTGCGAAACACCCCTGCGCCAGCCGAACCACAAACAGCAGAAATGGAGCACTCACCGGAGCAGCTTCAACTTGCCATTGAAAGCATGCAGGTAGGAGTCTGGGACTTTGATATTGTAGGCAATACCCTTCATTGGGATAGGCGGATGTACGAGCTAGTGGGCATGGATCCGGGAGAAACCGAACCCTCGTTTGAACTTTGGCGCCGCTGCATTTTGCCCCGGGATTACCTGGAGCCCAACAAAGCCCTGGGCTCATTCTACCAGGAGTTCCCCATTGTCTACCCAGACGGGCAACTGAAGTATCTTGCCGGTTCCGCACTCGTAATACGCAACTCCGAGGACATTCCAGTCCGCATTGTCGGCATTAACTACGATATAACCGAACGCCGCCTCTCGGAGGAAGAACTGGAAGAGGCGCTGGTACGAGCCGAACGACTAGCCCGCGAGGCCGAACTTGCGGCCGAGACAAAGGGTGAGTTCCTTGCCAATATGAGCCACGAAATCCGCACCCCAATCAACGGGGTAATTGGTTTAGCTGGAGTCCTGCTAGATTCGGAACTCAATGACTCCCAACGGATGTACGCCGAAATTATTCGGCAAAGCGCCGACACACTCCTCTTCCTTATCAACGATATCCTTGACTTCTCCAAGCTCGAGGCCGAGAAACTGCAACTGGAGGAGGTGGTATTCTCACCCTCCCAAGTCATTGAGGATGTCGGAGATGCCTTGGCGCTCGTTGCCGGTCAGAAACACCTTGAGTTCTCCGCATACACAACCAAGGAAGTACCGGCCTTTGTTCAGGGCGACCCCGGACGCCTACGGCAGGTGCTCCTGAACCTGGTTGGGAATGCAATTAAGTTTACGAATGAGGGCAGCGTTGAGCTTCGACTCAGTATCGAGAGAGAGGTGTCGTCTCGGCTGCTGTTTGAGGTCATTGATTCCGGCATAGGTATAGCTCCGGACAAGATCCAATCGCTATTTGATCCGTTTGTGCAGGTGGATGGATCCGCAACCCGCTCACACGGGGGTACCGGTCTTGGTTTGAGTATTTCGCGCAGACTCGTGACAATGATGGGTGGGGAAATAACGGTTGAGAGTGAGCTCGGCTGTGGTTCCCGCTTCAGCTTTAGCCTCCCGCTCGTGCAGCATGAGGAGCATGCCAGCACCGGAGTGGCTGGGCCTTCGAACGCGCAGCAGAAGCTTTCCCAAGCTAAGGTCGTGGTGCTCAGTACGGTACCGTCAACTCGGCGCGCACTCACTGCGCTCCTTGACGAGCTTGGCGTAGCCTGTACAACCGCCCGTAGTATGGAAGAAATAGAGGCCCCGGCTTCCTACGACTTCCTTATTCTCGATGTAGTACATGGAAGGTCTGCCGAGCAAAGCTCTGATCCTCCCGAGTTAGTTGAGCTACTGAGAACGGCGTTTCCCGATTATAACCTCTCCGAAAACCCACCATGGGCCAGCGGAAATGCGGTTGCGCTTATTCCATTCGGGACAGCTATTGATATGGCCAACCTGAGGTCAGTAGGACTCTGCGGAGCTATAAGCAAACCAGCTAAGCGGCGCACCTTGCTTGACTGCCTCGTTGCGGTGCAACAAGGCACCGGAGGTGTCCTTCCATCCGACTCGGGTGGACGCAGGGTACAGGGCGGAGAGGCCGGCAGCCAGGGTACGGGGCACCTTACAGCTCGCATCCTGGTAGTAGAAGACAACGTCACCAACCAGAAGGTTGCGCGTATCATACTGGAAAAATTTGGTCACCGCGTAGATACCGTAGCAGACGGGAATGAAGCCGTACGGGCGCTTTCCATGGCTCCCTATGATCTGGTGTTCATGGACGTCCAGATGCCAATTATGGACGGACTGACTGCCACCAGACTCATTCGTCAGGGAGCCCATGGAGTTCTTTCCCGGACTATTCCCATAGTTGCAATGACCGCCCACGCGCTTGTGGGAGACAAAGAGCGGTGCCTCGAGGCCGGAATGGACGACTACATTGCCAAGCCCATCTCACCCGAGCAGGTTATGGCCGTACTTGAGCGGTACTTGGAGCGCTCAACCGAGCCGCCCCCAGCGCCAGCACCACCCCCAGCACCACGAGACGAAATTGCACCGGTGGAGACGGTGGTGGAGGCTGTGCCCGCGAACAACGAAAACCCAGTCTTTGACCGAACCAGTTTTCTAGCACGGGTAGTAAACGATGAAACACTGGCCGCAGAGGTCGCGGGCATATTCATAGAGACAACACCGGAGCACATTGCACATCTGCGCCGGTCTATAGAAGCAGACGAGTCTCACTCGGAAGTACGCGAGTGTGCGCACCGGATCAAGGGTTCCGCAGGGAATATTTCCGCGTTTCGGCTGTATCAAATCGCTCTTGAACTTGAACATGCGGCTTCAGAGAACCGAATTGCGGACTGCCTGCAGATGATCCCAGAGCTAGAGCATGCATTTGTGGAGTTGCGAGGGGCACTGCGTTCGGAGTTTCATCTGCAGGACTAGAAAGGCCAGAAGGGCCCATGTTCATCCAAGCTGCGATTACGAGCTGGCCTCAAGTAACCGGCGCAGGCCAGCTTCATCAATACGATATCGACCCCGGTCGAGACGACTCACCATTCCTTCGGATTCAAGCTGCGCCAAAGACCGGGATAGAGAGGGCCGCTCAACCCCAAAGAGTTCAGATAGCTCACGAAGGGTGTACCCGAGCCGGATCTCTGAGGAACCTTGCTCGGCCTGAAGCCGCAAGAAATGGGCCGCAATCTTTTGTGAAAGGCGTTGGAACTTGACCATGCGCAACTTCTCAGCCAGGAAGTTTATTTTGTCGCCTGCCTCTCGCAGAAAATTCTCCAGGACGCGCGGGTACTCGGCCAGGAGTTGCAATGCCTGGCTCCGGGAAAGGCTGCGAATAACAACATCGCCCTCAGCAATGAGCTGCACCGGGAGTCTCGCATCTGAAGAAAACAGGACCGGCCCTGCAATCATATCCCCGGCGTTCAGCGTTTCTACCTTCATGAGTCGCCCCTGCGGATCGGGAAACTCCGCCGAAAGAGAACCCCTGTCAATCAGCATGAGCTTCTGCAGGGGATCTCCCATGAGCGCAACAAGCGTCCCAGCGGCGTAACGGCGAAGCGTCCATGGGTAGTTATTCATAATGCCGTGGCGTTCATCCTGTTTCAGGCCGTACCACAAACCGTGTTGCATGCCGTCCATGGGCTGTTCCTTACTCATTCATTCCTTACAAGGTAACATAGGTTACCGAGTTATATCAGCACCAGGTCTATAGTAAGCATGGATCGCGAGTTACGAAGATCCACCAATCCAGTCACCAAGGAGCTGAGTATGCTCAGAGAAATAATTGAGATCGATGAAGAGCTCTGCATCGGATGTGGGAACTGTGTTCCGAACTGTCACCAGGGAGCATTGCAGGTTATTGACGGTAAGTGCCGTCTTATTTCGGACCTTTTCTGTGAGGGGCTCGGCGCGTGTGTAGGCCACTGTCCAACCGGTGCCATGACCATAGAGAAACGTGAGGCGGTAGCCTACGACGAACTTGAGGTCATGGAACGCATGAGCGCGGGCGGCCCGAATGTAATTCGTGCGCATTTAGAACACCTTGAACAGCACAAACAAGATGCCTATCTCGCTCAGGCTCATGCATATCTTGAGGAGCATGGTATTGCAGTGCCGCGCGCGGCCGCTCTTCACGCCCACCAAGGTGGGGGCCACGGCGGGCGCCACGGCGGGGGTGGCGGAGGCTGCCCGGGATCACGTGCACGCAGCATAGGACTGGCCGTAGCTGACGCTCCCTCGACCCCTGCTGCCAACGTCAACGGCCAGGGAGCATCAAGCGAGTTGAGACAATGGCCAATACAGCTTCATCTTGTTCCACCTCACGCCCCGTACTTCCAAGGCGCAGATGTGCTGTTAGCTGCCGACTGCACCGCCTTTGCGGTTGGTGCGTTTCACCAGGACTTCCTGCGTGGAAAGGCGCTGGCAATTGCCTGCCCAAAACTGGATCAAGGTCAGGAGGCGTACATCGCCAAACTTGTGAGTTTAATTGATGACGCCCGGATCAATACATTAACGGTAATGATTATGGAGGTACCCTGCTGCGGAGGCCTCATTCGCATTGCTCAAGAAGCATGTGCGTCGGCCCAGAGAAAGGTACCGGTTAAACAAGTGGTACTGTCACTGGAAGGCAAAATTATCCACGAAGACTGGGTAGTCGTCTAAACGCCTAATTCATGCCGGTATCGAGGGAGTCTTCCACATCATCTGCAGAGGCTCCCTCATCCTCGGGAACATCGCCCAAGCTTAAGACATACTCTTCTTGCTCTTCGGTCTCAACTGTCCCCACGCGTGCAACCCGGACACGGTGGAGAGCATTCTGTGGTGTTTCACCCGCCTCAACAAGCAGGCGCGCCGCAATAGTGCCTGTTCTGCCAAGCCCACCGCGACAGTGAATAACCACATGCTCTCCGGCATCAAGGTGCTCATGGAGGATTGGAGAGACTTCCTCCCATGCCTTTTCAAACTCCAAGTCGGGAATAGAGACATCTTGGATGGGAAGGTGGTACCACTTGAGACCAAGCTCACCTGCACGCTCACCTATGTCAGCAACACCAAGCTGGCGGAGTTCGTAGTCTTCCATGAGCGTAACAAGCACCTTGCCCCCCCAGTCGAGTATCGCATGAAGGTCCGTATCGAGATCACGCTCCCAGGCACCGGTCAGGGCTGTCTGGTCTTTTTTGCCCGGACAGAGGGTCATTCCAATGAGTCCGGCCCCGGATGTTTTCAGTGGCGCAATCTGCAGCGGATGATCCTTGCTCGTTCTACCTTCCATTTTTTGCCCCCTCTGCCCCTATCATAACAATAGATGGAGTAAAACGCAAAAGAGCCCCTTTAGTGTGGAAGTACCGGCTTAAGTTTACCGTAGGCCAGGGTACCCAGGAGTGCACCGAGAATTGCCAGCAGTATTGCCCAGTATCCAGAACCCAGAAGCGCATACAAAGGCCCAGGGCAGGCACCGGCTAAGGCCCAGCCAAGTCCAAAAATGACCCCGCCAGCGGTATTGCCTATGCGGTTGAAGGGTTTCCCCTTGAGCGCAATCTCTTCACCGGACACTGTCTTGAGGTGGAAAACGCGAATCAATGTAACAGTAACGAGCCCAACGACAATAGCCATGAAAATAATTCCGTACATATGAAAGCTCTGGAAGTAGAACATCTCTTGTATACGAAACCAGGAAACAGCTTCACTCTTCGTGAGCACAATACCAAAGTATATACCAATACCAAAAAACTTAAGTAACTTCATGACGCTCCCCCTACATGCCCAGAATCAACGGCAGCAGCAGCCGCGACATAAATAGACCACCAACAAAGAAGGCAACTACCGCAACAATTGAACCAAGGTTCAGCAGCGAGACACCCATAATTGCGTGCCCGGAGGTGCAACCCCCGGCATAACGCGCCCCAAACCCTACAAGGAATCCGCCGACACCCAGCACAATCAAGGATCGCAGCGTGAATAGGTTTTCCAGCCCAAAGAGTTCACGGGGGAGCAACTCGGTTGGCGCCGACAAACCCCAGGAGCCAAACAGCTCTGTAGCTGCAGCCGAGACCTGTGGTGGCCCGCCAGCACCCAGAAAAAGAACCGCAACCGCACCACCAACTACCAAGCCCGCAACGAACACCAAGTTCCAGGCTTGAGCCTTCCAGTCATAGCGGAAGTACTCGGACTTAGGTTTCACTGTAGCCGCACAGATATGTTGCAGGGACGTTGAGACACCAAACTGCTTGTTCCCGAAAAACAACAAAAGAGGAATGGTTAGCCCCAGTAGTGGCCCAGCCACATACCAAGGCCACGGTTGGGAGAGAAAATCAATAAGAGCCATAGGAACCTCCGGTATATATTACTTGACTAATATAGTAATAGTTTAATAGGTTGTAGTCAAAGGCTAATGTTAGTCTTATCTTACGTAAGTCAAAGATACCTTTTCGGTTAGTTAGGAGGCAAAGATGTTTTTACGGCAGGTTTACGATGACGCTCTCGCCCAGGCAGCCTATATCATAGGATGCCAACAAACAGGCGACGCCATTGTTATTGATCCCGAGCGGGATATTGACCGGTACAAAAAAATTGCGGACGAACAGGGGCTTAAGATAACGGCAGTGGCCGAAACCCACATCCACGCAGATTTTGTTTCTGGCGCTCGCGAGTTCGCTCAAGACCCTTCGGTTACGCTGTATCTATCCGAGCTTGGTGGTGACGACTGGTCCTACACCTGGCCGGACTCAGGTACAAATGTAAGCTATCTCAAAGACGGCGACATGATTCATATTGGGAAAATTGACATTCAAGCGGTGCATACTCCTGGGCATACGCCTGAGCACATGAGCTATCTGATTACCGATACCGGAGGCGGGGCCGACGAGCCCATTGCTATTGCAACGGGCGATTTTCTCTTTGTCGGTGCGGTTGGACGCCCAGACTTACTTGAGTCGGCAGCAGGAATGAAAGGGGTTATGGAGCCCTCGGCACGGACACTGCAGGAATCACTCTCTCAAAAGCTCCCGGATCTCCCCGACTTCATTCAAGTCCTTCCCGGCCACGGCGCAGGCAGTGCATGTGGAAAGGCTCTTGGCGCAATCCCCAACTCAACTATTGGATACGAACGCCGGTTTAACTCTTCTTTCAAGCAGGCCGTCAGCGACGCCCAAGGCTTTGTCAAAGAAATACTCTCGGGTCAGCCTGATCCTCCGCTCTACTTCGCACGCATGAAGACCGTCAACCGTGACGGCATTCAAGTAACCGGCGGTGCACCAGAACCACGCAAAATGAATGCCGCTGACTTTCTAGCAGAGGCAGGCAAGGCAGAGACGCGTGTACTCGACACACGCCGAAAGCGTTCGGAGTTTATTAAGAAACACTTAGAAGGCAGTATCTTTGCAGCCATTTCCAGCAGCAACCTACCAAACGCAGCAGGCTCAATGCTTGAGCCGGATGATCCCATTCTGTTAATCCTAGACTCAGAGTCCGACTACGATCAAGCACGTCGTCTTCTGTATAGAATTGGACTTGATAACCAGCTCGGGTGGATTACCTTTGACGAGTTGGC
This sequence comes from Spirochaetaceae bacterium, assembly GCA_007695055.1. Taxonomy (GTDB): domain Bacteria; phylum Spirochaetota; class Spirochaetia; order DSM-27196; family SLAA01; genus SLAA01. The sequence continues at coordinate 30,196 of REEM01000089.1, read as the reverse complement.
GGCTGAGGCTGGCGACCGCCTGGTAGAATTACCAAGTGTGAACTTTGAGAGCTTTGACCCATCCTCGGATGTAGAGGGTGCCGCAAAACTTCTTGATGTGCGCGACACCGGTGAATTCACCGATGGGCATGTCTCGGATGCCACCTTGCAGCCCTACTCCCGCATGCGTTCCAGAATGCAAGAGCTACCAGCGGACCAACGCTACTACATTTACTGCAACTCGGGGAGACGCGCCACTATTGCCGCCTCGTATATGCGTAAGTTAGGCTATGATGTTGTCCTTGTTGACGGGTACTTTGACAACTACAAAAATCCGGTGACTGCGTAGGCACCGCGTGAACCGGGTATGAACCTAACTCAGTGAACGCGGAGGCAGCGTCATGAATTTACTACCGGCAATTATCTTCGGCTCCTTCGTTGGACTCTCATTGGGCCTGACCGGGGGAGGCGGCTCCATTCTTGCAGTGCCGTTGTTGATTTACGGTCTGGGGATGGACGTGCGCACCGCGGTCGCGGTTTCTCTTGTGGTAGTCGGCCTCACCGCGCTCTTTGGCGCGGTGCTGCAGGCCCGCTCGGGGCAGGTGCTGTGGGGTGCAGGCCTATTTCTGGGCATTGGCGGCATAACCTTTGCACCGCTCGGGGCCCGGATTGGGGCCATTCTGCCGGACGACGTCACTATTGCGTTGTTTGCGGTCATTATGATTGTTGTCGGTGGACAGATGGTGCTCGGCAGTATGGCCACCGAGGTGCCGACCGGCCGCTTTGCCTGCCCGAGTGATGAACAGGGGAAGCCTTTACCTACCCTTAAGTGTCGAGTGCGGCTCCTGACGGCTGGCGCTCTTACCGGAGTGCTGTCTGGCACATTTGGCGTAGGTGGCGGGTTCCTACTGGTTCCTGCCCTTCTTCTGGTTACAAACATTCGCATTGAACAAGCCCTCGCTACCTCCCTGGTAGCTATTGCGCTCACCGCCGCCTCTGGTTTCACCGCCAATGTGGCGGGAGCTGCCGGGGCTCCGGTTGCCGTCACATTAGTTTTCGCAGGTGGAAGTGCGGTTGGTATGAGCATTGGGGCCAAGGTCAAGGGCAGGCTCTCACCCCGCCTTTTACGACGCCTCTTTGCGGTTATTGTGGTTGGGTTGGGGGTCTATATGGTTATTCGCACGGTCATTGGGTAGCCCTATGGCGCACAGAGGGGTTGTATTGCTTTTTGCCTTGCTTAACCTGACGCTGGTTGCACCGACACAATTGCACGCTCAACTAGTCTTTGAGGCTCAGGTACAGAGGGTGGTCGACGGTGACACCGTTGTGCTGCAGGTGGGTAATGTCCGCTACCGGGGTCGGCTCCACGGAATTGATGCACCAGAGTCGAATCAGCCATGGGGAGCGGAAGCAACCGCACTCCTACGTGACCTGCTGGGTTCAGGCCCGGTGACGGTGGAGGTTCCGGACATAGACCGCTACGGGCGGCTCATTGTTCGTCTGTACCGGGACGGGCTTTTCATTAACAAGGAACTTGTTGCGCGTGGGGCAGCCTGGCGTTACCCAGAGTTCGACAGAGACGGTGAGTTTCTCGCGGCCGAACAAGCGGCACAGGCCGAGGGCCGCGGCCTTTGGGGCGCACACGCAGGCGGCTCCGGCGGCGAAGCAGTGGCTCCCTGGGAATGGCGGCGGCGCTGAGCTTTTCAAGGGCCCCAAACGCGATCAGCAAGAACCGTTAGAATTCCGTGAGTTTGTGGAATGAGCTTTTCTTCGGGAAGCGTTCTTCGCTACACTTACAGTACAAAAGGAGAACCAAACAATGAGCACCTCAACACGAGTTCTGGCAATCTGCATTCACAACAGTGCCCGCAGTCAGATGACCGAGGAGTACCTCCGCCGCTTTGGAGGGGACAAGCTTGAGGTTATGAGCGCCGGAATTGAACCTGGCAGCGTTAACCCGGTCGTGGTAGAACTTCTCAAAGAGGACGGGATCGATATTTCCGCTAAAGCTACCCGCAGCGTCTTTGATCTCCACAAGGCTGGCGAGCGCTTTGACTACGTGATTGCAGTCTGCGATAAGGAGGCTGCCGAGCAGTGTCCCATCTTCCCGGCAGAAAAAGAGCGCCTTCATTGGCCCTTCCCCGATCCGTCTAAGGCAGAAGGCACCATGGCCGAGAAACTGGAGTATGTGCGCCCAATCCGTGATGAGATCAAAACTCAAGTACAGGAGTTTGTGCGCACCCACCTTGACGGTTGAGAGGCGCACAGGCTAAAGCCCCGCCAGCTAAGCGCGGCCCGAGTGCCTTAGCAACAAACAGCAAACGGATGAAGCGGTGGCTCGGGCGGGTGGAACCAGGACGGGCGCCCGGCTGAGGCATGCCAAGCCCCTAAGGCCGCCGCGCACGAGGCAATGGCGTGGTCACTCGGCACAGCGGAAGCAGGGCCAGTTCCGGAAACCTCGGCAGTTCCGGAAGCTTCCAATAGCGTGCTGCCACCTGCGCCTATATCCAAGGTGCCCTCGGCTGCAAACCAGTCACACAAACGCAGCCTCGCGGCTGCATCGCTTTTCAGGGCACGCACGTCCTCGGGCGCGGCACCGCGTAAGACCATGACCCCGCCCGGGTGAACCTCATAGATTACCAGCTCAACCCCAGATAACGCGGAAGCCCAGGTGCACAACAGCCGTGCCACCGCGACTCCGCGTAGCGTCAGGTAAGCCATACGCGTCATGGTCGGTGCCATCACGGTTGCGGGCTTGAGACCAGCCGCCGACAGGCGCTTCCGCAGCGCCGCATCAGCCGGGCGGTCACCACCCCCGGGGTTATACGACAGGGGCGCATCAAGGCCCACAACGACCTTGCGGACTTCTTTGGCTGCCGAGTCGCAGACACGCAAGATATCTAAATCACCTATCCCGTGGTACACACCCACCAGCGGCAAAGCACTCCCCGGCGGCTCAAGCGGCCCAACCCCGTGGTCCTCGCCGACCTCCGCGCCCTCGGCGCGGAACAGAGTTAACACCGTGTCGGCAGTATTGCTTGGCCCTGAAAGATCAATCCCAATAATTAAAACGCTCATGAGTAACCGAGCTTACACCGAACTGCTGCTGCCAGCAACATGAGCATATGGTATAGTAGGTGCGGCATGGAGCATTCTGTATTTCCTATCCTCAGCGCAAAAGTCCACGTCCCCCCGTTACCGGAGATCTACCTCCCCTTGCCGCGAATTGAGCAGCTACTCCTACCGAGCAGGCCTGTGGCGCCGGATCGACCTGTGCCTCAGGGCTATGAGTTCCGCGCCCTCATGTATCTCTCGGCTCCGCCTGGCTACGGGAAGACCACCTGCCTTGCCCGGCTCGCCGTGCAATGCGGCATAACTCATGCCTGGATATCTTTAGATGCCCTCGATATCGACCTCAAGCGGGCGTCAATTTATCTGCATGAGGCTTTGCGTGTCGCGGGCGTTCCAGACCCGCTTCCTGCTGGCGACGGTGCTGCTCCCAAACAACCCAACTCGGAAGAGCTGCTGCTGGCGGCACTCCACCGTATTGAGACCTTTGAGAAGCCCTTTCTGCTCCTCATTGATGACGCCCATGAGGTTGCCGCCTCTCCGTTTTTCACCACCCTCCGAGGATTCCTGGAGTATCTGCCGCGCAACTGCCGGGTTGTTATTGCTACCCGAGAGGATCTGCCGCTGCCACTTTCGGGGCATCGTCAGGCAGACAGGCTGGTAGAGCTGCGACAGGAGACCTTGCAGGCCGAGGAGCAGGAGGCCCGTGCCTATCTCAGGCTCTATGGAGTTGATCTGCGTGAGGATGAACTGCGGCTCATTTGGCGACGCACCGCCGGTTGGTGGGCATGTCTTAAGCTGTTCTGCATCTCGTGGCGCAAACTTCACGACTCAGCGCGAGGAGCGTTCTTAGAGAGGTTCCGCGCGAGCGACAAGTTTATTGCGGAGTTCCTCTTGGAGAGCGTTTACACAACCCTCCCACCCCAGGTGGCCCGTTACGCAGCAGCCGCAGCGGTGCCTGAGTTTTTCAATGAGGATCTTGCGCAACTGCTGTATGCTAGATCATTCGGAACAACGGGGACCCACGCGGGCGGGCAACAGTCAGCTCCTCAAGACGGGTCAAGTGCTGAGTCCCTGCTTATGCTGCGCCGAATGAACCTCCTCACACAACGCAGTGGAGAGCACACTGCACGATATCGCTTTCATCCGCTGTTTCGCGAGTATCTGCGCCACACCCTTTCACGCGAGACCCGGGCAGCTTTGCATGTCTGTACCGCCGAGTGGTTTGAGGGCAAAGGGCTGAGCGAACGTGCCCGACGTCACCAGGAAAACGCACACAGACTCATGCGTGGTGAGCGTCCTGTCAGTGACGCCGCTCAGCTCAATGAAGCTGCTCAGCCCAGTGAAGCAGCTCAGCCGACTGAACCTATGGGCAACTCCAGGCTCTTTAGCCGGCGCGAACGCGAGCTCATTGGTGCGGTTTCGCTTGGACTCTCAAACGACGAGATCGCAACGAAGCTCTACATAAGCACCGGTACTGTGAAATGGCACCTGAATAACATCTACGGCAAGTTAGGTGCGCGCAACCGAACCGATGCTCTGCTGAAGGCCCGAGCCCTCGGCCTACTCGACTGACCCTAACCCAATCCCGTCACGCGCTCGCCAGAACCCACCAAAACCCACCCTAAAACCCAACTTTCGATAGGGTATCTAGTCAAGACTTCAGCGCTATCCTTGGATTGAAAACCAAGGAGGCAAGGAATGCCTACTGATTCGGAGCACACTCCGACTCTCTACACAATTGAAGTCGCCGGTCAACTCAGCACCCTCTGGGACGAACGCCTGGAAACCTGGAGCGTAGCTGCCCAACCCGGAGGTACCTCGCTCATTACCGGCAGTGTCCGTGATCAAACTGAACTCTACGGCGTCCTGGCGGCGCTACGAAATATGGGCCTCACCCTTCTCCGGGTAGAGCCCAGCCTTCCTGCTCCACCAGCCACGAGTATTCCCAATGAATCCCAAACCATAACGGAAGGAGAAATGTCATGACGAACCGCTCTCAGTTCAGCCGAACTCAGCTTCGGCATTTCGGCATTGTTAGCATTGTAGCAATGGCGCTCATGGTCGCCTGTGCATCATTTGAAGGGCCTATTCCTGTCAATACCAGCATCCCGGAGGAAACCCACATATCGCCCCGGAATATGGACGGAGTACAGGACGATATTCGCATCTCTCTGGATATACCTGAGCTCAAGGGACTCAAACTTGCCGGTTATGAAATATCTGTCGCCAACGAGGCCGGACTGGAAGTGTACTCCACGGGTCAAGCAGAACAGCGTCCCACTGGCATTCGCCGTTATTTCAGCCGCCCCAAAGCGGTGGCAGTTCCTTCTGAGTTCCTATGGAATGGTGTAGATTTTCGTGGTGACTGGGTCCCAGACGGGCCCTACACCATAAGCGCCGAGGCCTGGGACTACAAGGACAACCGTGGCTCCTCACCAGCGTTACGCGTGATTGTGGACAACCAAGCGCCTCATGCTGATGTGAGTGCTCCCTACCTGGTCTTTTCACCAAACGGCGACGGCAGGCAGGACACGCTTGATATTTTCCACACCAACGCCAGCACCGAGGATCTGTGGGTAGGCGCTATTGTAGATACCGCCGGACGGCGGGTGCGTGAGTTCACCTGGAACGGTACTCCTGAAACCCTTGAATGGGATGGGCGCACCGCGAACGGCCAAGCTGCTGCCGAAGGCCAGTATTCCTACGTACTGCGCTCGACCGACCGAGCGGGCAACTCATTTGAAACGCGCCTTGTTGGCATACAACTAGACCTCAGCGTATATCCGGTCACTCTGAACGTCACCCCCCGGGCCTTCTCACCCAACGCCGACGGAGTTCAGGACACCGTTCGTTTCACCCTGACTGCCGAGGGACGCGAGGAGATTGCCGACATCGCATTGAAAGTCATAGACACCGCTGGCAGTCCACGACGGAGTTTCACTCCGGCCGAAATCGCCACTGGGACCGTGGTCTTTGACGGTCGTGGCGACAATGGTCAACGCCTGCCCGAAGGCGAGTACTACGGCCTGCTTGAGGTCACCTACCGCAACGGTGCACGCCCCAGCCTCACATCTGAACGCTTTGTACTGGATATAACTCCCCCACAGGCCTCGGTGCGCGCGGGGCTGCCGGTGTTCTCGCCGGATGGAGACGGACGCAAGGACTCGGTAGTAATCATTCAGAGCTCAGAGATGCAAGGCGAGTGGCGCGGACGAATTAACGACGCTCGCGGACGCCTGGTTCGTGAGTTCAACTGGCAGGGGCAGGTCACCAACCTAGAGTGGGATGGAACCGATGCAGCTGGCAACATCGTTCCGGACGGATCCTACTCCTATACCCTGGTGGCAACCGACGCTGCAGGTAACCGTGGCGCGCACTCCATACCACGGATTGTTGTGGATACTCGGCCGACACCGGTACGAGTGGTTCCCTCCCGGTCTACCTTCAACCCGGCCGCGGGTGGTCTCGACGCCATAGTAGAGTTCCAGCTGCGCCCCGAGGTAACGGACGGGGTAGAGTCTTGGGAGTTCGCGGTGCTGGACTCGGCCGGTGAGGCAGTAATGCACCATTCCGGTGAGACAAGCACAGTACCTGAGACCATCGCCTGGAATGGCACTGCACCCGACGGATCTGTAAACGAAGGATCATATACTGGTCGCCTCAGTGTTGTGTACCTCAAGGGTAACGTAGGTGCTGCAGTCAGTGACACCCCGGTGCTGCTGGACATGAGCCCACCGGACGTACATGTCCGTCTCTCGCCGCTGCCCTTCTCTCCGGACGGAGATGGGATCAACGACACGCTCAACATTCAGGTTCGGGTAGACGACCCGAGCGGGGTGAAGTCCTGGTCAGCCGAGATTCTTGACCCGGCAGGTAACCGTTTCCTCAGTCTGCCTCAGGCACGCTTCCGCAATGGCAGCTTCAGCTGGGACGGCAAGTCGTCAACCGGCGAGCTGGTGCAGTCGGCAAGTGACTACACCCTGGTGGTGGTAGCCGAGGATCAACTGGGTAACGCAGGCCGGAGCGAGTTTGCAATATCCACCGATATTCTGGTACTGCGTGACGGAGACCGGCTACGCATTAGTATATCGAGCATTTACTTCCGTCCCTTCACCGCTGACTATCTTGGAGTTGAGGCCGATGTACGTGAGCGCAACATTGCAACCCTGGATCGCCTTGCCGAGATCTTGAAGCGCTACCCCAACCACAGAATAGAACTGGAAGGGCATGCCGTACGAGTACTTTGGAATCAGCCGGGGCGTTGGGAGCTTGAGGAACGAGACACCCTGCTACCTCTGTCCCGCATGCGGGCCGAGGCAGTCCGAACAGCTTTGGTACAACGGGGAATAGCTTCGGCACGCATGAGCACCGCAGGCAAAGGCGGCTACGAACCAATTGTAGAGCATAGCGACGCAATGAACCGTTGGAAGAACCGCCGAGTAGAGTTCTACTTACTCGACAACTAGTACAGGACAGTTATCCCGGCGCGCGCGGTTCAGCTGCGCGCGCTACCTTCACAGCGCACGGAAAAAAACGGCGGAGACTACAACGTAGTCTCCGCCACCCACCATGTCGTGGAGGACCGTAATTAATGCGAAATTACGATTCCCCGGTCGCGACCAATATGCCGCAACCTAATATGAAAATCAAACCATCAACGAAGGTTTGACAGTCATGCAAAAATATAGATACGTAAATATTCATTACAATAATACTTATTCTTTGGTGCTGCTGTCAAGTCCCACATGAACATTACATGTGAGGAAGTTTGATAGTTATGGGGCGCGCTTGCCGGAGAGGGCAGAACGAATAGAGACGTACTCACCCACGTTCTCGGTGGTGAGCAAGCCAAAGAGTTCACCGCGAAACATCACCGGCATGGAACGCTGGCCCCCAGCCTGCATCTGGGCAAAGGCGCTATCAAGCGTCTGCCCGGCGTCGACCGTGACTACATCGCGCAGCATTGCCTGCTCAACCGCCGCCTCGGTGCCTAACTCAGCAAGCGCTTTGGTAAGGCCTTCTCGCGTCAACATCCCCACCAGTTGGCCGTCATCTACAACCGGGAAGTCCAGCTGTGTACCGGCAAGCAGCAGCCGGGTTGCATCACTCAGAAGATCCCGCGGCGAGAGTGTGTGAAACTCGGTTACGGTAGCCTCCCTCACCATTGTGCCGGAGAAAAAAGCGCGCATCTGCGCCATGTGTGACTCCTGGCCCGCCCCAATCCAGACGAAAACAGCAATGAGCACCAGGAAGGGGTTGCCAATGAAGCCAAGAAAGCCCAGCAACAAAGCCATGCCTTGGCCAATGGTTGCCGCAAGTGAGGTAGCCTCTGCATAACTCATACGCATAGCAAGTACAGACCGCAGGATTCGCCCACCGTCCATAGGAAAGGCCGGGAGCATGTTAAAGAGCACCAACGCAATGTTCACGGTGAGAAGTCGCATGAGAAAGCTTCCCCGCACGAGCGTTTCGGCTTCCGGTGCGCGAAACCCGGTGGTCAAGGTAAGAAAGAGGAAGATTAAGGCCGCAATAACAACGTTCACTGCCGGGCCAGCTGCCGCTACCACGAGTTCCTGGCGGGGATCGTCCGGCATTCTTTCTAAGCGGGCAAGCCCGCCTATGGGAAGCAAGGTGATATCGCGGGTTCGAATACCGTAACGGGCCGCGGTGAGCGCATGACCAAACTCATGCAGAACCACGCACGCAAACAAAGCAAGGATAAAAGCTACCGACTGCGCAATAACCGCTGGTGGCGCCCCGCGGGAGGTCTCTGCAAACGCCACCCAGATGAGGAGCAGGAAGAAGGTAGCGTGCACCTTCACCGCAATTGAGCGAAATGAAAAGAGAGGAAATGACCAACGCATATCTACAAAATAGCCATAGGATGGCAAATTGGGAAGCTGTTTAGGCGCTCACTCTCCCGTGGAGGTAGTCCTCGCGGTTGGCGTGCACGACCATAACAACCCCGTTGGACCGCACCTCAAAGCGAGTTGAAGCACAGTTTCCAAGTTGAAAGCGTCCCGTTTGGACCTGGTCCAGGTTCATTCCCAAGGCAATCCCGGTCAGGTAGGCGGAGAACATTCGGTGGGTCACCACCAAAACTCGAGACTCCCTCCCGATCTCTGAGTATGCCCGCGGTACTAGGAGATCTTGCCAGAGCCCCTGCGCGCGCCGGTACAGGTCTTCCTTGCTCTCGTTCAGGTACCCCATGTTCCAGGCAACCTCGTTGTCAAACTCAGTGCCAAAACTGAAGCCTGGGTACATCGCCCTGAGTTCCTCGCCGCTTGCCGCGGGAACAGCCCCCACACCGCGAATTTCAACTACTCGGGGGTCTACCATTGGTAGGGCGTCAATACACTTAACGACTCTGCGGGTGGTCTCTAGTGTGCGTCGGGCTGGACTGCTAATGATCATGTCGATGTACTCGCGCGAAAGCGCCTTCCCGGCAAGGTCGGCCTGACGGCGCCCAAGCCTGGTAAGGGTGGAGTCCTGCGGGCCGGTATCAACCTGACGCTCGTCCTGAACCTCGGCGAGCAGACGGTTGGTGGTGCTTTGTCCGTGACGGAGAAGAATGAGTTCCATGCTGTTATTCCTGGAAGAAAGAGATCAGTCTGCGCCACTCAGCAGCTGTTGTTGCAGATAGTACGGTGTTGTGGCCTGCGCCTTCAATGAGCACCTTTTCCTTTGGGCCGTCATATGCATTGTAGAGTGCTTCGCCGTGCCGTGTAGGCACCACTTCGTCGTTGCCTGCCAACAGCACAAACACCGGGCCATCATAGGCCTGCAGACTTTTTACATTATCATACCGGTCGCGCAAAATGAAGCGTACCGGGAGAAAGGGAAAGTGTCCGGCAGCGACCTCGGTAAGACTGTTGAAGGGTGTAATGAGAATGAGTCCGGCTATCTGCTGCGGCCGCTCCCCGGCGACTCCACAGGCAACCCCGCTTCCAAGGGACTCACCCAAAAGATAGACAGGTGTATCTGCATCCTCGGAACGCAGCTGCTCAACCGCCTCCGAAGCGGCCTCGAGCAAGGCCGGTTCTGACGGGCGGCCGCCCCGAACTCCGTAACCGGGATACTCCAGCAGCAGAACCTCCCAAGCGTCTCCCAACAGATCTATGTAGTGGCGCCGGTGCAATGCGTGACCGGCATTCCCGTGCATTACGAGCAGTCTCGGCAGCTCCTGGGCGCTTTCACGCTCGCGCCATCCAATGACCTCGCCGTCACGGTTGCGCCATGCTTCAAGCCCCTGTTGTGCGGCCAGCTGTTCGGCCGCCTGCATTGGAATTCGTTCGGGAAAATAAATGAGCCGCCGCTGCACAACACACCCTCCGCCAACAAGAATGAGGTACAGAACAAGAACTACTATGAGTGCCTTCAGCATATGAGCTCCCACACTATGAAAAAGGTGTTACGAAACTGCATTATCGTGTTATGATTGCAGCTAACCAACCTGTTCGGAGTCGCCAGTGTCTCACAATATCGCCCCAATTATTCAGATAGACAAGGTTGCCGTACGCATAGATGGCAATCAAATTCTTGCGAACATTAATCTTAGCATACACCCTGGTGAGCTGGTGATGATCAGCGGAAGTAACGGTGCCGGAAAATCTACCCTCATCAAGTCCATTTTGGGTCTCCTGCCGACTACCGAGGGCAGTGTATTTGTGGCCGGTCTGCGGGTAGGCTCACGCGCGTGGCGCCGAGTTCGGCACGATGTCGGATACGTGCATCAGACATCCGTTGGCGTTGAGTTTCCCATTACCGCCGCCGAGGTGGTAGAGATTGGCCTCGCAGCCCGGCGTGAAACAAGAAAGCAAAAGAACGACAAGGTCGACGCAGCCATGGTTGCCACCGGGTGCAGACACCTACGCAACGCGGTCTACGCACGGCTATCAGGTGGCGAGAAGCAACGGGTATCAATTGCCCGCTGTCTGGTACAGAACCCAAGTATTTTGCTGCTCGATGAACCAACCGCCTCACTTGACCCGGAAGGCAAGGATGAGTTCCTATCCATGATTGAACACCTCCACGCATCCCGGGGAATAACGGTAGTCCTGGTGAGTCACGACGCTGCCCAGTTCACGCGGGCTGGCTGGCGGCAGCTCGTCATGTCCCAGGGACAACTTGTTACCGACAACAAACTCAATGGCAACAAGCCTAAGGGCACAAAGCCCAACGACAGTAAACCCGAGTACCTGGGCCACCTGGCAGCCGCCCGATGAGCTTCACAGAAATTCTGGCGCTGCTCCAGTACCCGCCAATTATGCGTGGAGCCCTGGTACTCCTGGCTGCAGGAACCTTCTTCCCGCTCATTGGCGTGTTCGTGATCCGGCTCAACCTTATTACCCTGCGTTTTGCGGTCATGCACAGCGCACTGCTTGGTGCCGCCATTGGTCTGGCGGCGGGCCTCAGTCCCTTGCCGGTAATGATGGGCGTGAACGTCCTCTTGATTCTGGGCATTGCAGTCCTTGGAAAAAAGGTTGGCCCCAACCTTGGACACATAACCACCTTCTTCATGGTGCTGACCATTGGACTCGCTTTTGCGGTGCTGTATCGCTTTAACGTGCCTGCCAATGACTCCTTGGGTCTTCTCTGGGGCAACGTGTTTGCGCTCACTCGCTTTGACGCCATTGTGACCATTGGCTTTGCACTGTTCATTATGGTGCTGGTGCTGGTGTTATTTCCCAAACTGGCGGCCGTGCTCTACGACCGCGAACTTGCCTTCACCGCCGGTGTTCCCTCCGGGCTCATCCATACCGGAATCCTGTTCGCCGTAGGCCTGACCATAACACTCACCATGGGGCTCATTGGCGCACTCCTTCTGGACGCGGTACTCATTCTCCCAGCCCTCATTGCCGGGGTCACCAGCCGCAGCCTGCGCGGATTGTTTGTGCAGGCCATGGCCTTTGGCTTCCTCATTAGTCTTGTTGGTTTTGTCTTTGCAATTGGAATTGATATACCGGCGAGCTCCGGTGTCACCATAGTTGGTGCGCTCGTGCTCGGCTTTGTTAGTCTTGTTTCTCACATCCAGAGGAGGCATGCATGAGAATAGTAGGTCGATGTAGGAAAGCGCGCGCTGTTACCCTCAGTGCAGCAGCAATTATGATGATGGTGCTGCTGGTGCCAGCACTCCAGGCAGGTGGCTCAGCAGAGAGCGCCCCGGAGCCTAGCCCGGCGTCAACCGAGAGCACCCCGGGAGAGCCCGCACAAACGCAGCCGGGAGAACAGGTAGTGCTGGCTACGACCGCCTGGACCGCCGCCTTTGCGCAGGCCGCCGGCGCGCAGAACATAGAGTTGTTGGCCCCGTATGAGATGCGGCACCCCGCCGAGTATGAACTGCGCGCGACCGACCTGCAACGTGTAGAACGGGCGGACTTGGTGGTCTATGCAGGGTATGAGGGAATGGTAGAACGACTGAAGAGCGCACTTGGCGAGGCCAATGTGAGTTCGGTGCAGATCACTACCACCCACACACCGCAGGTCATGACCGAGTCGGTCATGCGCATTGCCGCGCAACTCGGCACCGAGGAGACGGCGCGCGCCAACCTGGCCGAGATTGAGTCATTCTTTGATGACTGGAGTGCGGAGCTTGCTGCCCATGGTCTCACCCAGGGCGCGGTCATTGCCCACGCCTTCCAGGCTCAGATGTTGGGCGCCCTGGGCGTTGAGCCGGTAGGTCGCTATGGACCCGGGCCACTTGAGGCACAGCAGATTGGAACTCTCTCGCGGGCCGGTGCTCGGCTCATTATTGACAACTGGCACAACGAAGTGGGTACGCCCTTTCGGGAGACCCTTCCCAATGCCTTGTACGTGAGCTGGATTAACTTCCCCGGTCATGCCGGTACTCGCACATTGCTCGACGTATTCACCTATAACCGCGCCCAGCTGAACGAGGTGCTGTCCGAATAATACTGAAACTCCGACGAACGCCGAAATATTTTGTCTTGACTATATGCAGCTTTCTCTATATTATACCTGCATGCAGTCAATATTTGATCTTGGTTTACCCGGGATGGAGTTTAACGGCCCCCGGATTGTGATAATTGGTGGAGTCGCGGCCGGTGCTACCGCCGCGGCTCGCGCCAGACGACAGGATGAAACCGCGCGCATTACGCTTATTGAGCGCGGACCTTACGTATCGTTTGCCAACTGTGGGCTCCCCTACCGCATAAGCGGTGATATACAAAAAAGAAGTAGTCTTGTCCTCCAAACCCCAGAGGGATTCTTCTCAAGGTACCGGGTCGATGTACGTCTCAGAACAGAAGCTACCGCCATAGACCGCGAAGCCCGCGTCGTGAAACTCACCACCACCGAGGAGGACGGAACTGTAGAGCAGCATGAACTACCCTACGACGCCCTCATTCTGGCACAGGGTGGTTCTCCAATTATGCCCCCTATTGAAGGCTTGGACGGCCCACAGGTGTTTCGCATGTGGACCATTCCAGATATGGACGGTGTGCATGAACGCATAGAGCAGGCGACACCTGCAACAGCCCTGGTCATTGGGGGTGGCTTCATTGGGCTGGAAACTGCCGAGGCCTTTATAAAGCGCGGCCTTAGTACCACGGTAGTGGAGGCAACGCAAACACTCATGCCACCAGCCGATACCGAGTTTGGGCTGCGCATTGCCGCCAGCCTCCGGGCGGCCGGGGCCCAGGTCATTACCGGACTCACCGTCACAAAGCTTCACTATGATGCCGCGACCGGCCGGGGCTCGGCGCACCTCAGCGACGGCCAGGAGATCCCGGCTGATATTGTTCTCGTTGCTGCCGGAGTACGGCCAAACACCGAACTCGCACAGTCGGCCGGGCTTGAGATTGGCCCCAGCGGCGGCTTGGTTGTAGATGAGCAGCTCCGCACCGCAGACCCGGCCATTCTGGCAGCAGGAGATATGATTGAGCTGCGACGACGCGTTGACGGCCGCCAGGTGCGCGTCCCGCTTGCCGGGCCAGCCAACAGGCAAGGACGCATAGCCGCAATGAACGCGCTTGGTGGCAGCGCCCGTTATGCTGGAGCGCTCGGAAGCAGTGTGTTCAAGGTCATGGATGACACCTTTGCTATGACCGGCCTGAGCGAAAAGGCAGCCCGCGAGGCCGGGTTCGATACCGGGGCCATGATTGTGCATAGGGGCAGCCACGCCGGGTACTATCCCGGAGCCATGACCCTGTCCCTGAAGCTGGTATACGACAAAGCCAACCACCGCCTCCTTGGTGCTCAAGCCTTTGGAGCCGAGGGCGTAGAAAAACGCATAGATGTCGCCGCAACCGCACTGGCGGGAGAACTTACACTCGACGACATCGCGGAGCTTGATCTCACCTATGCTCCGCCCTACTCAAGTGCCAACGACCCACTCAACATGGCAGCCTTTGCGGCACTGAATGATCTGAGCGGTTATTCGCCAGCTATAGCTGCGGCTGAGCTTCCTGCGGTGCCAGCCGCCCCAGCGGTGATGCTGGACGTGAGAACCTATGGCGAGTCGAGCAAGGACCCGGTTGACGGCGCAGTAGTGATTCCCTTAGATGAGCTGCGCATGCGCATGGACGAGCTCCAGAAAGACGCGAGAATCGTCGTCCTCTCACGTGACGGTTATGAAGGTCACATTGCAACCCGACAGTTGAAACTCTCAGGATTCGAAAAAGTCGCCTATATCGCCGGTGGCATGCTCAGCCTGAAAAGCTCTATCAAGCAAGAAGTTTAAGAACGAGGAGACAAACATGGCTACCAATCCAATAGTTGAGAAGATTCAGGCCGGAGCAGCAATTATAGATGTTCGCAGTCCAGACGAGTTCAACGACGGGCACTACCCAAACGCGAAGAATCTTCCGGTTAACCTACTCATGTTAAAGATGAAGGACATTGGACCTAAGGATCAGCCGGTAGTTCTGTACTGTGAAACCGGCTCACGGAGTGCCTACGCGGCCATGATTCTCAAGGCATCTGGTTTCAAGGATGTTGTGAACGCTGGCGGCCTGGACGACATGCCTCCGGCTTAGCCAGTATCATAGACTCTCGCCCATACGCCGGACAGCGCTGGCCCTTGTCCGGCGCCCTTTCCCCTTGTGCACCGCGGGCCAAAACTCTATATTCGAATGCATGAGCAATCGCCTTATTACCGGAAACAAAGAGTTCCGCAGCTACCTGCAGTCATTAACCGAACGCAAGGTTCCAATGCTGGGGCTCGATATAGAGGGAGAGTTCAATCTCCATGTCTACGGTGAGCGCTTGTGTCTCATTCAGGTATACGACGGCAGTGAGTCAAGTGCCATAGATCCAGTTGGAATTGATGTCCCGTTGCTGCAGGAATTCTTTGAAGATCGCAGCACGCTCAAAATCATGTATGACTCACTCAGCGACCAGTCGCTGCTGTTCAAAACCATGCAAATTCGCATTCATTCCATACTTGACCTCAAACCGGCGGTTGACCTGCTTGAGTACGAAAAACGTGACCTTGGGTCGGTGCTTGGCAAATCACTGGGCATTACCATAGAGAAAAAGGCGCGGTTCCAGCAGTACAACTGGACAACCAGGCCGCTCGCCGCAGATGCGGTGGAGTATGCCTTAGGAGATGTCGAACATCTCTTCAGGCTAAAAGATCACCTGCTTGCCGAACTTGCCGAGAAAGCGCTGTTGGATGTCTACCTGCACAAGAACCTCATGGTGCAGAACAAAGCCCCGGATGTCGACCGCAGGCCCCGGCTCTTTCGCTCCGGCCAGTTTCGTGGACTCTCACCAAAGTCCAAGACGCTGTTTGAGCAGTTATATGAGATTCGTGACACCTACGCACGGGAGGTAGATCTCCCACCAGACATGCTCATTCCAAAGCAGCAGCTATTCCAGTTGGCTGCCGGAACACTGGCCCCAGCGGAACTCCGCCCAAACAGAAGAGTCCCCTCGGCAGTACGGGCCAGAATTATTGTAGATATTGAGGCGTGTTTAGGCTAAAGGTGATCTCGCAACTAAAGGTGATCTCGTAGCGGGAGAAACCAGTAAACCGCGTCGGCAAGGCGTTGAAACCAGGAACGAGCTGGCTGGCGGCGGCTTGAACCTATCTCAGATGTCCACACATACCCCAGTCGCGAGTTCTCAACCAGCCATGCCTGTTGCGGAGACAACATCGGTTCCAGGATCTGTCGAAGACGCTGTGCGTACTCCGCGGACTCAATAATGAGACCGCTTTCGGTATCAAGCCGCAGGGCACGTGAGTCAAGATTAAGCGAGCCAACAAACGCGTAGTTGTCCCCACCCACCATAGCTTTCATGTGCATACTGACAAACCGAGCGCGCATGAGGTCCGACTCTATATACCCTGGAGCAACCCCCTGTGGTTGGTGCCGATACTCATAGAGTTCGACCCCTTTGCGTAACAGCCGTGCCCGGTATTTTCTGTACTGACTATGAGCTATGGTATGGTTGTTTGAGGCCATGGAAGGCACCAGCACCCGTACCTGGGTGCCACGGTCCACCAACACCTTGAGGCCGTCAAGAACATCATCATCCGGTATCAAGTACGGCGTCACGACAATGACGTCGTCCTGCTCTTGGGACAGGAACTCGGACAAGGCACCACCGACTCTGCGGTCAGCTCGCTCGGTGGGATGATCATAAATATACCGGGCGCGTGCTGGCAGCACCTCTTCAAGACCTTGATCAAAGAAAGAGCCCCAGTCTCGCGGGCTAGCATCCACAACCTTGGACAGCGCGTCCGCGTTTACAGAACGGGTGATCCGTTCGCGAAACTCCAGGAAGTACTCCCAATCACCCCGAGCATGCAGTGGTTCTCCGGAAAATGAGTACGGGCTGTTCCAGTATTCATCAAAGGACGCAAGCATTGTCGGCAGCTCACTTCCGGTCACCAGAGTGTCAAGGTCGCGGAAATTGTAACTTGAACTGAGACCAAAATAGGCATTCCCAATGTTGCGCCCGCCCAGAATCGCTACCTGCCCATCAACAACAAGCAACTTGTTATGCATTCTGCGGTTCAGTTTCTGAAGGTTAAAGGCAAAGTTGACTACCCTGGCGGTCTGGGTTCGACGGGCCGAATTTGGGTTAAAGACCCGTACATCAAGGTTAGGATGTGAGGTGAGCGCGGATACCTCACGGTCGCTATGGGTTAGGAAAACGTCGTCCACCAGGAGCCGCACCCGGACACCTCGGTCGGCGGCATCAATCAGCCGCCCCAGCAAGAGCAGTCCGGCAAAGTCGGAGTCCCAAATGAAATACTGTGCGTCAATTGCGTCTACCGCAGAATCTATGAGTGCGAGTCGCCACGCAAAAGCGTCGTCATTACGCGAAAGAAGAAGCAGACCAGACTCATTGGGCTCAAGACCAGCTGTTGCACCTTGAGCAAATTCGTACACCAGACCGCTCTCGGCGGCAGGTAGCGAAAACTGATGTGGCCGGTCCGCTGGCACGTCCATGCCAGCACAACCAATACCGACAACTGAAATTGTTGCAAACAGGAGGAAGAGTCGCATAAAGTTTGGGCGCCCGGGCTTCCCGGAAATAGCTGGAGCAATCATTTTTTGTATCCCAATAACAACCTATTATAGCGATTTTCGGAACAATTGTCACCGGGCTGGAGACAACAAGAGCTGGGAACAACACGGGCAATGGCAGGCGGACACCATTGCGGGTTCACAGGGTCGGTGGTACAACTTACAGGCAACATGCAGGGAGAATTTAGTGGGCGCAACAAAACAAGTACTGGACAGCGGATACTGGGCGGATGCCTGGGCGGAACACCGCCAGGCAAGTGGGTTTTACCGTGATGAAGGTGACACGGTAGAGTTCTGGAACAAGCGGGCACCCCAGTTCAGGCGCAACACTACCGGTGAGGCCGGGGCCGGGCGCGTGGCCGAAGTCTTTGCATGGCTGAGTGCCCGTGGACTGGAGCTGTCCGGACTCAGTGTGCTGGATGTAGGTGCTGGCCCCGGATCCTTTACCGCCCCACTTGCGCTGGCAGGAGCTCAGGTAACAGCCATAGATGCCTCGCCAACCATGATCGAGCTGCTGCATGAGGAAATGCGCTCAGCCGGATTTTCGCAGGCCAGCTCCGGCGGTAGGCCAGCCGCACCGGCCAAAAGCGGCGACTACACCGCCTTCACGGCTGCCTGGGAGGACCTTGTCCCAAGCGAGCATGACTGGCAGGCTGCCTTTGACCTGGTGTTTGTCTC
This sequence comes from Spirochaetaceae bacterium, assembly GCA_007695055.1. Taxonomy (GTDB): domain Bacteria; phylum Spirochaetota; class Spirochaetia; order DSM-27196; family SLAA01; genus SLAA01. Next base: position 11,969 of record REEM01000089.1, on the reverse strand, counting down.
TATGTGCCCCGCCCTATCGGACATCGACTCACTGCAGAAGGCCTTGTCCTGCTCACGGGCCTACCTCTACATCAATGCCTTTGCTGGCAAACGGGAAAGCCATGCGCTCTATGAGATCTGGCGTTTACTGGAAGGCACCGAGCCGCCGAGCACGCCTGACGACGCCTTCTTTCTTTCAAATCTCCTGCACACCCTCGGTTACAACTTTGAGCTCACCATCTACAGTTCAAGCTATGAGGAGGAAATGACCATTGAAGAGGCCGGGCCTCTGCTAACCCGCTCTATTCAACGCTGGAAACCCAGCTGCAGCCAGGCCGAGCTTGAGCGCGCCGTAGACACCTACATTGTGGCGCACCGTCAGAACGGCACCGTCGTGAATACGGTGGAGAACCGACATGGGAGGATCCTCGTCAAACTATCGTAAGACTCGTCACTGATTGGCAGTCACCGTGATATCAATCACGTCCGAGTGGTACCCACTGACCGCATTGTCAGTATTACCTACAATAATTTCTAGAAGATGCTCTCGACCAGCCTGCCCGGTTATTCCAAAACCAGGAACCATGGTGGGATTCCTCGACAGGTCAAGGTTTACCGCATCAAGTCGGAGCGAGTACGGGACAAAACTCGCCACCGTTTGATCCTCATGCGCCATCCGCCAGTTGTTGTACGGCGAGCTCAACTCAATACCGTAGTCAGCATTTGAGGTGACCGTTACCCGAACGGAACCAGAGGCATTCTCAACCAGGTCTCCGAGCTCAAGATGATTACTGCTGAGCTCCAGGCTAATGTTTGCCGGAATATTTACCACAATACTGAGTGTCACCTGAGCCTGGGGTGCGTTGTTGAAATTGTAAGCCGTAAGCGTGACCTCGTCGATGTAGGTGCCAGGGTGCGGTAAGGCGCCGCCAAAAACCCGTACATCAAAGCTCTCAGTTGCGCTCCCGCCACTGGGAATAGTTCCACTAAGCACCGGCCCCCCATCATCTAGATCTTTAAGTTGGTTTCCGCCAGTCACGCTGTCTAGGATCTCATACGGGATACTGGCACCGGAAGCGGAATAGAGTCGTCTGTTCCCACCATCACCGGATGTACCAGGACTAAAGCCAATGCGGTACGTTCTATTAACACCGGAGCCACCACTACCAACCACAAGGCTGACCGTTCGCCCTACCACAATGTCACCGTCATAGGAGTACTGCTCGCTCACCGCCTCGGGTGTAGTCATTTCTATTTGGCCAAACCCAAAGGCACCACCCGCAACAACCACCAATAGAGCACATCCTATGAAGATCTTTTTCATTATCATCTTTCCCCCCTCAGTTCGGAAAGCACCAGCACGCCCAGATCAAGCGGGAGTTCTTCAGACGCTGCCAAAGAGAACTCTACGCTCCGCTCTGAATCGCCAAGCCTGAGCACATACTCACCAGGCGTGAGGTCATAGAGGACAAAGCGCCCGCTCTCGTCGGTGAAGCTGCTGAGCACCAGTCCCTCAGCATTAAAAATCCGAATGACTCGCAAGGCCACCGCTGCACCGTCCTGATCAACCAGACTTCCGCTACCGTAAAGCAAGCGTGCCCCAGTCACCCGTAGTCCCGTACCGCTTCGATACCCGGACTCAGCCACTACCGAGCTCCAGTCCAGAGCATAGTCAATGGGAAGATCCGGGAGCTCAATCCGCACCGGTTTCTCGTAGTAGTCCGGTATGCTACTCAATACTGCGCCTCCCAAAAGTCCTGTGCGTGCCTCTGCACCGTCACCACTAGGGTTAACCAGAACAGGGCCGCGCGGGAGACTGCGATCTTTCCCAATTACGGCAAAGCTCCCGGTTGTTGGCCGGCCAACTCCCACCACGCCATTTGCAAAATAGAGACCTGTGCCCAGTCGAACCCGAGCCTCACTGCGCTCGGGGCTGTTGTCCAGCAGGGACTCGCCCGGACTCACTCGGGCTGCAGCCGCAATTTCCGCCCGGGGATTCGCGGCCCGCACATTGGCAGCTGCGCTGCGGGCGGTGCCTGCCTGCGGATCAATGCGATCCACCGCCACACCAAGACTCCCATTGGCACTGCGCCCACCAAATCGTTGGGTAGTAGAGATATCAAGCTCCTCATCAGTCACATGATAGGTACCCCGATAGCTGCCACGACCAAGCCCAACCGCTATGCTCAGGCGACCGCTCACCTCGGTGTCACCAGTAAGGTCGTTTATGTTGAGACCAGCTCGAGCAGAGACATTACCGCTCAACTGCGCTGCCAAATACGCAAAAAGAGAGGCGCTGTCGGAGGCATCACCAGCAGCCACGGTGTATCGCGATCCCAGTACCAATGATGCGCCAAAGGGCAGTGACTGGTTCAAGGTTGCGGTGAGCACCCAGGGAGGCACAATGGCGGGCCTTTGGTTAGGTAGAGTTCCGGGTGCGTAAAAGCCCTCACTCCGGTAGAGCGCGGTCAGTCCCAAGGAAGGAAGGTGGCGGTAGTTCGGGGTACTGAGCCGATAGGCAGCACGAACCGCATACTCCACCGCATTCAGCCACTCATCTGCTTCTTGGTCGGCTTCTTGGTTAGCTTCACCTGCGTACACACCTGCTGCCCCTAGTTCAAGAATGCCTATACGAGAGGCACCAACAAAGTTCAGACCGAGCATCTGTGCATCCTGGCTGGCTTCGCCGTACATATCACCACTCAAAGCGTCCAGAATCCCGCGGCGATAGTAGGCTCGGCCGAGCAGTATGTCGTAATCATCTCCAACCACACCACCAAGCACACCAAACTCACTTTCGCCTCGTGGCAGCAGCCCCGGAGCGTGAGAAACCCTTCCGCGAATTACACGCTCGTCACCGTAGACGTCGGTAATGACTACACGAACATCATTCAGCCCAGGAAGGAGTGGGAACTCCGAGAGTTCGTAGCTACCCGGTGCGAGACGACTTGTACGAATGAGTCGTTCATTCAGGTAGATTGCGGCTACGCTCTCTGTCTCAATCTCAAACGAGGTCTGAAACCGGTCTGCCAGAACTGGGGTTGCGCCAATACCTTCACGGCGTTCAATCCCCAAACCCATAATTGGCTGGGAGGTCTGGAAACCTAAGGCGTCAATACGCGCGGTACCGGCGGTAATGCGGGTGGTACCGGCAAGGTCACGGCTCAGTGCAGCCTCCCAGTTATCAAGGGCGAACTCGTCATCTTGAACTGAGTAGTTGAGCTTGGCTGCGGCCACAGTCCCTCCCAGAGTAATGCTTGGAAGAGCCTCTATGCCAAATCGATTCTGGGTGAGATCGGGATCAAGGAAGGCGCCACCAAGGTCAACCCGCTGCGCAGATAGGTAGAAGGGGAGCGCAATGCTAAAGAACGAAGGCTCCACTCGTGGATCTCGCGGTGCGGTGCGAGTTCCGCGCACCGAAAGGTTCTGGACAGGTTGTACAGGTGCTGGCACACGTATTTCTGCCGAGAGCTCAGCTTCACGATACTCCACCAGCAGCCCTGCGGCTGACAATAGATCCAGCGTCAGCCACTCCGCATCCTGTAGCTGGGCATACACCTGTGGCGCGGTCATGCCCTGAAGCAAAGGGCGCAGTGTGTCTCCCCAGAAGGCATCTGCACGTCCGTCAGAGCCTAATCGTGTGTCAATCATTGCCCGTCGGCCAACACGTCCATCACGGACATTGACCTCAATCGGCACAATCATGGCACCTTCTTGCGCAGTCAGATTCGCACCTACGGTGGCCAGAAGCATGAGTGCAAGAAAAAGTACCGAATGTGCGCCGAACAAACGAGCAAACATAGTTCTAATCCTTATTTGGAAAGCATGAGGTTATGCTCAACCTCAAGAGTTGCCTCGTTGAGAGGCACCGGGAGGGATACCAACTGCACAACTCGTGCGCCTGCCAGGAAGTTCGTTCCAGCTATGGCGCGCAGTTGTTCGGCATCCAGTTCATAACGAACCGACTCACCGGAGAGTGTCTCTCCACGAATGACAATTTCGGGTTCACGGAGCACGGTGTGTCCGCTGCCAGTATTCTCAAACTCAAGGGCCAAGACCGAGGCCTCAACCACACTGCCGTTGCTACCGGCAGTTCGCGCACTGTTCAAAACAATGTTCGGACGAGCATTGGGCGGCGAAATATAGACGGCACCAACATAGCGATACATGAAAGCCAGTGAAACACCACCGGATGTGGCCTCATTCGCAGGTCGTTCTTGTTCCACGGCAACCTGCTCCACAATTATGCGGTAAGCCTGCTCACGCTCAAGACTCGCTGGCCCTCGCCACTGTACGCGAACCGCTTGAGTCTGCCCGGGCTCCAGAAAGAGGCGGTTGGGAAATACCATAAACTGGGAATCTGCAGAGCGCCGAAACTCCTCACCGTTTGACTGGAGCTCGCGGCTTGTCATCTGTATACGCACCGCAATACTCTCGTCCTGGGTGTTCGTTACCCGAAAGGTGCGAATACTGTCCCGCCCGCTTGGAGTGAAACGCATTGAGAGGGGCTCAAGATTAAGTCCCCAAGCCTGAGCAGTCACCAGACCTGCAATTAAAAGCATCACCAATCGTTTCATTGCTCTACCATCCTTCCTGCTGTATGTGTTCCGAAAATCTAACCGGAAAAGGGTGGGCGCCTTTGAGACGCCCACTCACGTTTTTGCTTCTTCACTTTTTGTACTTTCGTTTCTCAAGCTCTATCCGTAATCCAGTCTGTACTTCTGGTTTATTCTTCCGCTGTAATGGTGAAGGTCAAAGTGTCCTCATAGTCCCCGTCGAATAGGTTCACGTTCAGTGCATCGTAGCTAATCTTCAACTCTCGTGTGTCTCCGCTATGACCCAGACCTGATCCGGTACGTGCGGCACGCTTGGCGAAAGTGAAGGAACCGTTTGCCGTGTCTACTGACTCATCGTCATATGTCAGCGCGTAGGCAAGCTCATCCTGGTCTACGTCTGTGTAAGTTCCGCGAAGCTTGAAGCCATTTGCGGACTCCACCGACACCGTGTACCCAGCCCGAACATTACTGCGCTCAGTTACCTCTGCAATGAGTCGATTCGTTACAACCGACTGCAGGTCTAAGCCTTCTGCATCTACACCTGCAATTGAAATATCCACGCGTGCTGGGACATTGCCGCCAATCGTCAATGTATCTGAATCTGTGCTTTGGAATGCCGGGGTAGCAAAAGCTGCCATCGAACCAACCATCATGAAAACCGCTGCAACCATCGTCAATTTTGAAATACGCATCTTTGCGCCTCCTCAAGTATTTGTACCCATATATTTGCACATTGCGTGCCAAGTACGGACAATACCTGAAAGAAGCTGCAAAACCCGCCGCAATTGCCGCGTTCATTGGCGGTAAACTATATAGTAGAGTTCATTGGACCCGCGGTACAGGCTGTAGATGGAGAATTTAGGTAGGATCTGTGTTGTATAGGAAGGTCTGCGCTGGTTAAGGCGCCGTTTCTTGGCTCTTAGGGCGCGTGAGACCCGCTGGCCTCGACACCGGGGGCGAGCATAGAGCCAGAACTCGACCCACATGTCGAGCTGCCGCAAGCGCTTACTCGGAACTGGACTCGCGGAGGCCGAGGCGCTCAAGCCGGCTGCGCAATCTGCGCTCTCCAATGCCAAGGAGCCGAGCCGCCTTGCTCTGATTACCCTCCGCCTTGTCCAGCGCCTCACGAATCAGTTCTCGCTCAAAGGCCCTCAAGCGTGCATCTAACACACTGTTCCCGTCATCGCACTGCACTTCGTCGTCAAGGCAGCCAGCAACGTTAAGCTCGGTCTCAAACTGCATGTGCGAAGGTAGATCACCACGGCGAATGATTGTGCCGCGCGCCAAGACCACAACGCTCTCAACGGTGTTTTCTAACTCACGTATGTTTCCGGGGTAGTTGTAGCGCATAAAGCATTGCCGTGCCTCTTGAGATACACCCTCAATCACCTTGCCATTGCTCTCCGCAAATCGCTGCAGAAAGGAGTCAAGCAAAAGTGGAATATCTTCTTTGCGTTCCCGCAGCGGCGGAACCTGAATCCCAATGACTCGGAGCCGGTAGTACAGATCTTCACGAAACTCCTGATGATCAACCATGTCTTTGAGAGTGCGGTTGGTGGCGGCAACAATGCGAGCGTCAAAGTTTACAGTTGTATTGGAGCCCACCGGCTCGATCTGCTTGAACTGCAGGGCACGCAGAAGCTTCACCTGCATAGAGAGCGGAATCTCACCCACCTCATCAATGAACAAGGTACCGCCATCAGCCTCCTGAAAGCGCCCCTTGCGGTCAGCAGTAGACCCGGTATAGGCGCCTTTCTTGGCACCAAAGAGCTCGGCCTCGATCAAGCTTTCAGGCAGCGCCGCACAGTTGACAACAATAAATGGGCCGTCTTTACGGGAACTGACACGATGCATAGCGCGCGCAAGAACCTCTTTGCCGGTTCCGCTTTCACCCTCAATGAGAACATTTGCGGTGCCCGCAGCCGAGCGCCCAAGCACACTCAGAACCGACCGCATAGTATCGCTCAACGAATTGAGCAACAAGCTGCCATCCCGCTCGGCAGCCACGACATCGTAAAAGGCGCCCCCTTCACGTAGCTCCTGGCTGCGCTGAATAGAGCGGAGGATAACTCTCTGTATGTCGGAGCCCTTAAGCGGCTTGACGAGGTAGTCGTCAGCGCCGTGGCGCAGGAACTCAACCGCATCCACAGCCGACTCATGGGCGGTAATGACAATTACCGGTGTCTCAGGGTTCAGAGCATGCATGTGGTCGACCAGGTTCATTCCGGTGCCATCCGGCAAGAAATGGTCAATGAGGACAAGATCCACAGAGCGCTGGTCACACATCTTGATCCCGTCGGTAAGTGTCTCTGCACGCAGAAACTCAATCTCGGTTTGATCTAGTGAGGAGCATACAGTTCCAATGATCTCGAGTTGCACCGGATCATCATCTACAGCAAGTACGGTGTATGGCATATTTTATATCCTATCTCAGCATACTCGGAGATACCGTACACCGCAACCTTCACCGATGTTTGCTGTCACTGATATGTGCGCTCAGGCCAACACCGACTATACTGAAAACATGAATCACCAAGGAGGCCGCAGAGTGCCGAACCCTTACGCTGGCTCCGAGAACTACAACTGTTTTGGGTGTGCGCCGCACAACAAGACAGGACTGCGAATGGAGTTTGTTCGTCATGATGACGGCAGCGTCACGTCTGACTGGGAGCCGCGGCGTGAGTTTGAAGGGTTTCCAGGAGTCGTACATGGTGGTATTCAGGCCGCCCTCGCCGATGAAACCGCGGCCTGGATGATACACGCAGTGCTCGGCACCGCTGGGGTCACCAAGGAGCTGCATACCCGTTACCACAAGCCAGCCCGGTTTGAGGACGGCCCATTTCACATTGAGGCTCGCGAGACTGGACGCGAGGGCCGTGAGGTAGAGATCACCGTCACGATCTCAGGCCGCGCTCAAGGTGCAACGAACGCTCTAGATGCGACCAGCGCTCAAGGTGCATCGAACCCGGGTGTTACAGACGGCACACTCTTCACGACCGCTGTCTGCCGCTTTGCAATCTTTAGCGCGGACTACGCCCGCAAGCGGCTTGGTTTCCCCGGAGCAGAGGCTTTTGAGCCCGGGCCAGAGGCCTTTGACCCCGGCGGGGAAGACGTTGACCCGAGCTAAGCGGAGAAGGCTATTTGTAGGGCTGAAGCTTAGCGGCTACTTCCTCGGCGCTAAAGACCTTTCCTGAACCGACCGGAATTCCGTCTACGGCGTAACCTGGAGTGCGCATAACACCCATCTCTATGATCTTGTCCATGTCGGTGACCTTCTCGACCTCAGCCTCAAGGCCAATCTGCTCAATGGCGCTACGTACATTTTTCTCCAGATTCTGGCAGTTCGCACAACCAGGACCAAGTATTTGAATAGTCATTAGGGATCTCCTTTCTCCGCAGTGTTTATTGGCATTTTGCCCAATAAGCCATGCTTTGTCAAGGATTTCCGTCGCCCGACTTCGACTCGGGCGTCTCGTTGGCCCACGCTGGGTCGGCTGGAGCCAAGTCGGCCGACCCCGTAGCGCCGGGCGGCCCACCAGCGGCGGTCCCGCCAACCGCGGTCGCGTCGGCGGCCGCCGTAGCCACCGGAGCCGAGGCCGCCTTCTCAAACTCAAGCCGGGGCTTGTTGCGTACATCAAAGCCGGACTCAAGGATCTCACTCTCACCCGGACGAAAAATGGTCTTGCGAACACCATTGTCCGGAACCCGATACTCCATGCTCCCAAAACTGAGCGCAACTCCGCGGAAGAGCGTGTCCTCCACCACCAAAATACTCTTGCGTGATGCTCGCATCTCGTCACGCAGCGCAGGAAGCCGCTTTCGCAGCTCGTCAATATCCTTCACGACCGTGACTCCTGCGGCCTGTAACTGCTCACGCGCCTGCGACAGACGCTCGTCGTTCCGCCCGTCCCGCAACGCTTTTTCCAGCTGGGAAATCTTCTCCTCAATGCGGTCGAGCTCGGCCTGCTTGTCCTCAAGCGCCTTTTTTGCCGAGCGGTAACCCATAAGCAACTCAGGCGCAACGCCTATAGCAACCCGCGTGGCCGCCTCGTTGAAGTTCCCCAGTTTCTTGCACCAGACACTCCCACCAACAATGAGTGTGCTGGCAATAATCTCTGAGCGGCGCCCATTTAACAAACAATGGTGCGCAACCACCATATGCGAGTGCATAATGGCTTCCTCCACAAAGGCATGTCCACGGCAGGTGACTCGGGCACTTTCTACATACCTCGCGTACAGATCCCCCCCACACTCTATGGTTCCTTCTGTATTCCCGTTGATCCCAGTCTTGAGAACGATATTCCCGCCAGCTCGCAATGTGGCCTTACCTACACCCTTACCTACCTGAATATCGCCGTCGGCCTCTATTATGAAGTTGTCCGCAATATGACCTTCAACGACCACCGACCCCTCAAAGTGAATATTGCCGGTTTCGTAGTTCACGTTCTTAACCGTTACCACCGGCTCTACAATGACGGTAGCGTCCTCAAGAATGCGCACGTTTCCGTCGCACCCGGCATACAGTCGCCGCTCATCACGGCTAAGGTAGGTGTTGCGCCCACCCTGAAGCCGTACCACCACGACATCGGTCTGAGCTGCAATGGTCTCACCGGTCACGGTGCGTCCGTCCTCGGCTCGGACGGGCGGAAGCAGCTCGGCAAGCAGATCATCCTTGTGCCGGTTGTCAATGAAGTTCAGCTCTTTGAGGTTAATGCGGTCAAACTCCATCTCAAGGTAGGGTTTGCCACGGTTGGTATTGAAGTGATACTCAATGCGATGTCCCGATCCGTACACCGGCTCCCGCCCCTGGGCAACCACCGCCGGTGTTGAGTAGCTACGGGTCTCAATCATTCGGTCGATGCTGGAGATATCGACTCCATAGACCACGCCTGCATCATCCAAGGCCTCAAGCGCCTCGTCACGCGACGGAACCGCACCCCCTTTGTGAGGCGGTTGTATGGTGAGCTCGGCCGACATCCGGTCTTCGGCAATCTGCACCTTAAACTCCGCCTCAAGGTGCTTCCCTTCCGGCCAGTCTATGAGCGGCACCGGCAGGCCAGCCGCCTCATCTATGGCGCGCCGAATGCGAGAGCTTGGGGCTCGGGGCGCCCCCAAAAGGCGCAAACGGCTTTCTATCTGGTCCGGATACACCGGTGAGCCGTGCGCGCTCGGTCCATGTACCACCACGTAGACCCGGCCTTTTCGGCAGTAGAGATCAAACTTTCCGTCTTTGGATTCCTGGGGTGACTGCATTGTTCCACCGATTGTATCCCGCATTTGCGCGGCTGTCAGCGCCGAAGATAGGCGCCTGGGCTGGTACGGAGCGCGGCCAGCTTTAGGCTGACTCCGTGCCCGGCCCCGCGTGCAGTGCCGCCAGCGCAATGGAGTTGAGCTTACTCTCCTGTGAGTCCGCTCGCGAGGTGAGCACAACCGGTGCAGCAGCACCAACTACAATGCCAGCATTCTCTGCCCCGGCAAGAAACACCAACGCTTTGTACACCGCGTTGCCAGCCTCAATGTTCGGCATAAGGAGTATATCTGCGTCTCCTGCTACCGGATCCTGAATGCCTTTCTGTGCGGCCGCCTCGTGGCTCACCGCGTTGTCCAGCGCAAGCGGCCCACTTACCATGCAGTCACCAAGCGCAGCGGCCAGCGACTCCTGCTGCAGGGTAGCCGCATCCATGGTTGCTGGCATCTTGGGGTCCGGCTTTTCCTTGGCACAGATCATGGCAACCTTGGGTCGGGAGACTCCTACCGCACGGGCGACCTCGGCTGCGTTCATAATGATCTCGCGCTTCTGTGCAAGCGTCGGCAGAATAGTTATGGCGGCGTCACTGAGAAAGAGCAGCTTGGTGTAGAGCGGAAGGCTAAAGGCTGCCACGTGACTAAGAACACGGCCGGTGCGCAGCCCCTTCTCGGGGTCCAGCACTGCCTGCAGAATGAGCTTGGTATCAAGCAGACCCTTCATAAGCAGGTCCGCCTCACCAGCTCGTACGAGTGCCACCGCAGCGGCGGCCGCCTCGGCTGCGTCATTGGCCTGCACGAGCTGCCAGGTGCCGAGAGTCCGGCCAGCCTGCTCCAGCAGCTGCCGGATCTTCCGCGCATCACCAACAAATACCGGCTCAATGAGCCCCTGCTCGGCAGCCTCGCAGGCGGCAGTTACCGTGTCGGTGTCATGAGGAAAGACCACGGCCGCCCGCCGAGTGGGCCCGGCCGCCGCCGCCTTACGCAGTTGCTCAAAGGTGTGCATATGCCGCACCTGCCGCCTCTACTCCGCGCCGGAGCGCGGCCTCGTTCAAGGGCACAAACTGCTTCTTGGACACCCCAAACATCTCGGTGATTTCCAGGATCACATCATCCAGCTCAATAATTGAGGTCAGCGAAACAAAGGCCCCCAGCATAACCATGTTGGCAACCTTAGGGTTCCCTACCGCCGCAGCAAGCTCATTGGCCGGGACCGGTACAACTCGCAGATCCTCGCGCGTTGGCGCCACTTCAATAAGCGAGCTGTTGTAAATGAGTAGCCCACCCGGGAGCAGCTCGGCCTCAAACTTCTGCATGGACGGCAGGTTCATGGCAATGAGACAGGTCGCGTCGTGATAAATGACCGGAGACCCAATGAGCTTGTCCGACACAATGACGTGACAGTTAGCGGTACCGCCACGCATCTCGGGCCCGTAGGAGGGCAACCACGAGACCTCCAAGTTCCGTGCCATGGCGGTAGAGGCAATGAGCCGGCCCATGGACATAACACCCTGTCCACCAAAACCTGCGCAGATGCTTTTCTCAAGCATGACCACCCCCATTGGCTCCGGCCGCGGTCACAGCCTCGGGCCGACGAAAGTTGCCCAACGGATAGTAGGGCATCATTGTCTCTTTTACCCAGTCGAGTGACTCGAGCGGCGACATCCCCCAGTTTGTGGGGCAGGTTGAGAGGATCTCAACCATGGAGAAACCCTGGTTAGCCTTCTGACACTCAAAGGCGTTGCGAATTGCTTTCTTGGTCTTGCGGATGTTGGCAGGGTCATGCACCGATGTCCGCTCAATGAAGGCCGCCCCATCTATGGTCGCAAGCATCTCCGAGACTCGGAGCGGAAAGCCTACCTGACGCGGGTCGCGCCCCAGCGGACTGGTAGTTGTTCTCTGGCCTGCCAGAGTAGTCGGCGCCATTTGACCACCGGTCATTCCGTAGATTGCGTTGTTCACAAATATCACCGTGATCTTCTCACCCCGGCCAGCTGCATGAATAATCTCGGCAGTTCCGATTGAGGCCAGGTCACCGTCTCCCTGATACGCAAACACTATCCGGTCCGGCAACACCCGTTTAATCCCGGTGGCCATTGCTGGTGCCCGGCCATGAGCCGCCTCATGCATGTCACAGTTGAAGTACTGATAACTCAAGACCGAACAGCCAACCGGCGCCACTCCAACGGT
>REEM01000115.1 GCA_007695055.1 Spirochaetaceae bacterium | reverse complement strand
GTCGCCAGCGCGGTCATAGGCCTGGCCTATGGCAACCAAAGCCTGGGCGCGAATATGAGACTGGGGAATAACGGTAACAACCTGAGCGGCAGTGGAGAAGCGGCCCATGCCAGCAAGCTTGGCCCCTACCTCGGCAATGACGCGTGCGTCTTCATCTGGGAGGGACAGAACGGTTAGCCCTATAAGCTGGTCGGCGGCGCGGTCGGCATACAGTGCGGCCGAGCGTTCATCACCTGCCGCCCCAAAGTTCAGAGCAACCGCGGACAAGGCGGCTGCGCGGCGCCACGGGCTCCCAATGCTGCCTGCGGCGGGTATTGCCTGCTGAACCAGGACATTTCCTGACTGTCCTAAGCCGCGCCGTTGATAGCGCTCGGCGGTGTTTGTCAGTACCGTGGCCCGGGTTTGGAGGTCATCAATGACCAGAACAAGATCAATGGTACGTGCAACGACCGGAAAGCCATCTTCACCGGCAGAAAAGGCTACCTGAAGCACCCGCTCGTACAGGGCACCGCGAGCGACTTGATCCGGCATGGTGGCGGCAATGTCGAGCGCCTCGCCCAGCGTGCTCAGGCCTGTCTCTACTTCATCTAGCTGAATGCGCAGGTCGGCAAGCTCAACCAGAATCTCGGCACGTTCGTTAGGTGCGGAGACCCGTGCAGAAAGATCTGTCAGGTGCATTAAGAGAGCCCGAGCCTCGGATTGCTGACCGCGCAGGACATAGGCGGCTGCAATCTCGGAAAAGACGAATATCCGGTTGCTGATGTCGCCCACCTGATCAGCCTCACGAAGAGCGAAATAGAGGGAAGAGTCGCCGTCACCAAAACCGCGGAAGCTGAAACGTGGGTCTTCGTCCCTACGAGAGGGGCTGAGACATGCGGACAGTCCAACAAGAATGAATGCTCCGGCTACGAAGAGGTGGATAAATAGGTTACTTTTACGCCTGGCGGACTGGCCGCCGCAGGCGCCCATAGGAAGGAACACAACAACCTCGGTTAATCTCACCGACCGGTATTAAGCGGGCTGAAGGAAGATTCGATCTTGATCTCTAAAAATTGCGATCTTTTTCGGCTTACCAATTTTTTCTACGGTACGCAAACTTAGTTCGATACTGCCGTTGCGACACTCGTTCTTGAGGTGAATTTTGCCGTAAATGGCCTGGGCTGAGTCTTCTTGAAACTCCTGTAAGGTGCAGCCAAAGTAGATCCGCACGACCTCATTGGTCACCATGAACCCAAGATCAAAGCCGTCGTTGGGATGAATGTTGATAGTCTTCTCGTCAAAGGAGAAGTCTCCCAAGACTGCAAGCGCCGCAGTATGCTTCATGTAGGCGAACTCCTAGCCTTACCAGGTATGCTAGGAATCGTATGGCAAGGCTAAGGATTAGTCAACGGGAATACGCTCCTGCTCGGCAAGGAAAACGCGGTAAATGCCCGTACAGAACAAACTCACACGCTTGACGGCTCCGACATCGACCCGTAGTCTAATGGACTGAAATGAATGAACCACACTTGCTGCATGGCAACGCTTTGGACCATGTTCGGAACATGGCCGACAACACCATAGATTTAATAGTTACGTCACCGCCGTACGCAGACAGCCGCGCCAAGACATACGGTGGGGTTGCCCCCGCGGACTACGTGGCCTGGTTCATGCCCATTGCAGAGGAGCTGCTGCGGGTGCTCAAGCCCAGCGGTACCTTTATCCTGAACATAAAGGAAAAGGTGGTGAACGGCGAGCGTCACACCTATGTGCTGGAGCTCATTCTGGAGCTTAAACGCATGGGATGGCTCTGGACAGAGGAGTTTGTTTGGCACAAGAAGAACTGCTATCCGGGCAAGTGGCCCAACCGTTTCCGTGACGCCTGGGAGCGGTTGCTGCAGTTCAACAAGACGCGAGACTTTTCCATGTATCAAGACGAGGTTCGGGTGCCGGTGGGCGACTGGGCCAAAACCCGGCTCAAGAGCCTGAGCGCCACAGACCAGGATCGTGACGACTCGCGAGTAGGAAGCGGGTTTGGGAAGAATGTCTCAAACTGGGTGGGCAAGGAGACGGTTTATCCGACAAATGTGCTGCACCTTGCCACCGAGTGCTCAAACCGCGCTCATAGTGCGGCCTTTCCCGAGGCGCTGCCGGACTGGTTTATTCGTCTTTTCACTCAACCCGGAGACCTGGTTCTTGACCCCTTTATGGGCTCCGGCACCACCCCGGTGGTTGCCGCCCGCCGCGGCCGGCGGGCAGTTGGTATAGAGCTGTCCGAGGAGTATTACGAGATTGCTGTTGAGCGATGTCGGACCGAGGCGGCTGGCTTGGGTTAACGAAGGAAGATGAGGCCGCTTCTGAACTTTTTCGGTTCCGTATTCAATACTTCGCACAATACACGGAAACGACCTTCCCGTTCTTCGCTCAAGTTTTCCAATGCGTGTTCGAGTAACGTAGGAATATCTCCCAAGTCGGAGTGCAGCTTACGCTCGGCTATGTAGGCGTTGACTCCCGCGGCACACGAATCAAGCGCCATCTGCTCTAATTCGGACGCGGCATCGTACTCCTGCTGCACCGTTGCCTCTCACGATCCGTGCCCCATTAGTCTCAAGGTGGTTTCCGGGGCAATTGGTTCAGCGAGAATGTCGCGAGTGTTGTTCCTGGTTGCGAAACAGGTTGTTTTTCTCCTGATCGCCGACCAGAAACCGGTAGTCGGGGTGGATGCTTGCGGCTGATCGGCGATGAGGGCCAGCCATCATGGTCAGATGATAGAACGATGCTCCAGGAGCGCAAACCGCGGGTAGTATCCCCGTTTCACTTGCAGCAGGTCGCCGTTGCGAATGGTAAAGCACTGGTCTATGGTTTTGTCTATATCAAAATGTCAGGACAGTGCGAACCCCTGGGGGCGGAGAAAAGAAAGAAATACGCTTCTTCTTAAGGCACCTCGAGCGGTCCTTCGTCGCCATCGACAAAATCTTGGTGACGATGTGGAGGGACCGATGACCAGTTACCCGAGGGGGTTACCGTTTCACCGATCAGGAGTTGTTCGCCCTGCGTGTTGTCCGACCAGCATACAAGGCGGACATCGCGACACCAGTTCTGTTCACCACGTTTTGAAGCGCAAACATCCGACGGGCGGATTACCTGCGTGCGGGTGGAAGGTACTGCAGGCGACGATGCAACAATCGCCCGACTATGCTCTTTGGCGGTGAGTCGCAATGTTTTATCTCCAGAAACCAGGAGCGCATGGGCCATGTGCGTGAGCGCGGTGACGCTGAGTCAGCGTTTCCAGGATTTCCCGTACGTATTTGTACGTTTCTATCGCTGAGTGCGCATCTGAGGGATTGCTGTTCAAGACCTCGCAGAAGACCCCAAGAACGGGTCCGGTTTCGACACCCCGAAAGTGACTCATTGTTTCCAACAGACCGGCGAGATCGCCAACTTCGAGATCGCCTGGGGCACCAAACCTGAGATGCCGGTCTCCAAACAAGGGGTGTGCAGGGTCAATCACGGCATTGCAGAAATGAAGTTCGC
>REEM01000021.1 GCA_007695055.1 Spirochaetaceae bacterium | reverse complement strand
ACTCTGTAGCATGGCATCTATCTCGGGCTTGTTCTGAATAAGCGTAATACTCGCGGGAGCATCTTCCCGGGCACATCCAAGAAACAACATCAACGGTAATACCACCGCTAAGCCAATGACCAACCTGATCTTCCTCATTCACAGCCTCCTAAGCTTCAGTGCTGTTGAGCTGTTCGTGCATTCCAGCCCTACTTTATTCGCCAGAAGGTACAACTCACCCGCACCTAAATAAACACTAAACCGGTTTACCTGCCCTGTCAACAAAAACCGAAACCCGCCGCAGTTCGCGCTGAGTGGCAGCGGAAAAACCCGGGGGAGTGTCGCTGTATGCTAGACTGGAACGCGGAGGTGGTAACTTGCGCCGCCATCGGCGGAGTAGCTAAGAGTCCCGTTGAGTTGCTCGGCCAACAAATTGAGAAGCTCCAGTCCGAAATTCTCGCTCCCGTCCTGGAGCACCGTCTCTGGTATGCCCTTTCCATTGTCGCGATAGGTGAGGTTGAGACTCCCCGACTCCAGTTTACAGCTGACCTCTATGCGCGCGTGATCCTGGCCGTCAAAGGCATGTTTCATTGAGTTGCTCATGAGCTCGTTGACGACTATTCCAAGTGAGGTTAGAACACTCGCCTCTACGACATCGCTCGAGATATCTATGCGCATCTCCGGCGCAACAGTCATATGATAGGTCGAGATACTGTTTTCTATCAGTGGTACCAGGAAGGAGTCTAAGGCAAGTTCTGCATGATGCTCGGCTCGGTAAAGTTTGTCGTAGAGAAGCATCATGCTTTGCAGGCGGCCAGCCGCATCTTGAAGGAGGCTCTCAGCCTCGGAGTTGTGGGTACTGTGAGCCTGAAGATTTAGCAGACTCTGAACCATGGCCATGTTGTTCTTGATTCGGTGGTGCGCTTCCTTGAGTACCAGCTCCTTGGCCTTAAGCAGGTCGCGAACCTCTTGCCGGCTCTTAAGAAGTTCCTCGCGTGAGCGAACCGCATTGGTAATGTCTACCGCAATCTCCATGCGCACAACCCGTCCGTCGCCCCACTGTATGGCGCGGTCCATGCAGTCGTACCACCTACCGTTATGTGAGTTCTGAATTTCGTATCGATGTACCCCGTTCGGCTGTCCAGCCGCATCCACAAGACGTGAGTTGACGCACATCTCACAGGGCCCGCTCTCGCCAACCTTCAGTGCCTTCCAGCATGTATGTCCTTCAATATCGCCAAAGGCTTCCCGACAGTGACTGTTAATGTACAGCACCTCATAGTTCTGCATATCCGCCACGTACACGACTGCCGGAATGCTGTCCAGAACGGTCAGCACCTGCTCGTGGGCTGCCCTCTGTGCTTGAGCCACCGTCTCACGCAGGTGAAAACTGCTGAGCATGTGTGCAAAAGACGTGAGCAGAATTCGGTGTGTGTCACTGCAGGTTGGGTGAAACTGTGTCCAGTCAAGGCCAACAAACCCATAACAGTGTTCGTCAGCCACCAGCGGAACCGTCAGCACGCTCCCAATATTCTGCGACAGAAGCAGAGACCGCACCCGACCCTCCGGTAACGCCTCAACATTAGCTATCCAGATCTCCCGGCCACGACGATGAGCATCTACCCAGTCCGGTATTTCCTCCAAGCGTATGCCCTGCAACTCGTCCTTGTGGGCACTCACTCCCGGGGCACACCATTCATGGGTATTGGAGGTGGTGCCCGCCTCAAAATTGTACTCAAAGCAGTACGCTCGGTCGGCTCCAATGAAGCCACCAACTACAGCCAGAGCCTCACCTATAACGGCAGCAGCCTCCGAGCTGGAGAGGTGAATAAACAAGGAGCCAAGGCTGCTTAACACCCGTTGTAAACGCCCATGTTCGGCATGTTGCCGCATACGAGCCGCGTGCAGATCAAGCGCAGACTGAACCGAGGCTACAAGTACTGCATCTCCGGTGGATTTCTGAATGTGTCCGTAGGCCGGAACCCCTTGCACACAGTCCAGCATCTGAGGATCTGCATAGGAAGAGAGAAAGACCACCGGCAGATCGCGCACGGCTAGTATCTTCCGTGCCGCCTCACCACCGTTCATACCGTGGTCCAGCTGAATGTCCATAAGAACCAGATCGATCTCGTCATGAGTACTGACCTTTGACACGGCGTCCGGGCCGTTGCCAGCAGTATGCACCTGGTATCCGGCACGCTCTAGTGCCGTCTTGGCTTTCTGGCAGATGAGCTGCTCGTCCTCGACTACCAGCACAGCGTGCCCGTGCTTCTTATTGAATATGGATTCTATAGACATAATTTCCCCGCCCACGGCGAGTATAGCACCGTTTCTACAATCTGTGGTTGTAAATGATACAGTAATTGGAACTTTTTGCAGAACCAATACTACCCTCTCTGCATTGTTTTCTGGTATCTTCCAACCTGGGTTGGCAGCAGTGCTGCTGGCTTAGCCCCACCGTTTGCGGTGTTTGGTTAAGCCACCGTTTGCGGTGTTTGGTTAAGATAGAAGCGTGCAGCAACCTGGAGTACATCCATGAATAGTGAAAGCCGCTACCGACAACTCTTTGAATCTGCACCGGTCTCACTCTGGGAAGAAGATTTCTCGGCGGTAAAGGAGCAGTTGGACAAGCTGCGCGCTACCGGGATTCAGAACCTGGACGCCTACCTGGACAAGCACCCTGAGGTCGAGCGCGACTTAGTGAGCCATATAAGGGTTATTGATGTAAACGAGACGACCCTACGCCTCTATGGCGCGGAGTCAAAAGAGAGCTTTCTTAGCAAAATTCCCGCACTCTTTGCAGATGACGCCTACACGGACTTCCGCGGTGACCTGCTCACAATCTGGGAAGGCCGGACAAGCTTCTCTACAGAGGCAAACCACCTTACGCTGCACGGTAAGACACTGCGCGTTCAGATGCAGTGGTCGGTAGCGACCGGCTATGAAGACAGTTATGGCCGGGTTCTGGTGAGTGTAGTGGACATTGCTCGCTTCTTGACGGCTGGCTTTGTACCAGCAAGTCAGCTAAAGGATAGTGAGGAACATTACCGGCGATTGTTCGAAACCATGTCACAGGGCGTTATATACCAGGAAGCCGACGGCCAAATTAGCTCGGTTAATCCGGCGGCCGAACGCATTCTGGGTATAACCCAGGATCAAGCTCTGGGCAAGACATCTATGGATCCTCGGTGGCACATGATCTGTGAGAACGGAAAGGAGGTGCCAGGCACCGAGCACCCCTCCATGCTTGCGCTGCAGCGCGGAGAAACCATAGGCCCGGTGGTGCGCGGCGTGTTCCGCCCGGACCTGAACCGTCACGTCTGGCTGCGCATTACCGCCATTCCCCTATTTAACCCGGACGAGACTCGCCCCTACCAAAGCTATGCCACCTTTGAGGATATTACTGCGGCCAGGGAGGCTGGGCAAGAGCGGCAGGAAGCGGCCAAGCGAGCTGCCGCACAGCGGCGCGCCATAGCCGAGCTTGCCGTGGGCGCAACCGCGGCCGAAGGAGATCTGCTACAGAACCTGCAGCACATAACCGAGGTCGTATCCGCTACCTTAGGAATAGAACGCGCCAGCAT
>REEM01000124.1 GCA_007695055.1 Spirochaetaceae bacterium | reverse complement strand
GCGCCCGGCCTGCTCCCGCTTCTTTTCCTCGGGCATCGGCAGATACAGCTCTTTACCAATATTCTCGGTCGACTCAAGCCGCACAATAGCCACCGGCTTGTCCAAGACTTGGGCGTGTAAGGTTCCGGTGAGTGCTATAAGCACGGCAAAAAGACCAAACTTCATTTTCATAGTTGTATTATCCTTGATCACTGGTTTCATTAATATTTATGTTTGGTTCATCCAAAGCTCTTGTCTCTCAAGAACATCATACCACGAATCACCTGAGTTTCACTATGTCCGTTACCCAAGTAACATGCAGATATTAGGCTGGCGTGGCACTTTACCGGCCTTAATGTGAGTTGCCTTCCATGAGGAGTTCCATGAGTTTTTTGGTACCACCAAGCCGCTGATCGAGTCGTAAACCCCGCCTAAGATACACAGATGCCTTTTCCAGCCGCGCGGCTGCCGCGTGTAACTCTGCGGCTCGCTTGAGGTAAAAGGCAGTGTCTCTGCGTGAAAAATCGTACTCTATCATGCGCTCCAGGCAGTCGAGCAACACCACGTCCGACACCTTGCCCGGCATTCGGGTGCCGACAATAATTCGCAGGCGGTCTTTGACCTCGTCAAAAAAGTGTCGGAAGTATGGCTCTTCACGTTCAAAATCTGCAATTTTAAGCAGCAGGCGAAAGGCCTGCAGCAAGCTTCCTCGTGACTCGTACTCCTCGGCCAACAAGAAGGCACAATCCATGAAGTCTTCACGATCCAAATGAGCCGCTAACGTGAACCCATCCGTGCCCATTAGATCATCATACAGGTGGAGTGCGTCGTGAGCACGATCGTGTAGTAAATCAAAAAAAATGAGCTCCGACTGGCTCTGTGGATCATTGCGACGCTTACGGAGAAATTCACGATAGTCGAACTGATCCTCGTGGTGAAGAATACGATGCCGACGATCGTACTCCTCGCGAGTCTCCGGGTCATAGAGAGTTTTGTAGGCTGCAACCAGTTGCTGCATTAAGGCAAGCGTTCCCTGTCGATCGGAAGTTACGTCCGGGTGAAGTTTCTTTGCTTTGCGTCTGAATGCTTGCTTAATTTCAACCTGAGAACAGGAGGTCTTGAGTCCCAGCATCTCGTAGTAGTTTGCCACCCTGATTCGTCCTACTACTCAACCTTGAGGCGAGACGCAATAGCTACTGCCGCCGCCTCATTCGGGAGTATCTCGGAGTATCGGATAAACATACCCTCGGCTTCCATGCTGCGCATGAGACTTCCTAAGGTTTTGAGTGCAAACAACCCACGCGGACGTACGAACGCAAAAGAGCGCTTCCCGGTTAGCATTCCTGCGTTTGAGAGATATGCCTTAATGTCGCCGTCAGGTTCCCGAGAAAAGAAGGAGCTACTTTCGGCGCCTACCGCTATGTACGCATAACTTGTAAGTGACTGAGGATTACCCTTGTCCGCTCGAATGACAGTTACTTGATGCCCTGCACGTTCTAAACCGCCAGCCAAGCCAGCGGCAATACGCGACAATGAGTCTGAGCCGTTATGTGGTGGGAAGAACACTACCGCGGTTCTCACTACGAACCTCTTGTTGCTGCGACTCTGAGGCTGCACGAAATGTAATGCAGCACTGTACTAATTCGAGGGAGTTTCCTCAAACACTTCGGGAGACATTAAGTCGTTTAGATCGAGCTCACTGTCGATATCGCCCTCCTCAATCTCCCACCAAGGAACGGCGTCACCCTGCTCCATACGCCGAGCCGCAGCGGCTACGTCTCCTGCATCCGGGGTGCGGTTCAACCATGCAACACCAAATGACGACAGGAAGAACACCGCACCAAGTATCGATGTGGTTTTTGTAAGAATATTTCCAGAACGATTCCCGACCTGCGATGCTCCGCCGCCGCCAAAGATACCGCCAAGACCGTCACCACCCTCTTCTTGAACCATAACCAGAGCTATGAGTAAGAGTGCGCTCAACACGAAGAAAATCAGCAGCAGAATAGACAAGAAACCCATAAACTCGTTAACCTCACGTACTTGGTGCGTTTGTAGACACGGTCAACCGTGTCTTTTATTGATCGAATCTGGCAATTGGGATGAAGTCCGCTGCTTTCAACGACGCTCCACCGACCAGAGCACCGTCAATGTCGGCCTCTGCCATTAAACCCTTGACGTTGTTCGGCTTCACCGAACCACCGTACTGAATAATCATGCTCTCCGCAGCCTGTGCAGAGTACAGTTCTCCAATTCGGGTGCGAACAATGCGATGTGCTTCTTCCGCATCGTCAGGTGTTGCCGTCTTGCCGGTACCAATTGCCCAAACCGGTTCGTACGCAATAGTAACCCGACCAAGGGCCTTCTCGTCAAGCCCACGCAGGCCAGAGTCGATCTGATGTACCACAACGTCCTTGAGTTTTCCGCCTTCGCGCTCTTCCAAGGTTTCTCCAATGCAGAGAATCACTTCCAGACCCTGCTCAAGTGCCAACAGAACCTTGGTGTTAATGAGTTCATCACTCTCACCGTATACATGTCGTCTTTCGGAATGCCCCAGAATTACGAGTTTCACACCAAGATCCAGCAACATGGTTGCCGAGATTTCTCCGGTATGTGCACCCTCAAGCTCGGCTGCCATGTTCTGTGCGGCTACCTCAATTCCACTTCCCTCAAGGGCTTCAACTACCCCGGCGAGAGCTGTGAAAGGAGGTGCTACAGCAACACGATGTGGCGCGTTCCCAATTCCGTCACGCAACTCAGCAGCGAGGGCACGGGCTTCCGCTACCGTTTTGTGCATTTTCCAGTTTCCCGCAATAAATGGTTTTCGCATAATTTCTTCCTTCAATTCAATTGAATACAAGACCGGGCCGCATGCTGCGGCCCGGTGCATTTACCGTACACTATGACGGCATTACATTTACTTGTGCGTGGAGCGCAGCGGTCTGACCGCCTACTCCTCAAGCGCGGCAATACCGGGAAGCACCTTGCCCTCAAGGAACTCAAGCGATGCGCCGCCTCCGGTTGAGACGTGACTCATTCGCTCGGACAATTGAAACTTGTTGGCAGCTGCGACCGAGTCCCCGCCACCTACAATGCTGGTGCCCTGGCACTCGGCTATTGCTTTTGCTACCTCGAGGGTACCGCCAGCGAAGTTATCAAACTCAAATACTCCCATAGGGCCGTTCCAGAGAACGGTCTTGGCTCCGCCTATGACTTCTTTGAACTTGGCTACCGTTTTTGGCCCAATATCCATACCCATTTTGCCGTCCGGAATGTCAAGGCTATCTACCGCTTCCGGCTTGGCATTCTCAGAGAACTCCGATGCCACAATGTGGTCAAGCGGGAGCAGCAACTCCACCCCTTTTTCTTTCGCTTGGGCAATAAGTGACTTGGCGGTGTCAAGGTAATCTTCCTCAAGTAGCGAAGAACCCACGGTATGGCCCATTACCTTAAGAAAGGTGTATGCCATACCACCACCAATGATCAGGGCGCTGCAGTTAGGTAGCAGCGTTTCAAGTACGCCAATTTTGCTCGAAACCTTAGCGCCACCAATAACCGCAACAAAAGGTTTGTCCGGATTGCTCACAACAGGCTGAAAGAAGCGAACTTCCTTTTCCAGCAAGAAGCCAGCATATGAAGGGAGAAACTTGGCAATGCCTTCTGTTGAGGCGTGCGCCCGGTGGGCTGAGCCAAAAGCATCGTTGACGTATACGTCACCCAACTTTGCCAGTTTCTCAGCGAAACCAGGATCGTTGGCCGTTTCTTCCTTATAAAACCGAACGTTCTCCAGCATGAGGATTGCGCCAGCTTCTAAGCCAGCAAGCTCTTTCTCTACTGCATCACCGATAACATCCGAGGCCTGCTGAACCGGCCGACCAATGAGTTCGGCTAGCCGTGCCGCCACCGGTGCCAGGCTGAAGGCCGGATCGGCACCGCCCTTAGGGCGTCCGAGGTGGCTCATCAGTACCAAACGACTTCCTTTCTGCTTAAGAAGATGCTCAAGCGTAGGAAGTGCGGCGCGGATGCGGGTGTCGTCTCCGACGACACCCTCTTTAATAGGTACATTAAAGTCTACCCGCACAAGTATGGTTTTCCCGGAGAGATCGGCGCTTTGGATTGTCCTTAGTGCCATAATAGTCCTTCCTACTTACGCGAGTTTCTTGGCGAGATCAATTACACGGCAGGAATAGCCCCACTCGTTGTCGTACCATGCCAGCACCTTCACCATCTTGCCAATGACCATGGTGCTGTCGGCATCAAAGATAGATGAATGTGAGTTGTGAATAATGTCTACCGATACAATTGGGTCTTCGGTGTACTCAAGAATGCCCTTCATGGGGCCCTCTGCAGCGGCCTTCATAGCGGCATTGACCTCTTCCTTGGTAACTTCCTTGGACAGGGTTACAACAAGGTCAACAAGCGAGCCGGTCGGGGTCGGCACACGAACAGCCAAACCGTCAAGTTTACCCTTAAGTTCCGGCATTACCTTGCCAACCGCTTTCGCGGCACCGGTGGTGGTCGGAATCTGAGAAACTGCGCAGGAACGTGCTCGACGTAGGTCGCTGTGCGGACCGTCAAGGATAACCTGGTCGTTGGTGTACGAGTGAATAGTAGTCATGAAGCCAGTCTCAATACCCCAGTTGTCATGGAGAACCTTTGCAACAGGCGCGAGACAGTTCGTAGTACAGGATGCGTTCGAAACACACTGGTCTTCAGGTTTGAGGTCAGCATCGTTTACACCAAGTACAACCATGCGGTCAATCGAGTCCTTGGCAGGCACGCAGAGGATCACCTTCTTTGCCGGGTACTTCTCATTCTTGAGGTGATCTCCGTAACCGCCTTTTGGGCTCTCTTTCGAGCGGAAAACACCGGTTCCCTCAACAACCACATCCGGAGAGGCTCCCCAAGGAATGTTGGCAGGATTCTTTTCAGAAGAAACGCGGTATTTCTTACCGTCGACAATGAGGTTCTCCTCATCAAACTCGACCTTACCTGGGAACTTTCCCTGAGTTGAGTCGTACTTCAAAAGGTGGGCCAATGTCTTCGTATCGGTGAGATCATTTACACCGACGACGTCAACGCCTTGCTCAAGAGCTAACTTGAATACGTTGCGACCAATTCGACCGAATCCGTTAATGGCAATCTTCATGTGATCCTCCTCGATCAATTATCATAGAGTCTTCTCATACATCTTGATTCTGACTCGACTATAAAGAAAAAAATCACGGATGTCAACGTTGTTGGGTGAATAAATCGTTAAGTTTTGCACGTATGAACAAACGTTACTCTTGCTGCGGCTTCACATTCGACGGTGAATGCCGATATGAATGCCGATATGAATGCCTCGCACGGGCGGACCTATGGAAGTAAGGCACGGATGCGTTGAAGAAGGTTCTGGGTGGCGTCAGGATCTGCGCCGGTAGATGCAGGCAGTTCCGTTTTTGGCGACAGCACCGCGTCTCCCTGATTAATAAGATCAAAGAAGCCATCTCGGGTAACGGTACCCTCGCTGACTAGATCGTCTACGCCGCTTACTACAAAGCGCCCGAGAACAGCATCATCTGCATACCGGTACTCTGCGCGGTTTGGCGCAAGGTCAAAACTACCAGCCCGTACCACAACCAACTCCATGCCTTCTTCAACTCCGTCAAGTCGCCCTATGTTAACCAGGGCTCGTTCGAAACGCCGATGCAGTATGCGGCCTTTTAACGGCACAAGTTCGGCAAGTTGCAGAGCAATTGACCGGTGGGACTCGAGTACCCGGTCGTTTCCGGCCCGCAAAGCCGACAGACGGGCTACTTCGGTACCGGTGGAAGCACGGTACAGCACAAGATAGGTTCCAAAGTTGCGGTCAATCTCGTCGTAGCGCACAATTGCAAAATAGTCGTCTCCCGCGTTACGGGCACGTGCAAAGGCGTCGGCAAACCCCGTGGTACTGAAAGGGTTTGTAGCTACAGATAGCTGTTCATAGCGTAACAGATGTCGACGAAGCGCACCCACAAGCAGGTCGTCGCTGCCAGGGAGATAGAGTTGGTTCGCGCCAGCCAAGGTAAAGAGTGAGATACGTATGCGGTCACGTGGGGTGTCAAACTGAGACACTCCCCAGGTCTGTGCTACATCGTCCATTCCGAGATGGGTGAAAGTTTCAATGCGATCCAGTAACTCATTTTGGTCATGTCCTAACTCACGTAGGACTTCAAGCTCCTGGAGATAACGCGCACTACTACCGGCCAGCCTAAATAGATTCGCGTAGGCCATGCGCCCGTCGTAGTTGTAGGGGTCTAGCTGTAAACCATTCCGGTAACTCACCGACGCACGGTGGTGATAGTTTCGCTCGGCAAACTCAGCAGCCCTACGGAAATGATAGGCCGCGAACTGCGCCCGACGCTCGTCCTCCAGAGTCAACTCACGTAAAAGAATGTCTTCAAGAGCCAGTCGAATGACCTCCCGGTCAGGGTTCAGTTCAACCGCAATTTCCAAGGCATCGATAGCGTCTTCAAGTTGGCCCCGCTTATAGTCGGAGAGTGCGGCAATGTACCAGGCATCCGGACTGTTACGTTCAATGCCAATGACTTGTTGAGTTGTTCCAACCGCCTCGGCGTATCGTCCTTGTTCATAGAAAATTCGTGCAAGCAGAGTCAGCGCTTCGGTGTATTCGGGCGCAAGGGCTACCGCAGTGCTCGCATGGCGCTCTGCACGAGAAAGAAGCCCCCGTGCACGATAGTACTCACCAGCCAGCAGATGCACCTGAGGATTCTCACGGTGATACTGCAAAGCCGTCAAAAGGTAACGCTCTGCGGCCTCACGGTCACCCTGTGCATCATAAAGCAAGGCCAAAGACAAAAGTCCACGCCGACTCTGCGGTGACACCCGCAGAATATCCTCATACAGCCGTCGTGCCTCTGCAGACTTACCGTCGGCAAGGCGAAGCTCGGCAAGGCCAAGCTGTGCATTTATATTATTTGGTTCCCGGTTAAGAACGCTTCGGTAGTGTGTTTCCGCCGCAGCCGGTCGACCACGCGCGACCTCCACCCTTGCCAATAACAGAAGGTAGGCGGGGCGGTTCCCTGCAAGCTGTTGAGACCTATTGAGATACTCCTCGGCTACCTCTGGTTCATTAAGCTCGAGATAGGCCTCGGCGGTGCCGAGAAGCGCTTCAAGATATCTAGGATTCGTTTCCAAAGCTCTGGAAAAAAACTCAATGGCTTCGTAATAGTTACCCTCAACAAGAGCACGCCTTCCTGCCTGCTCGGACTCACGAGGTGATGCTACAACACTGGTGGTTATGAACAACATCATAACCACACCAAGACATGTTACGAGGTGTGGAGTGCGCTTACTCGCCATTTCCCTTCACTTCCTTGCCCGCAACGATTTTGACCGTATTAATTTTGTGTCCGTCCATTTCCTGCACTATGAAACTCATATCACGAAAGGAAGCCTTTTCGTACTTCACCGGGATCTTTCCGAACAGTTCGAAAACAAAGCCGCCTAAGGTGTCGAAATCTTCTTCTGGAATTCTGAGATGAAGCTGTTCGTTGAGATCTTCGATAGAAACCCGCGCGTCGCACAGATACACCTGGTCTCCAATAGTGAGAATGTCCTCACGCTCGTTGTCAAACTCGTCTTGTATTTCACCGACGATCTCTTCCAGGATGTCCTCAAGACATACTATTCCGGATACCCCACCGTACTCATCCACCGCAACAGCAATGTGGACGCGTCGCTTCTTCATTTCTCGCAGCATGGAGTCAAGTCGCTTACTCTCTGGAACAAAAAACGGACGTCTTGCTATTGTTGACACGTCCGGGGCTCCAGCTCCGTCGCCTAGGTACTGCAAAAGATCCTTCGCATACAGCACACCGACAACGTTGTCGATAGTGTCTTCATAAATTGGATAGCGCGAGTAGCCAAACTCGGCAACTCTCTTCTTGATGTCGGCCATATCCATGGTAGTTGAGATAAACTCCACATCAATGCGAGGTACCATTACCTCTTTGACCGTGGTGTCCGAAAGCTCCACGATACCGCGAATCATGTCTCGCTTCTCAAGACTTAAACTAGGGTCAAGCCCTGCTTCTCGCCACTCATCTCGACTGAACAGCTTTTTCAAAAAGCCGATATCCTTCAAAACCTATACTCCTGCTCAAGCTCTCGTAAAATTGCCTCTTGGCGTTCCAGCATGGTGCGGTGCTGTTCTTCAGTATCGTGGTGACTGCCGGTCAAATGCAGCATACCGTGTATTAACATACGCTTGAACTCCGACTCAAAACTCACATTGTACTCCTCGGCCTGGCGACGGAGATATGGGAGTGCAAGCACAATATCTCCAAGAAGTTGCGGTATTTGCCCCTGCTTGGTCAACTCTTGCGTAACTCCCACGGCTGTATTGGCTTCGTCGGAACTGTCGTCCTGAGAGAAAGAAAGAACGTCGGTTGCTTCATCTTTGTTACGGTAGGTGGAGTTCATCTCGCGGATTCTTTCATCGCTGCAGAGCAGGATTGATACTTCATGATGTGTTTTGTTCAGAAGCCTCAGGGCAGCGTCTACAAAGGCAATAATGCGGTCTGCTTGGGTCGGTAAAGGTACGTCCTCGGCGCTGACTTCAATGGTGTTCATGGTTGTTCCGTGTCGGCCTCGTAGGCTGCAACAATTTTTTGCACAATAGCACTTCTCACAACGTCCTTGCCCGAGAGAAAATTGATATCGAGCTCTTCTATTGCGTTAAGCAAGCGCACTGCATGTAACAGCCCGGAACTGGATTTCCGAGGAAGATCAATCTGGGTGACGTCGCCTGTTATGAAGGCGCGTGACCCTTCTCCTATGCGCGTAAGAAACATTTTCATTTGTTCTTTGGTTGTATTTTGAGCCTCGTCAAGCAATATCACGCAGTCTTTCAGACTACGCCCCCGCATATATGCCAAAGGCGCAATCTCAATCATGTTATTGCTTTCAAGCTTGTGAAGCATTTCGCCGGAACTCAGATCTTCAATTGCGTCATACAGCGGCCGCAAGTAAGGGTTTATTTTTTGCGCAAGATCCCCGGGTAGAAAGCCCAGGTTTTCACCCGCCTCTACTACCGGTCGTGTTAAGACGAGTTTTCTTTTCTTGCGTGTGAGGATGTCGTGCAGCGCGGCAGCCACCGCAAGGTAGGTCTTGCCGGTACCGGCAGGGCCAATGCAGAAGACCATTTCTTTCGTTTGTAGGCTGCGAATATAACAGGCTTGGGCATGACTGCGGGGCGATATTGAACGGCCAACACCAGGTAACTCTATTCGTTGCTCAAGAAGCATGTCGGCTCCAAGAGTATCGTTGTCCGTCACGGTGCGATATACGGACTGTATTAAGTCAATGCTTACTGTGATGCCCGCATACAGGTGCTGCTCGAGCCGCCGGAGTACCTCGGAGAAGATTCTTTGTTTTTCGGGGTCGGAGTCGCTCAGGTAAATCTCATTCCCGCGAGTAGTTACACGCGACTGAAGGAGACTTTCCAAGTAGGCGATATTTCGGTCGTTTGCTCCGCATAGTTCGCCAACTACGTTATGATCCGCAAGAACAACTGTGGTATTCTGGCCCAATGCCACTCCTCATTCTGGTAAAAGTATAGTGCTGCCGCCGACGACTGGTCAACTAGCTCGTAAGGGTTCGTTTTAGGACACCTACCGTTCTACTCCTCAAAAACAAGTTCACCATCCTCAAACAGAATCTCCCGCCGAAGTTCCGGAATGGGTCTCCACACCAAGGCCAACTCCAGCCGGGAGCTCCACTTGAATTGCTGCGTGCCCTCCGGCGTGGTCTCGAGCTCCGGCCGCCCGGCGTAGTCAATACTGAGGGTCCAGTCGTCCAGATAGTGTACAACTCCAATCTCGAGTTGTTGAACGTTGAAGAATGAGGTCTCTCGCGCGCGCGTGTCGAAAAAATTAAATGAGTCTGCCAAATCCCGAAAGACATTACGGCGTTCCAGTCCCAGCTCGTCTGAAAGCTGGGGCACATACCGGTAGGGTTGATCGTTACGCGTAACTGATGCAAAACGCAGGTCCATGAATTGATATACGCGTGCGAGGTATTCGAACCGTATATCAAAAACACTTTCGGTATATCGTAGTAGATCCATATCAAGAGTTGATCGTATCAAGGCAGCACTCCTGACCCGGTTTTTCCACAACGGCGGAGTCTCGGTGTCGTACTCGACAGAAACCTTGGCGTTGGTAGGACGAAAATCGCGGTCGTCACGCTCTTCCCAACCGTTCGGGGCGCCAACAAAACGGAAACTATTGGTAGTTCGTGCTGTCAATCCAAGTGTAAGGAACCAGAGTCTGAGGTTGGTAATGCTCGAAGTAATCTCATCATCTTCGATACTGTACACAAGACGTTCAGTCAAGGTGATGTTGGGGTTCGGTTGAAAGCGCTGGTCTATGACGAGTGGATTCCATATCCAGTCCTCGCCTTCAGGCCGACGTACGCCTGTTGAAACAGTGGTTCGCAAGGGGCCGGTAATAGCCTCTGCTCGCCCGGTGAACTCCTCCTCAACTGGGGGCAAGGTGGCGGTTAAGCTGAGGGACTGGGTCGCCCGCCACAGCCGTGCCCGTAGATTTGCTGAAACATCGTGATTGGAGACAAACTCCGGATCCCATTCAAAATACTCGTCTACGTAGACAGGCGGGCCGTCGGGATCGTCGTTGCGCCGAGAGTCAAACACTCGCCGGTATAATAGGGTATTGAGTCGATACACCACACTACTTTGGTCAAGGATCTCGTGATCCTGCAAAGGGAAGCTGCTGAGTCTAGCCTGATGTTCTCCGGTCACACCGGTGAATCGAAAGGCCTGGTTCTCTAAGGAGCGACGAGTTGTGTCGCTTAGATTTTCGTTGAGGTTGTATACAGAACGATACCTTTGACGGAGAATGAGTGAGTTTTCCAGAACAAAAAGACGACGATACAGGTTAGCGCGGTATGAAAGCCTACCAGTATTGTCGGAGTTGAGCTGAGCGTAACGGGTTTGCCAGTCTATATCCTCGGGAACCCTCCATTCTATGTTCTGAGTGAAGTTATCCACCGTGAGACGCGGAACCACACTGTAGCTCACCCTATAGCCAAAAGGGGCCTGAATTTCCGGGACGGTGAAACTTGGACGTAAGGCAGGGAGGCGTAGGAGGCTCTCATCGGGATCGTCGTACTGTTCATCACGGTTGACCCGTTCTTCATTCCACGGAGGTCGTAGCGGAGCGGGTTCAAAGTCCTCGGGTAGTTCCTCGGGCGAGTCTATTCCAGGACGCTTACGAGCCGAGTCAAGCAGCGTACCCTCTACCCTTCCTGTCAGATCCGGCGTAGTGTAACGGTTCGGATAGAAAAACCGTCGCTCAGGGCTATCTAGAGCGGTCTGGGCTTCTGGGCGGAGGAGCTCGGTCGGCGTATCACGGCTTTCCCAATACAGGATCCAGCTATATGAACTGATGGAAAGATTGCTCAGATAAGGTTTGATCGCCGAAGGTAGCTCCGGTCTATACGCTCCCCGGAGACTCCATCGTAGGGTGTTGATAGTGTCTGGTTCGCTCTCAATGAGTTCACTGAACCCCAAGAGCCCTGCGAAATCAATAGACTCAGCCCGGTTGTCGAAATCACGTCGAAAGAATGGATCAGACATTAGCAAGAGCTCGAGTTGCATGGACAGTCCTAGAAGCGCAGTTGAAGCGTTGCTCTGAAGTTCGTATCGGAATGGAAGTTCACCCCACCCTGCAAAATTACTGCGGTTCCAGTCGGTTTCCGCCCGTCCATCCACAACTCGGTAAGGAGTTACAAACTCCTCAATGTTCTCAATAGGGTAGAGATGGCGACTGACCCCTAAGGAACTGCGCCAGTTTACCGAGTTCAAGGGCCCAAAACTTGGTAGCTGGGCGTGCAAACCAATGAGCACACCTAAGCGGGTGTAAATATCAGCCAACGCTTTCACTGTTCGGTCGGCGGACGTTGTGTCGGGTCTGTCGGTGTCACGAAGAAATATAAACCAACGTTCGCGTTCGCGTCGTGATTGTTGTTCCTCTGAAAGCTGTAGGAAGGAAAACGGCGCGGCTTCTTCAGTGCGCCTACCCACTAAGTAGGTAGTCGTTTGCAGAAAGGCTCCTGCCCGAGTACGGTAGCCTATTGATGGGTGAAAAAAAAGGTCATCGCCAGGTACAAAGAAGAATGGAAAATACAGCACTGGGACACGACCGACGTACAAAACTGCGTTTTGTAAAGCCCACTCACCCGGGCCGAATACCCAGATGCGTCGCGCCCGCAGCCGCCAGTTCGGAGGATCGACCGGAGAACTGGTTATGGTTCCATGTTCCAGAAGAATGATATCCTCGGCTGAGCGAATAATGGTATCACCTTCAAAAGTGAACTCTAGCTCCTCGCCTTCCAGCACCCGTGGTCGTGTTGATGCGCCGTCCAGAAATACGCCTTCCCAGTTGGAGATGTCAAAGCTCAGAGCCCGGCCACGAAAGGTCTCATCTCCTCGTTCACGCTCAATGCGGTATACCACACCACCACGCGCGGTCATTCGGTTCCGAGCTTGGTTAAATAAAACCTCTTCTGCTTCGATGTAGTGGACGACGTCGTCATCCTCAAGTCGAATGGATACACCACCCCGTAGAATCACATAATTTTCATCGACTTCCTCGATATCGAAGTACTCACCAAGTCGCGTAGACTCTATGGTAATGGTTCGTCCGCTTCTCTCCGGGGGCAGAGGCGGCGGGCTAAGCTCATGATAGGCAAATAATCTATTCTCCAGCTCTCGCCTTGATCCACGCGTAGACAAGTCCAAGCTCTCAAGCCAGTCGACTAATTCCCGAAAATCAGCACTGCGGATATCCTGAGCGAGCGTTCGTTGAAAAAGTGACTCAGATGCTGGTTCCTCTGGGACTTCACTGTCAGGTTCCTGAGAGAGTGCGGAAATGGGATTAATCAAAGCCACAAGAATGAGAAGTCGAAAAAGCACACGCAGGCCTGAACTCAAACTATGCTCCATTACAGGTCGTTTCATGTGTCGGGCCTGTTGCTACACCAACCACCTCTCACGCGCCTACCCTGTCTCGCTTGGAACAATCATGGAACTGCGCGGCGTCCGCTCCTGAAGGAGCTCGTTTAGGTATTGTCCGGTATAGGAATCCTGTACCTGCGCGACTTGCTCGGGGGTTCCAGCTGCTACAACTCGGCCTCCCTTCTCACCGCCCTCGGGACCTAAATCAACGACGAAGTCGGCTTGGAGAATTACATCGGGATTATGCTCAATTACTATGACAGTGTTTCCGTTTTCTATGAGCAGGTTTAGTACATCGATAAGCTTGCGAACATCCTCAAAATGAAGACCCGTAGTTGGCTCATCTAAAACATACAAGGTTCTACCCGTATTTCGTTTGGACAGTTCCAAGGATAGCTTTACCCGTTGTGCTTCGCCACCGGATAGGGTGAGCGCTGACTGTCCAAGGCGAATATAGTCGAGTCCGACATCATACATTGTATCGAGTCGGCGCTTAATCTGAGGCACCGCGGCAAAGAATTCGCGTGCCTCTTCTACCGTCATATCCAGCACCTCATCAATGCTTTTGCCCTTGTAACGAATCTCACGAGTCTCGTTAGTGTAGCGCCTGCCCTTGCATACATCGCAGGTTATGAAGACGTCCGGTAGGAAGTGCATTTCAATTTTGATTACTCCGTCCCCACGGCAGTGTTCGCACCTGCCGCCTTTGACGTTAAAGGAAAAACGACCGGCTTCATAGCCGCGAGCACGAGACTCCGGCATTGCGGCAAAAAGTTCGCGTATGGGTGTGAACATGCCAACATAAGTCGCCGGATTTGAACGGGGTGTCCGCCCTATTGGGCTTTGATCAATGGAGATCACGGCGTCAAAGAGTTCAGCACCTTCCAGAGCCCGACAGAGACCTTTGGGGGGCAGCTGACCACGCACCGCGGCAGTCGCCATTGGCAAGAGGGTCTCATTCAACAATGTGCTCTTGCCGGAACCTGAGACGCCGGTCAAGACACAGAGGCAGCCGAGCGGAAGAGATATATCGATGTCTTTAAGATTATGTAACGAGGCGCCTTGTATACTCAAACGTTGACCGTTATCTGAGCGGCGTGTTTGGGGGATTGGAATGAGAGACGCGCCTGAAAGGTAGCGACCGGTTAGGCTTTCAGGCACCGCCACGACCTCGTCGTAGCTCCCTTGTGCAACCACTTCACCGCCATGCACGCCTGCGGCCGGACCAAGATCAACTATGTAGTCCGCTGTGCGAAGCACCTGCTCGTCATGTTCGACCACTATGACGGTATTACCTAGATCTCGCAGGCGGAGCAGGGTTTCTATGAGGCGCGCATTATCGCGTTGATGCAGGCCAATAGTTGGTTCGTCCAGTATATAGAGGACACCCACCAGTGATGACCCAATCTGCGTAGCCAAGCGTATGCGTTGGGCCTCACCGCCCGAAAGCGTAGAGGCCGAGCGTTCAAGACTCAGATACTCCAACCCTACCGCGTTCATGAATCCGAGTCTCGCAGTGATTTCTTTGAGTGCCTGCTCCGAGATGCTGCGGTCGGTTTCGCTCAGCGTCAAAGTTTCAAAAAAACTAAGAGCGTCGGCTACCGATAGCTGTGATATTTCGTAAATGTTCTTGCCCGCAATCTGGACCGCAAGGGCTTCTGGTCTGAGTCGTTTTCCTCCGCATTCGGGGCAGACCTGCTGTGCCATGAAGCCTTCCAGCCATTCCTTGACACCTTCCGAACTGCTCTCCAGATACCGGCGCTTCAGGTCGGCCAACACACCGGGGAATTCGCTTTGGTACTCAAAGCGTCCAGTTTGTTTTTTATTTACGTAGGTGACCTCAATTTTCTCATGTGACCCGTAGAGTAGCGCCTTGCGCGCGGTTTCGTTAATCTCTTTGAGTGGTGTATGAAGCTCGAAATTGAAGTGCTTGGCAAGCGACTCAATCTTGCTCCGGTACCAATTTGAGCTTGGTTTGTACGGAACAATACCACCTTGGTTAAATGAAAGCTCCCAGTCTGGTATAATTTTGTCAGCATCGAACTCAAGAGTCTTACCCAGTCCTGAACAACTTGCGCAAGCACCAGCCGGATTATTAAACGAGAACAAGCGTGGCTCAAGCTCAGGCAGACCAATTCCACAGTCAGGACAGGCCGAGTGCTGTGAAAAGAACAGGCTTTCGGAAGCTGCGGATTCGGGTTCAGCCGGTGTGTGCTCAACCAGCACCGTTCCATTGGCGATATCGAGGGCGGTTTCTATTGACTCTGTAAGACGTTTTTCAGCGCCGCCGCTGAGTCGAATGCGGTCGACAAGTATATCGATACTGTGTTTCTTGTTCTTCTCCAACTGAATCTCTTCGTCCAGTTCCCGGAGCTCACCGTTAACGCGCACGCGAACAAAGCCAGCTCGGAGAGCATCACGAAACACCTGCTCATGCCGTCCTTTTTGTTCACGAACAACCGGGGCAAGGACTTGGAGCTTCCCTCCGGTAGGAAGGAGACGCAGCTGCTCAATAATCTGATCAACAGAGTAACTACTTATAGGCTTGCCACAGCTCGGGCAGTGAGCCTTTCCAATGCGTGCAAAAACGAGTCGTAGGTAGTCGTGGATCTCGGTGACTGTGCCGACAGTAGATCTTGGATTGCGGTGAGTGGTTTTCTGTTCTATGGAAATTGCCGGAGACAAACCTTCAATGTAGTCAACAGCCGGTTTCTCCATGCGCCCAAGGAACTGACGGGCATAGGCAGAAAGCGATTCAACATAGCGGCGTTGCCCTTCTGCAAAAATGGTGTCGAATGCCAGCGAGGACTTCCCTGACCCGCTTAAACCCGAGATCACTATGAGGCTGTCCCGTGGTAGTACGAGATCTATATTCTTGAGATTGTGCTCCCGAGCACCTTTAACAATGATATTTTTCATAGCCGTCCGGATTGTTTTGGCGTCACCAAGGAAGCACCGTTATATGCGTGCAGACTACGCGATCATACGCTAATAATCAATGAGCGCATTGGCGCGCGGGTCACGAAGTTGGCCGTGTGCGCGCCGAGACCAAATGCCTGCGGAGGGTCTTTCGACGAGTATCTGCCACAGGTCGGTAGAGTGCTGAAGATCGGGAGCAACGCCGTAACTCGCAGCGGCCAGGAGATAGAGAAGTTCGTAGTAACGCATTTCCGAGACCAAATATGCTAATGTGCGATCGCTCTCGATCTTGTCCAAGAACTCGTGGAGATTATCATACTCGTACACAGGACGGGTATGTCGTAACTCTGCAATCATGCGAGTGCTGGCCTGGAGTGATGCAGTGAGCAGATGCTCAAAGGCTGCACTGTATTCTCCTGAACGAAGGTAATGGACACCCAAGAGTCTGTGTGCATCTAAGGACGGATGGGGCTCAAGGCGATACAGCTCCAACATTCGGTCAAAACCATTATCCAGGAAAACCCGCCGACGCGCATTACGCAGCGTTGCCTGCTGTGGTGAACGGAAGTTGCGGTCCTCGTCTACGATACGCTCGAGCGTTCGCTCATACTCGCGACGGTCTCCCTGTAGCTCATGGATCTCGGCCATGGTGTAGCGAATGCGAAAATGCTCCTCAGGGATCTGGAGTTCGTTGGCTTGTTCAAGAGCCGAGCTTAGATGGCGGATGGCTGGGCCAAAGGCGCCTTCTTGGGCAAGAATCATCCCAATACCTGCCTCTGCCTCTGGAAAGCGCGCCTGTTGTTCAAGGGCTCCGCGAAAGTGCCGAAGCGCAAGACCCAGCTCCCCTTCCTCATACGCCGCAAGCCCTCGTTGATACCGCAACCATGCGGGATCGGCGGCATGAGCAACCGTGGCTGCAAGAATGAATAGCGAAAGGATGATGAGAACTCGCTGGCAGCTGCGCGACATTATGAATTAATCCTCCCTATATACTGTATCGGCCTCTTATGAAGGAAGGTCGAGAGAAAGAAAAACCGACCCCTTGGCCAAGGAGTCGGCTGTATTTGATCTGCGTTAAGCATGTGCAAGGCGGTCTGAACCGTTGCTACAGTTCTTAGCATGTCCCTGCGTTCCCGGCCCTCTGTTATACAACGCCGAGGAGGAATACCATGACAAACAGTGCGACGGTCTCTACCAGACCCAACACCATGATATAGTTACCAAAGCCTTTACCAGTCTCTGCAAGTGCGTCAGAAGCTACCGCGGCCGCCTTACCCTGAAACCAGGCCGACATACCCATAGCCATACCACCAAAAACGCCAGCCCCAAAAATGAGCCCACCGTCGGCGCCACCCTCAATTGCGGTTGCCAATGCACCCATGAGGATAAGTCCGTAGATTGTCTGGGTGAGCGGCGCGCCTACAAACGCTACCAACATAAAGGGAGCCGGTTTGTTCTGTGCAAAACAGCGCTTCCATGCCCCAACGGCGGCCATGCCAGCGCTTCCGGCGCCAATGGCCGATCCCATAGCGGCGAATGCCAAAGCACCGCCAATACCGATCATTCCGATATCCATTTAATTTGTCTCCTCTTGTTGTATCGAGTATTTTTTTCGAAACGGGCTGTATTCCGCGCCGATCCATTCCATTCCAAGATGCCCAGAAAACTCAAGCATATTTAACCGCACCCCATGCACAACGACCGCAAGCGCCGCCATGATCAAGTTAAGGGTATGGCCAAAAACCAATATCAATACCGCAACAGCCACACCGAGTCCCGCAACCGGAATTGCAGTGCTTACGGCCATTGCCATGTCATTAAAACTGGTGGCAATAGCCAGTGTGGCAAGTCCTACTGCGTAGAGTCGAATGTAGGAAACTATGTCCGAGAAGGCACTGATTCCGTCTAGCGCGGTCGGCATAAGGTTGGAGACCCCTTTGAGAATTCCCTTTCCAAAGCTGAGCCCTTCTTGTTGTTGACCAAAAACAATTACCGTCACCAAACCACCAAAAATCATGTACATTGCGTAGTCAGGAATAGGAAACTGCATAGGATCAAGAACAATGTTCAGAACCACATAGTACAAACCAAGTACTACAACCAACCAACCCGCATCGGCCAAAGCAGCAACCCGCGGTACCTGTTTGAGTCCGGAAATGAGCCGCCACCCGTGTGCCAGAACCAGATGTATGGTACCCATAATGAAACACAACAACTGCACATTATGTGCACTGGCCGGATTCCATGCAGCAACCGGATGAATGATTATTGCCGAAAACACCGGCAGATTCGCTATAGCCTCTACACCAAACCAGTTGCCAGTTATACCGCCCCAAGCGACGGCCGCACTGGACAGGAGTATTAGGAGACGCAGTCCGTCTGGAACAGCGCGCCCTTTCCCTTTCATCTTGAGAGCGAAAAAAAAGGATGCGAGCAGAATAAGGGATCCGTAACCTGCATCCCCAATAATCATTCCAAAGAAAACTGTGAAAAAACCGAGAAACAGGGCACTGATATCAAACTCGCGGTAGCCAGGGACGGTTCCAAGCAGTTTAAAGACCGGTTGAATCATACGAACAATGGGGTGGTTCCGAACCAAGGTTGGCGGATGTTCGTCTGGATTTGGGTCTCTAGCATAGAGTCCCCATGACTGTTCCTGGGCTAGACGCTGAAAGCTCTCCAATGCCTCGGCAGGAACGTACCCCATTATAGCGGCAACTGCACCGTGGTCTTCCATTCCGGCCTTGGTGGTCTCATACTCAAGATCATCTAGCAAAGCTTGTTCGGTCATTTCTATGACTGGAAGTTCTTTTGCAATGTCGGCAAGTCGCCCATCTATGGCCGAACGCTCTTTGGCAAGTTCGGATAGCTCTTTCGCCATTTCCGCCGGACCTTGCTCAGGAAGGGTGACTGGCTCAAGTTCCGGAGCAGGAGTTTGCCCCAGGTCGACTTGTACAAAAAACACATCACTCTTTGTGCGTGAAAGCACGAAAATATTCTGCTGAGTAAGACTTTCATATGTCTCAGAATCAGCGTGGTAGAGGCGAATCTCTACTCCTTTCGCCGCGAGTCGACGAATATCTTCAACGCTGAAGTCACCCCAGGCCTTGGTGCGTGATATTTCACGAGCCAAGTGTTCGCGACGTTCATCAAGCTCGCGCTTACGCTCGACCCGTGACTCAATTTCCTGTAGCAACTCCTGTGTACGTGCATTTGCTTCAGTATGGTCGTCGGTAGATCGAGGTGGCTGCATTTCCAGCTCAGGGAGCACTGCTTTGGCCCGTTGAAGTCGAGCGAGTTTTCGCCTCACTCCGTCTAGATCTTCAGACTCAGCCGATTCGATTTCGACATGGAGCAGACCGGCCTGCTGGAGTCGAGCGGTAGCCTCTGCGCGCTCATTATCAAGCACCAGTACCGCGACGCGTTTCATTGGTACTATCATTGCTAATCCACCGCCTCGATTTTGTTCTTGGAGATCTTTCCTCGGACAACCGCCGCGGTTTGTTGATCACCGAGGTAGATACGAATCATACGAATGTTCTCTTGTGCCTCGGGAATCTTTACCTTCTCAAAGAGATTAACACGTTGTGTCGTAATGCGTAGTTCCTGTTCCAGTCGTTTTCTCTGTTCCTCAAGCACCACGAGCTCGGCATCAATGGTCAGCATTTCTTTGAGCTTGTCAAGCGCTGCGTCAACCCAGAGCGGATAAGCAAAGAGGTCGTAAGCGATATCCTTGAAGCGAATTTCCTTGAATATTGGTATGTCAATTCCAGCAATATTGCCGTCCTCGGTAACCAGACTTTCAACCTCAAGTAGGTTTTCGAAATCGACTGGTTCGCCAAATACTTCAATCCAGCCGTCCAGAATCTTACGAACTTCCTCACGCTCGGCACGTTTTTGTGCTTCTTCATGCTCGACCTGCCGGATCATCATCTGCAACTGCTGCTTCTTGAGCTGCAGCGTCGGCAAGTATCGCTTGAAGCGTTTTAAAGAGTCCTTTTGGCGCTTGAGTTCGTTCTTGGTCAGTTTTACTGCACCCATAAACTATGCGCTCTCCTGTCGCTGCCCCTCTTGCTTCGGCCAGAACTTCCTAAGAAGATCCGATTTCAGTCCCGTTTCGTTAGCGTCAAAACATTCGGCGAGTATTTCCCACCCCTTGTCCAGCGCTTCTTCCAAGGGAATGTTTACCGAGAGGTCCATCATGGTGCGTTCGAAAGCCTCACCGTACTTGAGCAGTTTGTTGTCCCACTCACCCATGCGAAATCCCATAGATTTCTTCTCTAGTGATTCCTTGTAGGCCGCGTACAAGCGGATCATACCATCCATAATGGCGCGGTGATCCTCCCGAGTCTTGTCGTTAACTAACTGCTTTAGCCGTGAAAGTGAGCCGAAGGGCTCAATTCGGCCGTTGCGAAGGTAGTACTGACCCTCGGTTATGTAACCGGTGTTGTCGGGAACCGGGTGGGTGACATCGTCACCGGGCATGGTTGTTGCCCCCAAAATGGTTATGGAACCTGCACCCTCAAAGTCAACAGCCTTTTCGTAGCGAGCAGCAAGCTGACTGTACAAGTCTCCTGGGTAACCACGATTTGATGGAACCTGTTCCATGGTAATGGCAATTTCTTTCATAGAGTCGGCAAAGTTTGTCATGTCGGTGAGGAGCACCAATACACGTTTACCCTTAAGTGCAAACTTCTCGGCAACTGCCAGCGACACGTCAGGAACCAAGAGACTCTCAACAATGGGGTCCGAGGCGGTGTGAACAAAGAAGATGGTTCGGGCCATGGCGCCGCCTTCCTCAAGTTGCTCTCGAAACGTCAGGTAGTCGTCGTACTTGAGTCCGATACCGGCGAGAATGATCATGTCGACCTCGGCCTGCATCGCGATACGTGAAAGCAGGTCGTTGTAGGGCTCTCCGGAAACCGAGAAGATAGGTAGCTTCTGGCTTTCAACCAGGGTGTTGAAAACATCTATCATAGGAATACCGGTGCGAATCATGTTGCGCGGTATAACACGACGGGCCGGATTGACCGAGGGGCCACCAATTTCAATGAGGTTTTCCTCGAGTGTTGGGCCGTTGTCACGCGGACGCCCGCTCCCGTCGAAAATACGACCGAGCAAGTTGTCCGAGAAGGATATCTTCATGGAGTGACCGAGGAATCGCACCTCGTCGCCGGTTGAGATTCCGCGACCGCCGGTAAAAACCTGCATCGAGACATTCGTTCCGTTTAGGCGAATAACCTCGGCAAGTGATGTGCCGTGGGCGGAGTTTACCGTTGCCAGATCGCCGTAGCGAACTCCGGAGGCGGTAACGGTTATAACGTTGCCTTGAATAGCATCAATTTTGCTGTATACCTTCTGCATGCTGCTTCCTCCGCCTTACGCTTTCGTGGTCTCGAGAATGTCTACGGCAAGGCGGTCGACACCGCTCTTTTTTGACTCAACCTGATCAAGAATTGCTTTCTCGAGCTTCTTAAAGTCGTCACCGTCCCACTCGGAACCGTTGTAGTCGATAAACTTCTGGCGCAGCTCGTTGAAGAACATACGCGCTTCGTCTTTTCCTTCGAAATTGAAGTTGGATGCAAGAATTTGCATCATGACTCGGAAGATGTGCTGCTGCCTCTCAACCGAAACCGCTGCATCTACCGGGTCAAAAGCGTTTTGCTGCAAGTAAACGGCATCCATAAACTCGCCTTTTTGGTAAATGACGTAGTCGTCGAGGCTGGTGCCTTCTTCACCGACAACCTTCATCATTTGATCTACTTCGTTACCACGAAACAATATGTTGCGTGCGTACTCGGTCGCGTCCTTGTCAACCGAACCCGGGTACTTGCTCCAACTGTCAAGGGGATCAATAGCTGGATACTTACGGGCGTCTGAACGCTCGCGTGAAAGACCGTGAAACGCTCCCACAACCTTGAGTGTGGCCTGAGTTACCGGCTCTTCAAAGTTACCGCCAGCGGGACTTACACTGCCGCCGATAGTCACTGAACCCTTGGTTCCGTCCTTGAGTCGCACCAGACCGGATCGCTCATAGAACCCCGCGATAACCGATTCAAGATAGGCTGGAAAGGCTTCCTCACCTGGGATTTCTTCCAGGCGGCCGGACATTTCACGCATAGCCTGAGCCCAGCGTGAGGTGGAGTCTGCGAGAACCAGAACATGCAGTCCCATCTGACGATAGTACTCGGCAAGGGTCACCGCGGTGTATACTGAGGCCTCACGGGCAGCAACCGGCATTGAGCTGGTGTTACAAATAATAACGGTTCGCTCCATGAGCGTGCGGCCGGTTCGTGGGTCGGTCAACTCCGGAAACTCACGCAAGGTCTCAACAACCTCACCAGCACGTTCACCACAGGCGGCAATAATGACGATATCGACCTCTGCATTACGACTGGTAATCTGTTGCATAACCGTCTTACCGGCGCCAAAAGGACCAGGTATGCAGTAGGTGCCCCCCAGTGAGACCGGAATGAAGGTGTCTACAATGCGGAGCTTGGTAACCATTTGTTCGCCGGTCTTGAGGCGTTCCTCGTAGTTGCTGATAGCTCGTTTTACCGGCCACTCAAACTTCATGGTGAGCTGAGAGACATTGCCTTTACTGTCTTCAAGTTCCGCGACTTGATCTTCAACCGTGTAGTCACCCTGCGACACAAT
Organism: Spirochaetaceae bacterium; assembly: GCA_007695055.1. Classification (GTDB taxonomy): domain Bacteria; phylum Spirochaetota; class Spirochaetia; order DSM-27196; family SLAA01; genus SLAA01. The sequence goes on along the minus strand of REEM01000124.1, from coordinate 36,265 downwards.
AGACTTGACCGTGTAGGTCTCGGTCATGTCGAAAGGAACCATGATTCGGTGGTCAAAAATACCCTCAGGAACGGTACCAAGCGTATCAGCGGCGGTGACGGTGTCTCCGGCCTTTACTTTTGGGGTAAATGTCCATTTGGTTGTTCGATTGAGCGCAGGCAGATAGATACCCCTTTCCAGGAAGAATCCGCATTGTTCTGCGAGCTCAGGTAATGGGTTCTGCAGACCGTCGTAGATCATGCTCAGCAACCCAGGGCCCAGTTCAACAGCAAGGAGCTCGCCGGTAAACTCTACTGGGTCGTCTACACCAATGCCGCGAGTCATCTCAAAAACCTGTAGTTCGGCACGGTTTCCCCGAATACGAATGACCTCTGCCTTGAGTTTTTTATCGCCGATTACGACATACCCAACCTCGTTGAGTGAGATGTTGCCGTCAACCTCGACGCTTACCATGTTGCCGTTAACGCCGACAACCTTTCCGCGTGTTTCCGTCATGTGTTGTTCTCCGGTTTCGTAGTGTCCTCCGAGCCATAGAAGTTGCGGCTGACGCCTTGGTAAACTTCCTTAAACCGCTCCTCGCCGTCGGGCCTGTTGAAGCGTGCTTTGCGACTCAGAACCTGTAGTCGTAAATAGTAAATAATGAGTCTTTCAAGATCGAAGAAGTGTCCTACTTCGAGCTCGTCAAGTAGATTCCATTCCCAGCGCAGCAGGACTTCCTCAGCGCGTAGGGGGGATTGTTCTTGGGACGCTGCTCTCGCAGCTTCCAGGACGCCAGGCATTTCGAGGTGTGAACGTCCGTCTGCGTCGGGACGCACATACTTGTCCGCGCTCTGTTCTTTTTTTGCTGCACGGAGCACCGCCAACTGATTCTGAAGGCCTCTCTTTCTCCGGTGCCACTCAGCAAGTACCGGGTTGCTAGGTTCCTGCTCCGTGTTGAGCGGTACGACGGCCGATTCCAACTCGGCATAGTCACGGTCACCCATGAAGCGACGACAGATCTCAAGAAATTCCTCAATACTGAGGAAGACATCGCTGTCAAGATGCGGTGTCGGAAGGCTCGCAACGGTATAAATGTACTGACTCACGGGTTCCTCCTCCGGTGGTGCGTTAGGTTACGAATCCGGGGGAGTTAATGTGACTCAGCCGCGTTCTTCAATAGTTCAGCTAAGCGTGGATTCAAGAACCTCACCAGCACCTCGGCTATACCAGCCGCTGAGAAGTCGTAATAGGCAGCCCCGTCTTTTTCAGACACGCGGAAGCCGGACTCGAGGTCCCGGAAAGGTTTAATCTCAAGTCCGGACTTGAGTTCCGCGGCTAATTTGGAACGTAGGCCCTGCTCAATTTTGGTGTACTCTTTCTCGGGGAGTAATACGTTCAGATCCGCGCTTTTGCCAGCCGACCAGGATTTAACAACTTCAACAACTGCGGTCTCGAGGGTTGATGAAGTAAAGGCAGCATCAACCGAGGAATTGATAATTGACTCAAACTGCGCCTGTAATTGAGCCTCGACCTTAATCAGTAAGTCACGCCCGGCCTGTGATAGCGCACTCTTGCCAGACTCTTCACGCTTTGCTGCTTCTTGTTCGGCTTTTTGTTTCATTGCTGCCGCATTTTTTTCCGCGGCTGCGGTAATCTCTTGGGCCTTAGATTCGGCCTCGGCAATAATCTCAGAAGCCCGGGCCTCGGCGTTTTGAACACCCTCGGACTTAATCTTCTCGATAATCTCTTTCAGTTGGACATCCATGTGGCGTCTTCCTTCTTCTGATTTGGTATGTATTGCTAGAAACGTTGCGACATAATAGCCGACGCATTTCCATTAATCAAGCTTGTGTTTGCCTCATCCTGGGCACTGGAGCGTAATCTACGCAGGAAAATCTTACCATGAAACCTCAAGTCGTACAGTATCCTTTAGATCGAGGAGACGAGAAAGCGGAATTTCCAGTTCTGCCCTACGCGCGTTCCTGCGCGCACTTTCCGGGTCTACTTCTTGAAGGTTTGCCGGAGAATTGATACGTGTGACGAATCGATATCCTTCTATAAGATCGCCAAAAACTTCCTCGGCAGACCCATAGGGTGCAGTCATGTTCGTTGCTCCTGCATCGTTCTGAGTTCCAAACTGTTGACTCACAACGACGTGGTCGTCAAGTTCCTCAACTGTTACGATATTGCCACCCCCAAAAGCGAAATTAAGTCCGTCTATGCTCAGGAAAGCCAAACTTACGGTGACGGTGACGTGCCCCTCATCTTCAGTCTGACGATATCTTAGCAGCTCCAGGTCCGGGTGCATGCGCGCGAGTCTTGCAAAATCAGACTCCAAAACTGGAAACATGGGTTCTGAAGGATCTCTGTCAAGTGCCGTGGCACGGTACAACTCTGTGTACATGCGGTAACGAAACTCAATAGTACCGGTATCCGGGTCAGAGAAAGTGAGATTGCTTTCAATATCTATACAGCCGGTGAACAGTATCACTGTGAGCAGCGTCAGTAGCACTACTCCAAACGCGGCTGGGCCGAATTCACGGAACCTTTTCAACACCTTAGCGGGATGGTAAGGCATAAGCGCGGCCGGCGCAACCCTTAATCGTCCATTTTTCATCGTTTCCTTCCTTAGTGTTTAATTATTCCGCAGGCTGACGATGCTTTTTCCAAAACCACCGTGTTCTGGGCGTGCATAGGCAACGTCTTCCACCTCGGGTCGGTCACGCAGGTAAGCTCGGACACCTTTCTGGAGGACTCCTTCACCGACTCCGTGAATAACGGAAAAAGAGCATAGACCTGCAACAAGGCAGGCGTCGAGTTGTCGTTCGAGTTCACTGATGGCCTCGTTCAATGACTGACCACGTAGGTCGATCTCGGTGGACGCGCGTAAGCTCGTGGGGGCGCCAGTGTCATACTCGTATGCTGGTACTCGTCCTCCCCGCTCTGCTGCGCTTTTCTGGCCCCCTTTCGTAGGCGCTTGCATCGGTTGCAGGTGCTCTGCGCGACAGCTCAACCTGAGAGCCCCAACCGAAACGATCCAGCTCCCGTCTCGGTTTTTACGCACCAAAACTCCCTGCTTACCCTCTGGTAATAAACGAACATGAACCCCAGGTGTTAAAGGCGCTGTGAGCTGTTGTTCATAATTGACCGGAAGCCTGTTTGCTCTTTCGTGCTTCAGTAACTCATCATGCTTTTGGTGGTATGCGTGCTTTTCTTCGTCTATTCGGTCTTGGGTCTCGGTAGCAAAACGACGCGCCTCCTGGGTCTTTTCCTTGGTTATTTCGGCCTCGCGCAGTTCGCGCACAAGCTGCTCAAGACGCCGACGCGACTCCGCTGCAAACTCTTCAAGTTCGGTTACTCGTCCTTTACGAAGCTCAAGTTCGCGCCGCTCAAGTTCACGTTCGCGTTCATTGAGGGCTTCAGACAATGCCAGATACTTGTTTCGCTCCTGCTCAGCTAGATCGGCCTCTTTTTGAGTCTTTTCTCTGAGAGACAGAACGTCGGCTATGACCTGGTCGAGTTCTGTACGGCCTTCGCGTCGGATGCTTTCAGCACGCTGGACAATTTCGCCAGGTAGGCCGTTCCGGGCAGCAATCTCCAACGCATGACTGCTACCTGGAACACCGGAAACAACACGAAATGTTGGTGCGAGGGCGGCCTGGTCATACTCCATTGAGGCGTTTCGAATCGCGTTATGTGTGAACGCAAGGCTCTTGAGTGCGCCTAAATGGGTAGTCAATATGCACAAGGCACCAACCTCTATAAAGTGCTCAAGGAGTGCGGTGGCGAGTGATGCGCCGTCCTCTGGATCGGTGCCAGCGCCAAGCTCATCGAGCAGTACTAGACTTTGAGAGCCAACATGAGCGAGGATATCGGAGATTGCTCGAATGTGACCTGAAAATGTAGAAAGCGAGGCAGAAATTGACTGTTCGTCACCGATATCGGCCCCAACACTCTGAAATACCGGCAAGGAAGTACCAGGGTCGGCGGGCACAGGTAGTCCGAATTGATGCATGAGTACGAAAAGCCCAATGGTTTTCAGAGTAACGGTTTTCCCGCCGGTATTGGGGCCACTGACAATCAAGGCTCGAGTATCGGAATCAATTTCGACGCGAATAGGAACTGCGCCGGAACCGAGCATAGGGTGTCGTGCGCCTATGAGACGTAGCCCTCCTCCATCAGGGGAGATTTCCGGGATAATGCAGTTGTGCCGAACCGCGTACTCTCCCTTTGCTAGAAGAAGATCAAGCTCGGCTACAGCCTCTCGTACTGGAGCAAGTTCGGGCAGCAAACCGCGGAGTATGCCGCAAAACTCGCGTAGTTTGGCGCTCATTGCATGCCGGAGCCGACTTTCGGCCTCCATGCGTTCGTTATTCAGGGTAAGGAGTTCAGGTGGCTCAATGAACACCGTTCGGCCGGTTGCCGAAAGCTCGTGGACTATACCTTGCAGCCGTCCCCGATGGTCGGCATTTAGTGGCAGCACGGTGCGTCCATCACGTTGGGTTGGTTGGTCCGAGGTCCACATTTCCTGGGTGGAGCTGTCTCGCATCAGCACACCAGCACTGCGACTAATGTCGGACTGCAAACGCCGTAGGGTTGTTGCAAGCTCCTTGAGTTCTGGTACGGTGTCAGGGTCAAAACGCCCGGTTGGGTCAAAGTGTCGCCGTATGCCGGATGCCGCGCGCACCGGTACCTCGACCTCGCCCAACAGCTCATGAATGAGCAGGCGAAATCTGGGACAGTCGGCATCTTCAGTTCGCAGTTCATGCACCAGACTGCCCGCAGCAAGGATGTACGATGTCACCTCGGCGATATCGGGCTCATCCAGCACCGAACCCTCAACCGCCAGCAGCTGAAGTGCTTCCTCAATATCAGGGAAGTGCCCACGGGGATCCGAGTGTGTGCGCAATCGCCTCTCGGCTTCGCCCACAATCTCAAGATGGTGGGCCAACTTGGTGGTTTCGGTGAAAAACACTGCGTTCCGCAGCGCTGCGGCTGCCTCTGTGCTGCGGCAGGATGCCACAAGTTCGTCTCGTACAACACCGAATTCCAGAACCTGTTCGGTGTGTGGTGTCATATGCAACTCCGGTCAAGTAAACGCAAATAGCTTTCGTAGCGGTCAGGATGGATGAGGCCATCCTCCAAAGCAGCTCTCACTTCGCATCCTGGCTCATGTGAATGGGTGCAGGTAGAGAAGCGACAACGGGTTGCGGGCTCACGCATCTCGGGGAATGTATAGGAAAGTTCGCCCGCCTCAAACAACTGCAGATTAAACTCCCGGACACCAGGTGAATCAATAATAAGGCCAGCCTCGGGATGGTCGAATGCGGCGGCAAAGCGAGTGGTATGACGACCTCTGTTATACTTTGCAGAAAGGTCTCCGATCTTGGCCTCGGCACCCGGAACGAGCGCATTGAGTAAGGTCGACTTCCCGACCCCCGACTGTCCTACCAGAAGCACCGCAAGGTCACGGGTTGCCTTGAGAATCTCAGAGACTCCTTTACCAGCGACCGCAGAGCAGCCAAAAACCGTGTACCCAAGTGAGGCGTAAACCGCCATTCGTTCGAGCACCTCTTCGTCGGGCCCAAGGTCAAACTTGTTCAGCACCACACCGGCAGCAATACCTGCATGTTCGGCGGCTACGAGCACCGCATCCAAGAACCTAGGCCTGAAGGGAGGAGTGTCTACCGAAGCGAGCACCAATACTAGATCCAGGTTGGCGGCAATGGTTTGTGGCGCGTTGCGCTTAGGGTTCCACCGCACAAAGGCATTTCGCCGTGGTGCTGCTTCGGTGATCATTCCCGTCAACTGAGCTACATCTAACTCACAATAGACCTCGTCACCCGGTGCCAGTGCGTTGTAGCGTCTATCATCCGAGCTGAGTCGTTTGCCTTTGAGGCGACAGAGATAACTCGTATCCTCGACTCTGACAGTGAATATGTTGTTGATTCCATGCAGAACTCTTCCAAGCTGCGGTGCGTGTTTCTCAGACATACAGAGGGATGCGGGAGGTGGTAGGACACATGATCATTACTTCTCTTACTCCTCGCCAAATAGGCGTCGCAGTTGCGACGCCGAGTCGGTGTTCTGCGCCTGTGAGGCACCCGGCCCGGAAGCCGCGCTAGCCCCGCTGCTTGACGAACCGACGCGCCGCAGACGGAAATAGTCACAAAAGTTGGCGCGGTCTTTGTCCTTCACTCGTTCAGGAATGCTTTCTCGACACTCCCAATGCGATGCAGGATCATAGAACTCACAGTGCAGACAGACCTTGAGGTCCGCTCCGCAGTTGTCACACTCGGTATTGCGGTAGATTCCTTTGTCCGCAGGAATGGGTGTCCCGCAACGATAACATGGTATCATAGTCGAATTGTAGTCCGAATACAGTGCCAGGACAAGTGCTTATGCCTGTACAGCGCTGCGGGCATACGGTATCCTACAGGTGATGTTCGACAATCGACTATGCGAGCTGAGCGGATGTGACGACTTCGCCGCCTTTGCGAGATCCCGTTGCTTTCGGCATTTGCCGGATACCGAGGATTATCGCAACGAGATTTACCAAAGCCTCCAGGCAGGCGGTAACTATTCCGGCCTTAACGTATCACAAATGCCATTTCATGATCTCGATATACCCAAATCCGAGTTTCGTTGCTGTCGGTTCTCCCGGTCAGCATTCCATCAAATGATTTTCCGCGACTGCGAATTTATTAACTGCACCTTTGATTTTGCGGTACATGAAGAGGTTCAGTTTCTTGACTGCAGCTTTGTTCAGTGTGTGCTGTCTGGAGCGCGGCTACAAAATTTCCAGGTCAGACGATGTGAGCTCGTTGAGAACAACTTCAATGGATGCCATTTGAGCGACGCTATTTTTGACGACTGCGATCTGTCTCGTTCACGTTTTATTGGTGCACATTTCTTTGATACCGAACTGAGGAACTGTAACGTACGCGAGGCCTACTTTATAGATATCGTCCAGAACCGATTAAGTTTCCGTATGTCCAATCCAGAAGACGCCTTTATGGCACGGCCGTCGGCGAACTCCGGTGGAGAGCTTGGTTATGCGCCTATTCACACTTAACGTTGAGCAGCATGAGGCGGAAAACAGTTATCTCATAGCGCCGGATGATGCTGGTGACGCAATTCTCGTTGATCCCACATCATTCACCGTCTCAATGCTCCGTACGGTTGAGGACAATCGCCTTTATATTAGATCAATTCTCTTGACGCATCCGCGGGAACTGCGTATGTCCGGTATTGGCACTATATTGAAGGTGTATGATGCGACCCTTTACGCAACCTATCCCAACATCCATGGGTATCCCACCTCTCGAGTACAAGGCAACGACACCTTAGATCTGAGCGGTTTTCAGGTCAAAGTAGTTCCGCTTGAGGAGTACTCTCGCCATGCTGTAATGTTTTCGGTATCGTCTTTTCTTTTCTGTGGGCCCGCTATCAGTGCCGGTATCGTTGCGGAGAATGGAACTCAGATAGAACGCATGTTGCTCGCCGAGGCACTACGCAAACAGTTTAAACAACTGTCACCCACAACACTTCTGTTTCCTCTGCACGGTCCGCCAAGCACGGTTGAGGCGGAGCTGACCCTAAACAGAGATCTTAGCGACCCTTCAGATGGCGATGTCCTCTAAGGCAATCCCTCTCGGCGGCTCTCGGAGGCTCTCAGGCCTGACGAGGCCCTAAGTGCCACGAACGCAACTGTCTGATTGTTGCCACCATGTCGTCCGGAATAGGGGCGCGGAAAACGCGCAGATTACCGTCACGAGGGAGTCTGACGCCAAGGCTGTAGGCGTGTAACATGAGTGGTATTTCGAGAAAGTTCGGATCACGTGCGGACTCACGCGAAGCATAAAGCGGATCCCCCAAAATAGGGCACGCCTGTGAGGCTAAGTGAACGCGCAGTTGATGGGTGCGTCCGGTAATTGGTCGCAGCACAAGCAAGGCGTAGCTGCGTCTTTCTCTTTCGGGGACCGGGCCAGCTTGTTTGCCACCTTTTTGGACCAGGCCAACTACTTCGGAGCTCCTGTCGGGCCCAACCGGCACATGGAACTCACGTACCACTCGATACGCGGTGAGAGCCTCACGCCCTTTTCGCGGATCGGTAGTGAAAACTGTTCGCCGCTGCGGATGGCGTACGATGCGGGCGTCAATCTGCCCTTTCCTCTTGGGGGGAACTCCGTAACTCAGCGCAAGATAGACCTTTTCGGTACGGCGTTCCGAGAACTCGCGTTGTAAGCGTTCGAGAGTCGGTGCGTTCTTGGCGGTTATAAGAACGCCACTGGTATCCTTGTCAAGGCGATGTACAATACCGGCGCGCTGGTTGGGGGCAAGGGGCGGAACCTCGTCATCCCAAGGATCACTGATTTCGTTCTGATGGTGGAACAGCAGTCCATGCGCAAGGGTGTTGTCAAAGTTTCCAGCGCCAGGGTGTACCACCAATCCACGCGGTTTATTAACCACCAATACATCATCGTCTTCATAAATAATTCCAAACTCAACCTTCTGGGGCGTGAGGGTGGCATCGGGTTCGGGGACATAGAGTATGCGCAGCCTGTCGCCCAGTTTCGTTAGGTGAGACGCCTTGACCTGACGGTCGTTGCAGTAGATCTCGGCACTCTGTGCCTTTAGTTGGCTGCGATTGAGCGGTAGCTCGCTGTCGGCGATAACCTGATCAACCCGACGGCCCACCTGGCTAGGATGCTCAACGGTGAGATGAGCTTCTACCTTTTCCAATGAGAGCTCCCAACTGAATCTCCGTGAATCATAGCGTGATTTCCTTTATCCGGTTCATTGCGCTGAGGACTGATTATCGGCACGCCGAGTCTCGATACGGCCAAGTGTGAAGTCAAGGAGAGCCACGAACAAAGACAGGCTGACTCCAACCATTAATACATTACGTTGTTCGTCTTCGTTAAAGCGGGGGCCAGTTGTAGGGCCAAAAAAGAGAGGTGCATAATCTCCACGCACCTCACCGGACTGTGCACTATAATAGCCGAACCGAGCAAACTCGTAGAATAGGCCGCCAAAGAACATCGTTACCGGAAACGCGCCGGTAGCAATGATGGTAAACCGTCGGACGCCAAGCAAGGGTTTGGGAAACTCATCGGGACGGTATGGCTCGGCTGCTACCTCGTCGTCTTCAAATCCTGCCTGTTGGGCAAAAAGACCTGCAGCTGATCGAAACGGAGTCGTCATAGTCGTGCTGAACATGAGGAGAATACTAGCAATGAGACGGAGGTGGGTCCGCTTCATCTTTCTCCAAATAGGGCACTGCCCACTCGCACCATGGTAGCCCCCTCCTCTATTGCAATCTCGTAGTCATTGCTCATTCCCATTGAAAGCACCTTCAAGGGCATATCAGGGAACTGCAAACGACACCTTTCCGCGATTTCACGGGTGGCGGCAAAGCAGCGGCGTATGAGGGCGGTATCATTGGTGTACGGTGCCATGGTCATGAAACCTGTTACGCGGAGAGCCATGCAGCGGTGCGCCACAGAGAGAAGCTCACACGCCGCCTCGTAACTCGCCACTCCTTGCTTCTGTTCCTCACCTGAGGTATTTAGTTGAATGAGTATCTCGAGCTGATTTTCCGATATCGACCCCAACTCCTGAACTCGCTTGTCCAGTTCGTACAGAAGTGAGTCGCGGTCAACTGAGTGTACACAAGCGAAGAGCCCGGGTACTTTTTTGGCTTTGTTGGACTGTAGTCTTCCTATGAGGTGCAGCCTGATATCCTGGAGATCTGTCAGGCCGTGAAATTTCTCTTCAGCCTCCTGTACCCTACTCTCACCAAAGTCGCGGACTCCAGCCTCATATGCCTCTCTGACGGCGGAAACGTCGTGAGTCTTGGAGACGGCAATGAGCCGCACATCTTCCTTGGTGCGTCCCGATCGGCCTGCAGCTGCCGCAAGTTTTTCTTGTATTTCTGACAGTCGTTCTGTAAGTTTTGGCTCCACGGGATGTAGTGTACCACGTGAAGAAGGTTCACGGAAGATCATAGCGGATTGAGCAAGCGCAATGAATAATGTCGCGCACGTTCGGGCGGCTTGAACTCGACTGCTTTGTTCAGATTGCTTGATCTTTGTGCGGTACTCTTATATCGTGGTGCTACTCACCCCGAGAACCCTACTTCATTCCTAAAAAGGTGGACACACAGATGACAGATATATCCTGGTCCGAACGTCAGAAATCAACATGGCGCACAAAGGTCGGCTTAGCAGAGATGCTCAAAGGCGGCGTCATTATGGACGTAGTTAACGCCGAACAAGCGGTCATTGCAGCCGAGGCTGGAGCACAAGCCGTCATGGCACTTGAGCGTGTCCCGGCCGATATACGGGCGCAGGGCGGCGTTGCGAGGATGTCGGATCCGAAACTCATAAAAGAGATTCAGGAGGCTGTGAGCATTCCTGTCATGGCCAAGTGCCGTATTGGGCATTTCGTGGAAGCGCAGATCCTTGAAGCCCTCAACGTTGACTTCATTGATGAAAGCGAGGTGCTAACCCCTGCCGACGACCGTTACCATGTTGAGAAAGAGAGCTTCAGGGTTCCTTTTGTGTGTGGCTGTAGAGATCTGGGCGAAGCCCTGCGGCGTATTGGTGAAGGCGCGGCCATGATCCGCACCAAGGGCGAGGCTGGCACAGGTGATGTCGTTGAGGCAGTGCGCCATTTGCGGGAACTCAGCGGCGGTATTCGAAGGCTTCAGGGACTACGCCGTGAGGAACTCATGACCGCAGCAAAGGAGCTCGGCGCGCCATATGAACTGGTGCTTGAGGTCGCGGCAACCGGCAAGCTACCGGTGCCTAACTTTTCGGCTGGTGGTGTTGCTACGCCTGCGGACGCGGCTCTCATGATGCAGCTTGGCGCCGAGGCGGTATTTGTAGGCTCCGGTGTTTTCAAGTCGGATAATCCGGCGCGCCGAGCACGGGCGGTTGTCGACGCGGTAGCTCATTACAGAGATCCAGCAAAGCTTGCTGAGATTTCCTACGACCTTGGCGAGCCCATGGTTGGAATTAGTACAGCTGGGCTGGTCGGCGAAGACCGCCTTGCAGTTCGAGGCTGGTAGGTTTTCCTCAGACTATGATGCAACAGGGTACAGATGTCCCGACCTCGCTTAGGACACACCTCATTGGGGTTGTGTCCTTTCAAGGGGACTTTCAGCGACATATCAGTATGTTACACGGGCTTGGCGTTGAAACGCGCGAAGTTCGCAATCCTACGGATCTTGTTGGTCTTCATGGTGTTGTACTCCCTGGCGGCGAAAGCACCACTATAGGCATGTTAATGGAGCGCTACGGTGTTACCGAAGCTCTCAAAGCACGCGCAGCCGAAGGTTTGCCAATTTTTGGGACCTGCGCAGGGCTAATCCTGCTAGCGGAGGATATTCTTAACAGCACTCAGCCGCGGCTTGGCTTGCTGCCGGTGTCTGTGGAGCGAAATGCCTATGGTAGACAGGTTGAGAGCTTTGAGACCCGGTTTAGCTCTCCGGTATTCGGTGAGACCGCGTTGGAAGGGGTATTTATTAGAGCGCCACGCATTCGCACCTGCTCGCCCGAGGTAGAACTCCTCGCTGCCTTGGACCAGGAGCCAATTCTCGTTCGCCACGGAGCTATCCTTGGTGCAACATTTCACCCCGAGCTTACACAGGATACCCGCATCCACCGCTACTTCGTAGATATGGTGCAGACCATACGAGCAAAGCAGCTCAGTTAGCGACGACGAGCTCGGTTATAGCTCAGAAGTTCCAGCAGAACTGCTCTGGTCTCGGTATTGACGCCATCTAAGGACTCAATGAGACGGCGCGCCTTGTCCGTGAGATCGTCCATTTCAGCATCGAGCCGCTCGCGTACCCCGTGCGACTCCATAAGCGAACGAATGTAGTGGAGGTCCTCCTCATCTAACTGGCGATTCCCAAATATCGTCGACAACCGAGTTCGTTCGTTGTCGTTTGCGGCCTCAACAAGGTATGCCCGATACAGGGTTTTTTTGTTCTCTCGGACATCGGAACCCGGAGACTTGCCAATATCCTCACCACTCTCGTACAGGCCAATTTCATCATCCTTGATCTGAAACACAATACCCATATACTCGCCTATTTCGTTGAGCCGCAAGCAGGCAGTTTCATCTGCTCCAGCAAGAATTGCGCCCATTGAGAGCGGTAACGAGAAGGTGTAACGACCAGTCTTGTAGCGGTACACCTCACGGATGTCGTGTGGTACAACTTCCGAAGGATGAAAACCAAATGATACATCGTTCATCTGAGCCACACCAACCGAGATTATCTCTCGTGTCACCAACGACACCAAGGTGCGCAAGGCCGCGGGTTCAAAGTCCAGACTACTGAGAATATCGAGGGCGAGAAATGCAGAGACATCACCTGCACAAATTCCGAGTGATAACCCTAGGTGCTCGGTATGCTCATAGCCCTCACTGCTTCCCTGCTCCATATAACGCGCATGCACCGAAGGTGCTCCCCGACGCTGAAGATCTTCGTCCATGATATCGTCATGGATCAGAAGGAAACTCTGAAGAAGCTCCATGGCGGCAGCTGCATCTAAAGTTACCTCGTCATGGGGGCGCCCATACAGCGATGCCCCGAGGAGCACAAGCGCCCCACGGATCATTTTCCCGCGACCGGTAAACTCAACCAGGGAATCCGCCAAGTCCAGCCCCCAGTGATTGACCGACTGTAGGTACTCATGCCGTTCATGCAACAGGTGCGGTAGTCGTTGTTCAATGGCGAGCTTGGCGTCGCTCAGATAGGTGTTCAACATGGTGTAGGTTCCTCATTTTCCGTGGGGTTTAATGCAGCTGCACCTAATATATTTACACCTGCAACATGACCCCGAAGTGCTTTTAACGGCTGCGTCGGAAACCAGCTCCAACCAAGAGGTTTCCCATGCCACGCAACACTACTCGAGACCGCTTTGGCTTAACTTTGCGTTCGTATACGACAAACGGGTTTCTTTCTATGGTAAGGGCTGTCCAGTCGTACATGTCACCTGCGGTTTTCACTGCGGTACGCGCGCGAAAGGGAATCATTGCATACCCTTTTTCGGCCTCGTCCATCCACCCTCGGTAACGCGCGAGCTCCCCCCGAACAAAAGAAACAAAAACGTCCGGTTTAGACCGTGCTTCTTCCGCTTGCAGTGAATTTAGCCCGGAATCGTGCAACGGAAGATAGCGTCGCCCCAGTCGATTATCCTCATCTATATCCCGAATGAAATTGATGTACTGCATAGCACGCCCAAGCATACAGGCCGCCTGATCTGCGTCTTGGTGCAGATGAAGTATGCGCGCCATACACAGTCCAATTACCTCGGCCGAGCCGTAGATGTACTCGAGGGTTTCTTCAAGCGTGTCGTAAGCAAACTTCGTGAGATCTAAGCGCATGGAGTGAAAGAAGGCGTCAACCCATTCCGGCCGTATCTCAACACGACGACATAACTCGGCGAAAGAGTCCACAACTATATCGTTTGAGGGTGTGCCAGCAAGAGACGCACGATAGTCAACCTGCATTTTGTTAAGCTCGTCCGCCTGCTGAGGGATAGAGTCAACATAGTTATCCGCAACACGAACAAAAGCGTACAACGCAAAGACATCGTCCCTTACCGAGGCAGGGAAAAACCGGCTCGAGTTGAAGTACGTTTTGCTTCCATTGCGAAAAGCATTGTATTGAACAGGCTGTACTTTCATTACCGGAAAGTATAGCAAAGGCGGAAGGAAAAGGGTACTGAAAAGCTGCCTTGAATTTCGGGTGTGCTGTCAATACACCTCCAAGGTAACACCTCGTTTCACCGCGCGAGCTCTCTCTTTGAGCTGCCACGGGTGCAATGGTTGACAAGAGGACCAGCGGAGCGGTAGTTTAAAAGCCAAATAAATAATGAAGTGAACAGTCGGAAGCTAGCCAAACGGCAAGATAACCGGCGACCGGTCTGCGGCACACATGAGGTGAGTAATGAAGAAGTTTATTGTATTGTTTTTGATACTGGGTGTAGTTCTCAGTGCGCCGCTTTTTGCTGGTGGGTCACGGGAAGATGCGCCGGATCCCTCGGAACAGAATGGAGAAAGCGCTCCGACCGCTTCTACCGACCTTCTTGCAGATGATCTCGTTATCGAAGAGAACAAGATCGTCCAAATCCACTACGAGGGTACCCTCGCGGATGGCAGCGTATTCGACAGCTCTGAGGGGCGCGAACCACTTGAGTTCATATATGGCGTCGGCATGGTTATCCCCGGTCTTGAAGATGGGTTGCGGGGTATGTCTGTAGGTGAGCGTGCGAACATTGAGGTAGCATACGCTGACGCGTATGGTCCGTATCGGGATGAGGGGCGAGTTGAGTATCCGCGTGATCAAATTGATCCGTCTATTCCTCTTGAAGAAGGTATGATGTTGCAAGGTCAAGGCCCACAAGGCCCTATTCCTGTTACCGTTCTTGAGGTTCACGAGGAGACCGTGCTGCTCGATTTCAATCATCCGTTCGCAGGACAAGACCTGTTTTTTGAAGTAGATATTATTTCGATACGCGAGGCGACAGAGGAAGAACTGGAAATGATCTTTGGCGGTGGATTTTCTCAACCCCAATAATGCGATCCTGGTAATTCCGATAAAAGGTCAGCATATTGCTGGCCTTTTTTTGCAGTATTCGGCACAAGTTACCTTGATATACGTAAAAGTTTCTGCGTCCCGCTATAAATCTGTCTCGCTGTCTCACAATTTTCTTAGATTCAGCCACGATTCAGGAAGACCCAGCCAAAGAAAAACGTATTAGAATGATTTTTGCTCTAAGTTAACACGCGTTCTATGAATTTTACGAAAACTTCTCGTAAATAAAGAGCAAATATTGGTCATATAGGCTTGACCATAGAAATATTATTCACTAATCTTTGGCAATGTCGCAACGTGGAACTAAGGTTCCAGAAAAGGAGATACTATGAACGCTACCAAGAAAACCGGCGCTGAAGTGGTTGTTGATCTGGTTCAGCAGCAGGGGGTTGAGTATATCTTTGGCCTACCTGGTGGCGCGGCCATTCCGATTTTTGATGCTCTTGTCGACTCACCGATTGAGTTTATTTTGACTCGACATGAACAAGGAGCCATTCATATGGCCGACGGATTTGCCCGCGCCACCGGGAAGGCGGGGGTTGTACTTGTAACCTCCGGTCCTGGCGCCACAAATACCATTACTGGACTACTTACCGCGCAGATGGACTCGGTCCCACTTGTGGTACTGTGTGGTCAGCAAACCACCTGGAACCTTGGGCTTGATGCATTCCAAGAAGCTGATGTATCGGGAATCTCATTTCCGGTCGTGAAGCATTCGTATCTTGTGAAGGATCCGAATGATCTCGCACGTATAGTTCGCGAAGCTTTCTATCTTGCGGAATCTGGGCGCCCCGGCCCGGTGCTGATTGACCTTCCGAAAGATGTAACGAGCGCCTTAGTCGAACCGAACTACAACGAGGAGTTCCATCTTCCTGGTTACCACGTGCCGGTAGAGGGGGATAGGACTGCAATTGAGCATGCAGCAGATCTGCTTAACAAGGCAAAAAAACCAGTCTTACTTGTTGGCCATGGTTCCATGATATCTGGAGCTGAAAAAGCAGTCATGTATCTTGCTGAGAAGATGCAGATTCCAGTGACCAGTACCCTCCTCGGTAAAGGGGGATTTCCTGAAACACATCCTTTGAGTGTGGGAATGCTCGGCATGCATGGCACTGCATATGCCAACAAGACCGTCGCGGATTGTGACTGTATTATGTCAATTGGCTCACGCTGGGACGACCGTATTATCGGGAATCCAGATAAGTTTTGCGTGGATGCCAAAAAAATACATATCGATATTGACGCCGCCGAGTTCAACAAAGTACTCACCATGGACTGTGTTATACAAGGTGATGCTCGACACGTAGTAGAAGAGCTTGCGGCCATTGCTAAAAAGGGTGATACAAGGGAGTGGCTTGATCAAGTGCAACGCTGGAAGAAGCAGTATCCCCTTAAGTACCCTAAGTCTGGCAAGCTCAAAGCACAACATGTTATTGATGAGTTCTTCAAGCAGAGTGAAGGCAAAGCCTATGTAACAACCGATGTCGGACAACACCAGATGTGGGCAGCACAGTACTACCTTACCGATGAACGATTTCGTTGGTTGTCTTCGGGTGGTGCTGGAACTATGGGTGTAGGACTACCGCACGCTATAGGAGTTCAATTTGCCCATAGAGATGCAACCGTTATTGCAATTGTGGGTGATGGTGGCTTTCAAATGACACAAGCTGAACTCTCGACCGCCTTCATACACAAATTACCGATTAAAATTGTGATCATCAACAACCGGTATCTTGGCATGGTGCGGCAGTGGCAGAGTCTATTCTATGATAACCGACTCTCCGGCGTTGACCTGGAAGGCAATCCGGACTTCGTTAAGCTTGCCGAGGCCTATGGATGTAAAGGGTTTCGGGTGCGCCGCAGTGCCGATGTCCGGCGCATAACTGCCGCTGCCCTCGCCTACAATGACGGGCCTTGTATTATTGATGTCGAAGTGGAAAAAACAGATAACGTGTTTCCCATGATTCCGGCTGGTGCAGCCCTGTCGGACATGATTCTTGAGCCCTCAGACAAAAAACTCGAAAAACCGGTAGGGAGCACCTAAGATGAAATCGAACGGAAGTAACGGAACGAACGGTAATCACGCAGTGGTGGCCTTTGCAAATGAGCCAGCACGTAAACACATTGAGAAAAAACACACAATCAGTCTCTTTGTTTCAAACAAGCCAGGTGTACTTATACGTATCGCCCTTGTATTTGCTCGCCGCGGCTACAACATCGATAGTTTGGTGGTTTCTGAATCAACAGATCACAACTACTCAATGATGAACATTGTGGCTACCGGCGATAAAAAGGTCCTTGACCAGATATTGAAACAACTCAATAAGCTGGTGGACGTAGTGCATGCGACCGACCGTACTGATGACAACGTCTTACAGCGCGAGCTTGCGCTCATTAAGATTCAATGTGATCCCGAAGTACGCAAAGATGTGCTGCAAATTGCACACGCTTTGGAGTGTGAGCCCTTGGATGTTAGCGAAAATTCGTTAATACTTCAGATCACAGGGGACTCGGAACGCTTGGACAGCGCGAACCGTGTATTTGAGCGCTACGGTGTACAGGAAATGATCCGCACCGGCAAAGTGCTCATGGCGCGGGGTGACGAGGCCACCGCATAAAGTCTTTTCGGAGGAAAACAGTATACTATGGGACGCAATTTATTCGACACCGTTTGGGATTTACACAAGGTCCGCACACTTGAGTCTGGTCAGGACCAGCTCTTCATAGGGCTTCACATGATTCATGAGGTCACCTCTCCTCAAGCTTTTCAAATGATTGAGGAACGTGGGTTGAAGGTACTTCATCCTGAAAGAACTTTTGCGACCGTAGATCATATAGTACCCACTGCTAATCAGGAGCGCCCTTTCCAGGATAGGCTTGCCGAGGAAATGATGCAGGCCATAGAGAACAACACCAAGAAACACGGCATTGAGTTCTTTGGGCTCAACACCGACAGACAGGGAATTGTTCACATTATAGGGCCTGAACTCGGCCTCACTCAGCCTGGTTTGACCATCGCCTGCGGTGACTCGCATACCTCCACACACGGGGCTTTCGGCGCTATAGGCTTTGGAATTGGAACCTCGCAAATCCGTGACGTTTTGGCCACACAATGTCTAGCAATTAGTCGGCCACGTGTTCGGAAAATTAATGTTACTGGCACGCTCAAAAAAGGCGTGTATGCCAAGGATATTATCCTTAAGATTATTGCGGAGCTCGGTGTTAACGGCGGAATTGGGTACGCGTACGAGTACGCTGGCGAAACCATCCGTGGATTAAGCATGGAAGAACGCATGACCATCTGCAATATGAGTATTGAGGGTGGCGCTCGGGTTGGCTATGTCAGTCCGGATGAGACTACTATTGAGTATATCAAAGGTAGAGCCTACGCACCTGATGGCGAGGAATTCGAGAGAGCCGCTGCGTTCTGGCGCAGCATTGCAAGTGGCCCAGACGCGGAGTACGACGACATTTTCGAACTGGACGCCAACACGCTCGAGCCAATGGTCACCTGGGGGATTACGCCTGGGCAGGCAGTTGGAGTCAGCGGCCGCCTTCCACGCGTAGCGGAACTGCCGGACGAACACAAGGAAATTGCCGACAAGGCCTATGCGCATATGGGCTTCAGCGAGGGACAGTCAATGCAGGGTCAGACTATAGATATAGCCTTTCTTGGCTCCTGCACGAATGGGCGGATCAGCGACCTCCGTGAAGCCGCCGAGTTCCTCAAAGGCAAGAAGGTCAGTGATAGTGTTAAGGCCTTTGTAGTACCGGGTTCAAAGCAGGTGGCACGACAGGCAGAGGCCGAAGGGCTTCCTCAGATCTTCACCGAGGCGGGTTTTGGTTGGAGAGGAGCCGGGTGCTCCATGTGCCTTGCAATGAATCCCGACAAGCTTCAGGGACGCCAAATCTGTGCCAGTTCATCTAACCGTAACTTTGTAGGTCGTCAAGGGTCACCCACCGGACGAACCCTGCTCATGAGCCCGGTAATGGTTGCGGCCGCCGCAGTTGCGGGAGAGGTCGTTGATGTTCGGGATCAGATTTAGAAATACAGCAAAGCAGGAGTAGTACGAATATGCCTGAAATTCACATCAAGGTCAGCTCAGTTGAGGGCAAAGCAGTGCCCATTCATGGCAACGATATTGATACCGACCAAATAATTCCAGCACGCTTCATGAAATGTGTCACCTTTGACGGTCTAGGCGAGTATGCCTTCTACGACGTACGCCACGACGAGCAAGGTAACCTTAAAGGGCATCCTTTTGATGAGGAACGATACGCCAACGCCTCAATTATGATTGTAAACAGTAACTTTGGTTGTGGTTCATCACGTGAACACGCGCCCCAAGCGCTTGCACGTTGTGGTATTCGTGGAATCATCGGCGAGTCATACGCTGAAATCTTTGCTGGTAACTGTACATCAATGGGAATTCCTGCGGTCACCTTGTCGCAAGACGAGATCAAACAACTTGTCGCGTCGGTTGAGAAAGACCCTGGTATGACCGTGAAAATTGACTTAGCAGGCGGAGTTGTGGTTGCCGGGTCGCAACGGTATCACTTTGAGATACCTGAGGCTTATAAGCAGTCACTCGTTGATGGTAGCTGGGACTCAACCGCAGTCTTGCTTGAAAACCTCGACGCTGTGAAAGAGACCGTCGCGTCACTCCCTTACCTTAACGGCTTTCAGAGGGCCGGTTAATTATGAGCCAAACATATAATCGCAAAAGTCGTGAAATGACGGAAGGTCTTTCCAGAACCGCTAATAGAGCCATGTTACGTGGCGTCGGTTTTCAGGACAAAGACTTCACCAAACCAATTGTTGGAATAGCCTCGGCAGGTAGTGATGTGTCGCCCTGTAATATTCATTTAGATGAACTTGCCGCGGTAGCACGAAAACGTTTACGCGAGCTGGACATTATGCCACTCACCTTTCACACCTTTGTCGTAACGGATGGCATGGCCATGGGGCACGAAGGTATGAAAGCGTCTCTCGTTAGTCGAGAAACCATTGCTGATGTTATTGAGCTGGATGCCCGAGGTCACGCCATGGATGCCTTGCTCGGTATTGGTGGGTGCGATAAAACTATTCCTGGTACCGTCATGGGCATGATTCGCATGGATGTTCCTGGGGTATTCGTCTACGGGGGAACTATCGCCGCCGGAAATCATGATGGGAGTCCGGTCGACATTGTTTCTGCCTTTGAGGCTGTAGGGGCTTTCAGCGCCGGGAAAATCACCGAGCAGGAGCGCCACGCGGTTGAGTGTGCAGCCTGTCCGGGCGCCGGTGCCTGCGGCGGAATGTACACCGCGAATACCATGGCTTCTGCCGTCGAAGCATTAGGGCTGAGCGTACCAGGTAGTGCTTCCGTACCTGCAATCCATCCGGATCGTGATCAACTCTTGGTCGATAGCGCTGAAGCGCTTGAGCGACTAGTACGCGAAGACCGCAGTTTCAAGTCTTTTCTCAGCCGCGAATCCTTTGAAAACGCTATTCGCGTAGTCATGGCGCTTGGTGGTTCTACCAATGCTGTGTTGCACCTCTTAGGAATTGCTCACGAGGCAGGTATAGAGCTGAGTATCAACGACTTCAATGCCTTTAGCGATACAACACCCATTATTTGCGACATGAAGCCCGCTGGGCGTTATGTCATGGAAGATCTGCATCAAGTTGGTGGGCTCAGTGCTGTAATGAAGATCCTCCTGGACGCAGGCATGCTGCATGGCGACTGCCCTACCGTCAACGGCAAGACCATAGCTCAAAACCTGGAAGACGTAGAGACTAGGCTTGAAGGGCAAGAGGTTATTCATCCTTTGAGCGATCCAGTGAAGCCGACAGGACCCATTGTCATTCTGAAAGGCAACTTGGCCCAGGAGGGTGCGGTTCTCAAGACCTGCGGCCTGTCCGAGGTTGTTCATAGCGGCCCTGCGCGTATCTTTGAGAATGAAGAGAGCGCTCTAGACGCCATCCTTAACGACGGTGTAAAGGCCGGTGATGTAGTGGTTATCCGCTACGAGGGGCCAAAGGGCGGGCCTGGCATGCGCGAAATGCTCTCACCCACCTCCGCAATTGCGGGTGTTGGCCTATTGCATGACGTAGCACTCATTACCGACGGGCGTTTCTCCGGCGGCAGTCATGGCATGGTTGTCGGGCACGTAGCTCCGGAAGCCCAGGTTGGCGGACCTATTGCCCTCATTCGTGAGGGTGAGATTATTACCATTGATAGCAACAAAAAGATACTGGAGGTTGATGTACCAGAGGCGGAACTTGAAAAGCGGCGCCAGTCGTGGCAACCACGCGATACCGGCTATCATACCGGCGCATTGTACAAGTACGCCAAGCTGGTGAGTTCGGCGGGTCTGGGCGCCTTCACGAGCTAGACGCAACCCTATACAAACAGGCACCGGTGTTGACTTTTCCGGTACGATAACGTAGTATCTGCGGAGTTCAACGCCGGTTCTCGGTGTTCTGTACAGAAGGTTTCACGGGCGGTTAGCTCAGTTGGTTAGAGTACATGCTTGACATGCATGGGGTCGATGGTTCAAATCCATTACCGCCCATAGAAAAAAGCCGCTCAAGTGAGCGGCTTTTTTTTGTCTCGGCACCTTTTCATATCGGTGTCACGAGTATTCTTTTGCTGCTACTTTGTTAGGGACATCATGATGCGCTCCAGAACCTTCTTGCGGTCCAGTGGCTTCACAATGTAGTTGCGGGCTCCGAGCATGAGGGACTTTTTCACCAAATCCTGCTTCCCCAGTGCACTGATCATGATCACGCGGGCATTTTTGTCAAACTCCATGATCTTTTCTAGAGCGGTAACCCCATCCATTTTGGGCATGGTAATGTCCATAGTCACCAGATCTACGTTTGGATAGAGCTCTTTGTAGCTGTCTAAACCTTCTTGCCCGTTCGACGCGGTACCAACAACCTCAAAACCCTCGGAGGTCAGTATCTGGCCAATTTGTTTGGTTACAAATAACGAGTCGTCGACAATAAGTACGCGGTACGCATTGCCGTCGCTTGCTAAACCGTCTGCCTTGCGTTGATTAATGCTGGGAAAATCTTGCTTAGTTTTCACGTAGCTACTACCTCAGAATTCGTTAGTTTCGCTCACGAATTGCAACGTTGATCTCTATCTTCCCAAAAGGAAGGTCCATTGGAACAATGAGAGCCTCGACACCGGTATCGGCAATCTCCATGTTGTCACCGGTAAAAATCGCAGGTGGTGTCAGGTCAAACTTGAACCCGAGGTTGTGAAGTTTAGTGACGGCCTGGCCGGTAATCATGTTCGCGAGTTCCGTAATGGTTGCCTTACCCATGTCGTTCAATTCCTCTATGGGTTCCATTTCCATGCTTTGCAGCATAGCTGAAGCAATCTGAATTGCTGTTACCTTGGACATGTCAAACAGAACGCGTCCCTCTACATCACCTGCAAGTCCAATAATTGCAGCAACGCCGAGTACCGGCATGGAAGTTGACTTGAGATAAAGTTCGCCTCGTACAATTTCGACCGATAGAACTTCCTTGAGAACATTGTATGCCGATTCTACAAATGGGTTGATATACTCGACTCGCATGTTAATCTCCTCCGAGGTTTCGGCGTTTACGCCAGGTGTTTACAATTTCCGATACGCATTGACAATAGCCGATCCGACGTGTTGCCATCCGAGCGTCTCCGACACATATTCATTCTGTCCAAGAATGAGGAGTGCTCCACTTGAGGTCTTATCAGAAAACTCATTCAATACCAAGGCTTGCTGTTTCGGTGGAAGAAAACTAATGAGATCTCTAGCCATGATAATGTCGACATTTGGCACCGCATTTGTATTCGCTACATCATGATACTCAAACAGGATTGCGTCTTTTATCTGCGATGAAAAGGCAAAGCCGTTCTTGGCTTCCACGAGATACGGCTCATAGAGTGTTGGAATGATATCCGCACCAAAAACAAGATTAGGTGCCGTAGAAATGTTCAGCAAATCCTTATCCCCAGCCCATATTTTGAGAATATGGTCTGGATAACGCATGCGTAGTACCGTCGCGAGTGAATAGGTTTCATACCCCTTTCCACATCCCGGATTCCAAACGCTTATGTTCTTTGGCATTTCCTCGGGTAGCAGTGCCTTTACGCCTTCAACGTAGTCTTCACCCCAAAAGCGACCGGAGTACGGTGAGTAAAACGTTCGGAGAAACTCTTCGGCATCTTCTTCTCCAGTGAGTTGAACCTCGGTCCCCAGCTGTTTTCGCTCGGCTCGCCATTCTGGATAACGCCTATGCAACCACGTACTGGAAACTTCGTCTGGATAGAAGCCTTTAAAGGTGACCAGACCCTCACGTATGAAGTCGAGATCTAGCTCTTCCTCATTCTTACCAGCGGCGCCTTGTGAGGTAGGTACCTCGGGGCTTTCCTGGTAGGGGCTCAGTCCGCTATCTTTGGATGCTACCGCGGCAGTCAAGGGCTCCGGCTCGTCTGGAGCCGATTCATCCTTAGCAAATATCCGGTCTACGTCCAGGATAATGTACAGCCGACCGTCCTTTTCTACCACGCCACTTATATACTTTATATTCACGTCACCAAAAATTGGGTGCGGTGGCTGTATACGCGAGGACACGATACCAACTACTTTGTCTATGGAATCTACCACAACGCCAATCATAAGCTCGTCTAAGCGCAGGATCAGTCCGTCTTCCGGGCTTCCCTCAGCCTTGCGTTGGGCTGGCAGATTAAACATAACGCGAAGATCAATGATGGAAATAATGTCACCCCGCAGGTTGTACACGCCGGAGACAAAGGGCGGTGCGTTTGGCACATAGGTAAATGCGGCAAACTTGGCAATTTCCTTAATTTTTAGGATGTCAATTCCGTAGTCCTTCCCACCGAGTGAGAAGGTGACCATCTTATAGTCTACGGTTTCTATATCATCTTGTTCCTGCAGTTGATGTTGATGCAGGCCGCCAAGGCGCTGTTTGGCTTCGCGTATCTGTTCACCACCCTGCGTTCGATCAACTGCTTCGGAAGTATTACTCATAGACCTCGCTCCGTATTCAGGATCATCGTATTTGGGTTTCGCGACGCTTACGTTGCTCCAACTCATTCCTGAAGCCGAGCTCTAGTAACTGACTTACATCTATGATGAGCGATACCGTACCATCTCCAGTAATATTTGCTCCGGCGATTCCAGGTGAGTTGGTAAAATGATCTCGTAAAGGCTTTATTACCACGTCCTCTTCGCCAATGAGAGAATCAACAATTAAGCCCATTTTCTTATCACCGCTCCCAACGATTACGACAAAGTAGTGTTCGCGCTGTTCTTCACTGGGGATTTTGAACAGGTGATTCAGCCGCAGTAGTGAGATAACGTCGTCCCGGACGTTAAATACCTCGTAATTATCAAGCATTTTGATCTCAGAAGGCTTGATTCGGTGGCTCTCAATCACTGAGGTAATTGGAATCACGTAGATTTCTTTGCCAACCCGCACCAGTAGCCCCTGAATAATAGCAAGCGTCAATGGGATTTTAATGGTGAAACGGGTACCTACTCCACGTTCGCTCCAAACCGTAACCTCGCCGTTGAGTTTGTCTATCTGTCGCTTAACGACGTCGAGCCCAACACCGCGTCCCGAAACGTTGGTGATTTTCGAGGCGGTTGAGAAACCAGGATGGAATATGAGATTAAAGGCCTCAATGTCAGTGAGTGTCTTGCTGGGATGAACGAGACCGCGGTCAACCGCTTTGGCTTTGACCGCGTCAACATCAATACCCTTGCCGTCGTCAATGATCTCAATGAGTATCATGTTGCCTTCATTGCCAGCCTTGAGTGTCAAGGAACCCGCATCGCTTTTACCCGCCTCACGGCGTTGTTCGGGAGTCTCAATACCGTGATCCAGTGAGTTACGCACGCAGTGCAGCAAAGGATCCAAAAGATCTTCAATGACCGACTTATCAAGCTCGGTATCTTCACCTTCGATCTTCAAATCAATACTCTTTTTGAGCGATTTCGATAGGTCACGAATGAGCCGCGGGAAACGTGAGAAAATCTGCGATATAGGAACCATGCGAATCCGCATTACCCCTTCTTGAAGTTCTCCGGTAATGCGACCAAGATTCTGGGCCGTATTGCGGTACTTGGCAATTGTTCCCTTGAAACTGCTCTGAAAGGGATCGAATGTAGAGTAAATATCTTCATACCGGGTAGAGATTTCCCGCCGGAGGTCTTTGATCGAGGCCCCGCTTGCGGCTCGCTCCAGATAGTCCGGCATGGAGTCAAATAGTTCCTTGACTTGATTCCGTAAGGTTGACTGATATCCTTGAAATTCTACAAGTGTTTCGGTGAATCTATTGCTCAGCTGATTAAAAGTGGCTTTTGTGATGACGGTTTCACTGACCAAGTTAAGAAGATTATCAATTCGGCGACTGTCGACCCTCAGTATAGATCCATGGGTTGTCCGACGTGCCTCTTCTCGAATGCCAGATACCGCTGCCGCAACCTGCACTTCGTCAGGCTCATCTTCATCTGCGGACTGAGTGGTATCACGGGCTGGTTCTACCGGGCTCTCCGCTATCTGCACCTTGGATTCAACTTCTTCTATTGGCGTTTCACCAGCAGTCGCGTCAGTTGGCGCGGTATCTGCCACTGGATCGGCCGCCTGCTCAGCTCCTGGCACAACCTCAACTACATCAACTGCAAGCGTGACGTCGGAAATATGAACTGCTTCTTGAATCTCGGCTACAGTAAGACGGCAGGTAACATAATAGTCCACATGCTCATAAAAGGCGTCTTCGTACAGAGCTTCGAAATCCGGCGTGGTCTTGAGAACTGTTCCAATTGAGCGCAAAGCGGCGAAAACCTGAATTCCGCCGACGGTGTTCATAGGATTGTCTTCATTAAAGGTTACTCGAACGCACAGTACCGGAACACCACCATCAGCTGCCTCTTTCAACTCTAGGTACTCGTACTCCGAAAGGCCTGTACCAGAAGCCGGTACTGTTCCTGTGCTTGGTGTTGGTGATGGAGGAGACGCCGGAGACGACGGAGCAGAAGCGTGTTCCGATTGTTTTGGTGCGATTTTTGGCGCGTCAACGCTCTGTTGTATCGCCTTCAGTGCTTCTTTGAGCAAAGTAATGTCACCGGAATAAATGTCGCCCTCACGCCGTGTCTGTATCATTTCCTTAATGATATCAATGGCCTGAAGAAGAACGTCGACAACATCACCATCAACGGCTGTTTTGCCTTCACGGATTCCATCTAGCACATCTTCCACGAGATGAGTGAACTCGGCAAGTTCGCTCATTTGCACCGTGGCCGAGGCTCCCTTTAGGGTGTGGGCAGCGCGAAAGATTTCGTCGATTGCGTCTGAATTGTTGGTGTCATTCTCAAGAACAAGGATGTTGCTCTCGAGACTCTCAATTTGCATTTCAGCTTCAACGAAAAAATCATTTAGCAACTCTTCGTTTTGGGGGTCCAGGTAGTCACTCATGCTTGCTCCCATACTTATACATACACCCCTTTAAGTCAAGAAGTTTTCGGTACGATAATGTCAATGTGCGCCGGTCGCATTGCTCACAACTCTTTGCACTGCGGAGATTTCGGGCTAAACTATACCGGATAAAGGAAAAACCAATGAGTTTAGGTATATTGCGCTCAGCGCCTTGGTTGGCGGTGCTTTTGATTATGGTCGCACCTGTTTATGGCGTTGAAGAGACATTCAGTCAGCCAGCTCCCCGACTCGAGGTACTGAGCTCTGCATCAGTAGAAAACGACGAGCTCGTGATTCAAGGTGCGGTAGACCTTGACCTTGAACTGAATTTTCACACAGGAATTGAAACAGGAATCCTATTACGCGCCTACACCGCTGACTTTCTCCATGGACCCGTTCCGAACGCTCCCGTCGATCCTGACCAACAACCGCTGCCGGGTCTTCACCCTATCTATTTGTCGGGCGTTTACCTTGGTTCGCGTTCGCTATTTGGAACTCCCCTGGAGTTGCGATACTTCATAGGCGATTCCGATCGTTTTGGAACAGGACGGGAGTTTCCGTCTCGATTTGGCCTTCGTTACTTTGCTTCAGACATGCGCGGGATGCGCTATTTTCGAGAGACCAGTATTCCTGTATATGACGGTCTTCATTCCGTATATGGCCAAGGCCTGAGACTCACCACCGGTCGTTTGAGCGAAACTTGGGAGCTTCGCGGATACACCTATGCTGACCCTCGGTTGAAGCGGGAAAACCGCTACTCCAGCGACCTGCGTCTCCTCTTTGGGTCACAAGGATTGTCCGTCGACAGCTTTGTCGGAGCCAGCTATCCTTATGGAGATTCCGGGCGCTACAGAGCTGGTACAATGCTTTTTTTTGACAACGGAAGCATTGCGCAGTTTTTTGCCCAAATAGCGCTCCCCGCATGGCAGCCCATGGACAGCATATCAGCTGAAGACCTTTTCTTGTTGTTTGAACCACGCCTATACCTCCGGCCGATTTGGTTTGCGCTCACCTTCTTCTGGCACCCGACCGTGTATGAACAAAGGCTCACAGAAGCCGAAGGCTACAGCGACATACAGTTGGAAGCCATGATCGCACGGCTGGATCGCACCGGTCTTGCTGGAGGTATTCGTAACGGCTTTCGCTTTAGACCTCGCGATCCAGATGCCGAACAGTTGTCGGTACGACTCTCACCTTTTATCAAGTCACGTGTACCAGGCTATTCCTGGGAGCTCGCCCTTGAAACACAGATCTACCCCTATGAGAATCTGCAATCCTTCACCGGCGTGTTTAGTTTCGCTACGGAGTTATGATGAACCAAACGAAAAAACGCATGGTGGCAATAGCAACGCTCATGATAGGCGTATGCGTATCCTTTCAGGCGCTTGCAACAGAGTTAACTCTCGGGTTCACCCTGGGAAACCAAGAGTTTGCTGTAGATCGGAGTCCAAATGACCTGGAACTTGAGAGTGACCTCTATGTCGCCGGTTTCGAGCTTTCCGGAATAACAAGTCTTCCCTACGGGCTTCGCTTAGCATATGGCATAGAGCGTGACTTACAGTTACGTACGCTAGGTTACGCTGGCTTAGGTTACCGTGATGACCGCGTATTTTTCTCCGTTACCCCCACCATGGGACTACTCAACAGTTCTGGTCGCCCGGTATCGCCAGGAGTCAGATCTTCCATTGGCTTCTTTATACTCGATCGTGCTGAGCTTGAATTCTCGCTCATGCGACCCTTTCTCACAGGACTATCGGACCCCGGTGACAATAACCAATCATACGACGGTGTCCGTGGTGCAATCTTTTTTGATGGCTATCTTATTGGCGCTGAATGGAGCCGGAGCACATATCGCGAACGTGAGTCCTTGTTTTTGCGGTTGCAACGAAAGCAAGAATATGCGGTGTACACCGAAATATTCCAGAAAAACGTGCCTTATAGGGTAACGCTGAGGCTTGGCTATCAGGACCGTATTCTGGAGTTTGAGGATACAGCCACTGAAGTACGAACCGGAAGTCTTGTATTTGGACCTTCAATTCTCGTCCAGCATCGGCCCGGTCTGAGCAGTACCATAGGTATGAGCGCGGCCATTTTCACGTTAGGTCGCGAAGATCTTGCTGGCGAGTCTATTGGCGAAGAGTTTATGTACACTATGAATGTCGGCCTGGTTCTAGATTTAGCGCGACTAAGCAGGGCCCGATAAGAAAGTTCAATATTATTTGCTCGCACTGTCTCAAGCCGTAATCACGAAAAAAAGGCAGCCAACATGAATGGCTGCCTTCTTTTCGTGCTGTATTACTACGTCTTAGTTGTCGTTAGCGTCCGGGCCCGGATACATTCTTTGCTCTTCAAGGAATCGGAGAACTTGAATATTACCCAGTCGTCGAAGCTCAGCTTCACGTCGTGCAGTCTCACGTTCTTGGAGAAGACCCCAAACTGCTTCGTCATCAATGTCACGCTCGACCTCAAGTGTTGCTAAATCGTACGTGATGTTGATGTCCTTTATGTAGGAGACAAAATCACCACCAATCTGAGCACCATCACGGTAGACGCGCATACCAACCAGCTTCCTCATAGGTGCAAGCTGTGGATACAGAGGAAACTGTCGCAGTTCGCGATGACGAACCTCTGTAACGTAGTTGGGATTTTCCCAAGTCAGTTCACGCCAACCGTCGAAGTTCAGGTAACCCATGAAGACTTCCTGAGTTCTGTTGTTTTCATCCTGAAGAATCACGCTTAAACCGTGCGGGTAGTTCAGCCCGTAGACGTTGACCGTAACGGTTCGGAGTGTTCCGACGTTCTTAACCACGCCTTTGTTGTCATACTTGCGACCTCGCCCCTGTTCCTCCTGCGGAACCTCCATGGTTCCATCCGGCTGAATCTCGTCGATATCGGCGTATGCCGGGATCTCGAACGGAGGTCGAATCAGGGCCCAAGCGTTAAAAGGCTCGGTCGGGAATGAAACCCGAATACCCATGACACCCTCGCCCTCGAACTGCGAGGCACCTTCACGAACGACAGCTTGCCGAACCTGAGTGTTGCCTTGTCGTAGCACGGTGCGTGCCGATGAGTTGAGTTCGACATCCCAGTTGTTGATCGCCAAGGAAGTCTTCATGAGTGCGCGGTCGTCCGCGCTCACGCTTGCTCCAGCGATGTGACTATAGTCAAGCAGAGTCGCTTCACTATCCCTAGGATTATCAGGCGGCCAGTCCGCCAGCAATTCAGAAAAGTCGATAAGTGTAGACTCTTGCGTGAAGCCAGGCATAGCGACCGCCGCCAGCAACACGAGCAATAGAACGAAAAACCGTTTCATCCCCTTCTCCTTGTAAGTATTCCAGCCCAATACATTGTGTGCGTACAGGCTAAATTATATGGATGACATTTCATTTGTCAACGAGTTTCACCCCATTTTAGACGAATGCCCCTATTGTGAAGCCGGTTTCCTTAGAGTGAAGCCGGACTTGTTCCGTCCATGGTGCGCCAGCTAATGTAGCGCGTTGCGCCTGGTTCCTGACCGTCTACCGTGAACACTATCTCCCGTATTGTACGATAATTAAAGCGAATTGTGTGTTCAAATGCCCTCTGTATTGCAAAAAAGGCGTCTTCATCCTCAATTTCATGAAGAATATCGGTACTAAGATCTAAGTAGAGCACTCTATCACGTACCACCAAGGTACGAATGATTGTGCTACGAGGAGCGACCCTGGAATGTTGAATGTCTACCGGGCCCAAAATAATTTCCTCCACCAGTTGGCGTGCTGCATCCTTGCTGTTACTCAGACGCGGAAGCATTCGGCGCTCGCCGGAAAGCTCTCCAGTGCGTATATCAGGGAAGAACAGAATCTGATAGTGCATTGGACTGCGGAAAAGAAAAAAGAATACAAGCGAAACCACAAAGGTGCCTGCGAGTAGACCCAGACAAATGGTCCAAAGCTGTTGTTGAGATCGTGCCAGGCGTCGGCGATGTTTCATAGGCTTTTATTCTTCAAAATCAGTAATAAATTGATGTATGCCATTATAAATGCCCCGCGTCAGCTTGTGCAAGTAGTCCGGCTGCGACAATAGCATGGCTTCCTCAGGATTAGTCACAAACCCTAGCTCTACGAGTATTGACGGCATCTTGGCATTGCGCACGACATACCATGACTCCATCTTCATTCCCCTGTTTGGCGCAATACTACCTACGGTGCCGTCCAGGCCATCTAAGACGCTGCGTGCGAGCAAGATGCTTTCAATCGTTAGTTCCTCATCGCGAAGAGTATTCAAAATAGAAATCAGGGCAGGATCATCTACTTGCGTGCGCCGTCGCGATATGAGTTCGCCACGAGAAACCTCAGGCGAAAGGTACCAAACCTCAAACCCGGTTGCACGATTGTTTAAGGAAGCGTTCGCGTGCAGCGAGACAAAAAGCACAACCTCGTTATCTGCTACAACCATGTCGTTGGCCATATTTGTACGCTCTTCCAGCGTGAGGTAGGTATCTTCTACCCGAGATAAGGCTATCTGCCGATCAGGATAAGATTCCCTCAGGAGAGTGTACAGCCTAAGTCCGACATCTAGAACTATGTCTTTCTCATAGATTTCGAACAAGGAACCATTGATAGTGTGCCTTCCTATAGCTCCCGGATCCCGTCCCCCATGACCGGGATCGACAAATATCGCCGCTACCCTGCGTCCATCGGCAATCGTTCCCATATCTATACCACGCCCGGCGTTCTGAAGAATGCCTAGGTAGCTTTCCGGGAACAATAATTCGCCGTTTTCAAACCTGACCGGTGTAGCTCGTTGGTACTCCGCATAATCCAAGGTGATCCAAGGCATGTCTGCAAAGAAGCCAAGAGTGAGACGTGGTGTGCGCAACACCCCTTCTCCTGCCGACGCGTTCCATTGCAGAACAGCGTCGGTACGACTGAGAAGTTGATCGAGTGTAAGGTATTCCTCGGTCAATGTGTTGAGCTGCTGTCCAAAAAGCGGCCCGCCAAAGAGGGCAACCATAAGGACTAGAAATACTATCGTGCGAAGTCGTCGTTCCATAACCTACCGGTGAGCCGCGCAAGTTCCTCATGTGAGGGTACGTCCCTGCTTATAGTATCGATGATAAACAGCGCGCCCTGTAGTCCACCTTTCAGCAGTGCACGCCAAAAAACCCTCCCAAGTACAAGGCCTGGGAGCGACTGTCCCCCCGTTAACTCTACCTGAGGTGCAACCTTGTATCTCAAGCGCAAGAGGTCGAGCACCTCACAAAGAGTATGTCCATTATAGTCTGGTGCGGTCTCACGCTCAGGATGTGGCAACGGTAGGTATCCGACTGAAATTGTTGTCCGGCAGTTGCCACGGTGCTGTGTGTGTGACGACGTGATTTCCGAGGAAGGAGTGACGGCCGATGTTGTGAAACGCGGCATATCTGCAAGGCAGTCCACGTTCTCCCGGTGTGTCGGCCAGAAAGCCCAGGGAGCTTCATGGCCAGATGACCCGAATAAGAAGTCAAAGGTGCGCGCATTCCCCGGTTCAAGTCGCACCACAATTGCGCGAGTGATGGTCTCCGCCTGTTGAACTGCTTTCTCCCGCTGCGGCGAACAGGTAATAATGTTTCCACATTTTTCCACATTATTGGTGGGGAACGAGACCGAATCCCCGGGCGTTGCACGGGGGAAACAAGCAATAAGCTCGACTTCTCCATCTTTCATTGGGAGCTCAGCTGCTCCGTCAACGGAACGGTTGGAAAGGGTGTCGGCCGAAGGGAGCCCAAGTACTTCTTTAACCGTTCCAGGGATAGAGATCCAGGCGCGTTCAGCCGAGGTTTTTTGGGGCTGAACGTCATCAATAGAGTCTGGTAGACTGCGCGGGTGAAAACCAAGCGCAAGTTCCATTGCAGCTTCTACCGGTTCAAACCTTGCGGCCGCCGGAAATGTCCATCCGGACATATAACCGCCAGAGAGCCTGGCTGCAATCTCACCCACGACCGCTTCACCATTTGACAAAAAGACGTCACCTTTTGCAGCACCATACTCAATTCCTAGTGCGCGCACTGCGCTTCGAAAACCTTCAATCAGGGTGGTGTACTTGGATCCGGAAAGCATGGTTGGAATGGTATGGCCCATCTCGACAAAGTATGGCGGGAAGAAAATGTGGCGGTCGGCAACCCCGACGATAACGATTCGTCCATCAAAGACTAAGGCGTCGATACTGTACTCAAGGCCGTCAATGAGTTGTTCCAGTATTACTCGCCCAGTTCGGGACTGCTCAACGGCAAGCCGCACCGCAGTCTCAAGCTGATCCTTGTCGTGAACCAGTCGTATACCGCGGGCGCCCATGTTATCCACCGGTTTGACAACCAGAGGAAAGCCTAACTCCGTTGCGCCTGCGGCCAGCGATTCATCTGTTAAATCTGACAGCGCATGGTGGCGTGGACTTGGGATTCCTGCCTGGTGGAAGCAGTCTCGCATGAGCTTCTTGTTGCTTGCTCGCAAGGCCGCCTCCGGCGGCATTCCCGGTAATCCAAGTCGCGCCGCAGTAACTGCTACCGTGTATGAGAAGTCTGTACCGCAGGTAAAGACTCCGTGCACCGGATGGGATGTGGCATACTCAGAGGCGAGCAGCGTTACCTCTTCGTGATTAGAAATATCTGCCTGTATGAAATCCGCTGCGTGTGCTCGGGAAATACTATGCGGGTCACGGTCAACAGCGACCGCTCGCCAACCGCGGCGTTGTGCGGCTTCGTAGGCTGGCCTTTGCATGAGCGATGCCCCAAGAACGAGTATGGTTGGACCGTTCTCAATGCTGCCAAAGTTTCCTGAATTGTGCAAACTCATAGATTGTCTCCCACCCGACGCTACCTATACGACCTTTACTACTTGACTCGTACTACTCGACCCTGCGAGCGTAGACCTCGAAGGTGTCCCCCAAGCCAAAGAGCCGACTGAGTTTATTGAGAACCCACCCCACAGGTGCGCAACCTGCCCAACGGCCCATAAACGGGAACCTCTCAGGGTGATGTCCGGTTACCACTACACGCTCTACCCGGAATCCGTATCGCCTGAGAATTCCGGCCGTTCGCTTTGCTTCCCATACCGTGAAGTGGTCTTCCGGTGAGTTCCGCAGAAAACGCTCGTGGTTGGAGCGAGCCGAAATTCCAGTACCGTTTGGCGTAGAAAAGGCAAAAACACCATGGGGGGCGACGAGCCCCGCCACTGCTTTCAGCACCGGGTCAAGCCGCTCGAAGTGCTCGATAACATACCACATCGTGACGACATGAAATGAGTCCTGTCCAAATTGCCGAGAAGCGTTCAGTTCCTGTACCGGAATGCATGCAGCTTGAAAGCCAAGTTGATTGACAACATACTGCACCGCATCCTCGGCTACATCGATCCCAAAACTCTGAGCACCCGCCTCCTGCGCTGCCGCCATAAACGGCCCGTACGCACAGCCAATGTCCAAAAGGGAGAAAGACGTTGCCTCAACAGGCGCGGCTGCACCGCTCAGCAAGGAGCCATGCAGGAGATCCCTAATGTGCTGTACTCGTAAGGCGCCCATACCTTTAATGTGATGAAAGTCTTGCAGATAGCTCTTACCGTACTGTTTTTCATACTCACGGAAGAAGTACTCAGTGTTGTATTGAATGTCATGTGCTATAGCTCGCTGCATAAAAAGCACACCACAGGTTTGACACCGCAGATAGTTCTTACTGGGAAAGCGATACAGCAGCGAATGTGAGTTGGAGGAACAAACCGGGCATTGAGCGAAACCAACCAAGTTTCCATTCTCGGGAGAGTTTGCAATGTGTGCCGTGCGATATCTCACAAGATCTCGTACCACCTCTGTGGTGCTTCGGCCCCTCGGATTAAGCACCGCTGCGCTGCGAGCCTGGACATAGCCTGGATTCCGAAATAGTTTGGCGAGAACACGGTGCCACCTTAGCTTGGGAAAGCAGCCGTATGGCAGGGTGACAAAACCGGAACATCGGGAGAGCTGCTCATGATACCTACCTGGGTTCAACAGCACGACCGCACACCCAGCCGCTGCGGCTTCATAAGCCGTCACTCCGAAATGAGTGAAGACGATGTCGAACTCTGAAAAGCGCATAGCCAGGCTTGGATCAAAACCATGTCGATATACCAGCATGTCATCTCGTTCGTCGCATAGCTGGGCTGACCCCTCTATGCCGTAGATATGAACCTGAAGCGGTCGCTGCCTACTTGTATGGAGCGCACGCAGGAGACGTGCTTCACGAGATGCATCACCCGAAGCTCCCAAGGTGACGAGGATCTGAAGCGGCCGGTCGTGAGGAGCGGTACTATTCCTTGCCGGGTTCGGAGGCCCGACGGCAGTGGAACTAATGAAGGCTGTATGCTGCTCGTTACCGCGCAAACCCTTAAGCCGCGGGAAGCCGTCTATGACGTAGTTACACAGCTCGGCGCCGGAGCCCACCGCGTCCAAACCCAGCAGAAAGGGTCTATGACCACAAACATTGCGAAGCTCTTCCACAAAGGAACGGTGTAAGGTTCGCCGGTCGAGCACCAGCAGGTCGCATGGCAATTCAGTGAGTCTGCCTTCGGACATGGCGTCGAGTAGCACAACTGAGTCTTCCGGCACCTGATGCGAATGCAGCAGTTCACGCAGTACCTCGCGTTCAAGATCACGTGCCCATAGCCCCACCATTACGTATGGTAGCTCGGCAGACTGCTCCTGTATCAACTCTCGGCGTAGTCTGAGCAGCCGAGTCACATGGCCGTATCCATGTTCCGGCGAGGTTTCGGGAAGTAAAAGAATGATCGAGTGCTGCGAATCATGAAGACTCACGCGCCCGGCCCGTTGCGTAGATAATTAATTAACTGGAGGGTGGTCATTCCTTGATCACTGCTGAGCTGGGCGTAAATGTGCTCGAGATGTCGGTAGTCACTTACCGTGTCGAGTGTGACCCGCGCTTCCGGGAGGGAGTACTGCTCAGGTGCTTGGGGAAGATGTACCTCAAAAAGATCCGGGTGATTATACAAATATGGGGTAACGTGCTCCCTGTCGTAGTGCGACTTGGCCCGAATGTGAGCTTGCAAAAGTGCATGGGTATTGATGAGCTCTATACCGACCCCAACGGGAGGACCCAGATAGCCGGAGTATGCAGATTCATGTACACGGGGGTCTTCAAGCAGCATGTTGGCGAGTTCAGCGGAAACAAGTGGGTTATCTCCTGTTGCACGGAAGATGAGATCGGGAGCAAGCTTCTCAGCGGCCACTACAAAACGGCGCAGTACGTCGTTCTTTGAACCCGCTAGGCACTCGAAGGAATGTGCCGCTGCAACAGGTTGAAGCTCTGTATAGCTGTCTTTGTCAGTCAGCAGCCAAAACTCGTCCGCATGTATTTTCCGGAGGTTGTTCATTGCATGCCCGATAACTGTATCGCCACCCAAGGGTAAGAGTGCTTTCCGTGGTAAACGGGTAGAACCCAATCGGGCTTGGAGAAATACCGCAATCATGCATCTGCCTCCCACTCTGAGATAAGTCTCAGTGCTGACCTCTTGTATCGTGACCCGTAACGTCGGAACTCACGACGCAACTCGCGGAAAGATCTGATAAGTGAGGGTGCTGCGCTGGGCGTTCTCACTATACCCCCAATAAGCCGTCGAGAGCTGAGGTCCGCGCCGTTTGTGGATAATCTAACACCAAGGGTCTTCCAGTAGAAACGCAAGTAGTCCGCATCTGGGGTGGTGTCGTCGGATGGCGGAGTGCCGGTGTACGCGACCCGTAACGCTGAACTCACGCGGATTTTCTCGTTCCACATCCAGCACCGCAACCCAAACTCAAGCTTTTGCCAGTAGGGCCGGTGAATACGTGCATCGTAACCAAAAACATCCAGATAGCGCTTGGTTTGGTAGAGACCGACATAGTCGT
Organism: Spirochaetaceae bacterium; assembly: GCA_007695055.1. Lineage (GTDB taxonomy): Bacteria > Spirochaetota > Spirochaetia > DSM-27196 > SLAA01 > SLAA01. Next base: position 311 of record REEM01000124.1, on the reverse strand, counting down.
ACGGATACAGGCTCAAGACAGTCTCACTGTGAGGCGCCTGTGGCAAAACGCGCAGAGTACGGTTCTTTTCGAAGGCGGGAGTCATGACGGTAGGTATAACCTGAGAACGTTCATTTCGCACGTACGGGGCGCTACACAGCACGTCTTCAGAAGTTGCACGGGTCAGCGCACGCTCCGAAAGCTCTATGAGGCGCATATCGTTCCAGATCACGTATACGTAGTCGCTTGTGCACTCGCGCACTCCAATATTGATCTGTGCCCCAATGTTCATTGCCCGCGCAGGAAGGATGAACCGCACATTTCCGTGACGT